>JAXDKH010000352.1:0-7212 GCA_034667185.1 Chloroflexia bacterium | reverse complement strand
GGTGGGCGGTACGGACTCCTGTGCCCATCGCCCAGGAAGTGCAAATCGAGGACGGCGGAGAGCAGGTGCAGGTGCAGGAGCAGGTGCCAGAACCCTTCGTCTATGCGGCCATAGGGGCTTCGGACGTTATCGGCGTGGGCGCGAGGGACCCTTCTTCCGAAAGCTGGGTCGAGCTACTGGCGCGTTATCTCCCTGCAAATACGCGCCTGGTGAAGCTGGGCCGCAACGGTATCACCCTGAACGAGGCGAACAAGGTCGAGGTGCCGCAGGCGGTGGCAGCTAAGCCCGACCTGATAACAATCTGGAACTGCGTCAACGATGCTACCCGCGGCATTCCCCTAACTATCTACACCCGCGACCTCCATTCAGCCCTCGACCGCCTCACGCAGGACACCGACGCGCACATCGTCTTGCTCAATCTCCCGGACCTCTCCTTGCTGGTCCCCGGACCGGACGATACGCGCCGCGAGTTGATTCGTGGCGGTATTCGCCAGTGGAACGCCGCTATGTCGCAGGCCGCTGCTACTTACGGCGACCGCGTCACCCTTGTGGACGTCTTTCCCGGCAGCGCCCAGGTGCTTACGCAGCCAGGACTCGTTTCGACCGACAGCTTCCATCCAAGCAGTGAGGGCTATCGCTGGCTCGCCGATCACGTTTGGTCGGTTATAGAACGCGAACGACTGCCCGGCAGCACCTCCCTCGCGAACGGTCACAATCCTGCCGCACAATAGGGCAGACTACCCCGCTTACTACCACATATAAGTCAAAAGCAAATATATTTGCTAGCAATAAGTTCATCCAGGCGTTGATTAAGTTCAACTTATGGTATATACTAGCGCCAATTCCCGCACTGCCCTAGAGGTGGAGAGCCGCTATTTGTGCAGGAGGGTGCTCGGTGCTCACACCGGCTGACCGATCTTGCCCTGGACCTACTGGCACCTTCTTTGATTGCATTGTGACTGCTTGCAAGGCTCTCTATGGATAGGGCTGTGTTGCAAGTGTGTCCGCTTGTGTTGGGCAAGTCCGGCTATCTGGCTGAGACTTTCTCGGCGCGAAGAAGGGCACCATCACAGCAATACCTGGCTCCACAAAGAGGCTACTGTTGTCTGACCAACTGCAACAGGATAGTAATAGATCCACCGACCTGGGCTGGCGCATTAAGCAGCTACGACTTCGTCGTGGGCTGCAACAGAAGGCGCTGGCACGCCTTGCCAACGTTGACGCGGCCTTCCTGAACAGGCTCGAACGCGGAGGCGCTGGTCGCTCGAAACCCAAGCCCGAAACGGTCTACCGACTGCTTGACGCTCTCCAGGCGACCCCGGCGGAACGAGAGGCCGTGTTCCGCGTTGAGGTGCCGCCCCTCTCCGACGAGGAGATGCAGTCAAAGGTAGCGGAGATCGCTGTAGAACTGGAAGTCTCCCCGTACCCGACCATTCTTGTCGATGACAGGTGGTACAGGCGGTACATGAACGGGTTGGCCCGCCGCATGTACGGGCTTACGGAGGATGAGTACCGGCGGAGCGTGAACGTGCATACCTTGGCGGCGTATCTTGAACCTGAGCAGCCACTCTATTCAAGGTCCGTCGACGAAGAGAGAGTCTATCACTTTGCCCGCCGCGTGGCTACTTTTCGTACCTACTTCGCGGACCAGCAATTCGATAGCTGGTATTTGGCAGTTGAACGTTACATCAAGAGGTTCCCGGTAGGTAGGGCAGTGTGGGAGAATTTTGAGAATAATGACCTCGCGGTGCTACCCACCTACTTGCTCAGCCAGGAAGTAACCTTCATAGACCCCCACGGGAATATATACCACCTGATGGGTAGAGGTGACGTGCTGCTCAAGAACCCCCGCTTTATGATCCTTCAATTCTGGCCCCAGGACGACGACACGCGGCTGCTACTCGACTCCCTACGCGCCTAAGAAGCCAGGCCGGGGCGCACGGTGCCTCCCCGTGCTCATTTGCCTTCCCTCGTGCGGCGTTATATAATCGCGCTGTAGGCCTCCCACGGCTTGTGATAACCTTTTCCAGGAGTTCCCACCCGATATGACTATGCCTTTCGGCACGCTCGCGGCCACGCTAGAAGCGCTTGAGCCGGTAAGCGGGCGTACCCAGATGATCGCTATGCTGGCCGAGCTGCTGGGGCAGGCCGGACCCGACGACATTGCCCAACTGGTCTACCTCAGCCAGGGACGCCTATTGCCCGACTTCATCCAGAAAGAGTTCGGCATGAACGAGCGCCTTGTTTTCCGGTCGGTTGCCCAGGCGTACGGTGCCGCTCCCGAGGTCGTGGCCGCCCGCTTCAAACAACTTGGGGACGTCGGCCTGGTGGCCCAGGAGTTCGCGCAGAACGGGGCAGTGCAGATGCCTCTGGACAGTAACACGGGCGCGGAAGGAGTGCCTCTGCAGGAGGTGTATAGCCACCTCACGCGCATCACTGAGGCTGTTGGGTCTGGCAGCCAGGAAGCCAAGGTTACTCTGCTGGCCGAACTGTTCGCCCGCTTGCAGCCCTTGGAGGCCAAGCATGTGGCCCGCATCATCGTTGGCAGGCTGCGCGTGGGCGTAGGCGATCCCACATTGATGGATGCACTCTCGGTTGCCAGGGCAGGCGACAAGTCGGCACGGCCCAGTATCGAACGCGCCTACAATCTTTCCAGCGATCTCGGACTTGTGGCACGCACCCTGTATAGCTCCGGTCTTGAGGGGCTTGAGGGTATCCACGTGAAGGTGGGTAATCCCGTCAGGATGGCACTCGCGGAGAGAGCCGACAGCGCGGAGGAAATTCTCGCCAGGTTGGGCAAGTGCGCGGTGGAGCCCAAGTATGACGGGTTCAGGATGCAGGTGCACAAGAAGGGTGACGAGGTCGCTATTTTCTCTCGCGGCCTGGAGGACCTCAGCGGCATGTTCCCGGACGTGGTAGCGGCCGTGCACGCTCAGATCGCCGCCAGGGACGCGATCCTGGAGGGGGAGGCCCTGGCCTACGAGCCGGATACTGGCCGGTACCAGCCGTTCCAGGTCACGTCCCAGCGCCGCCGCATCCACAACATCGAGGAGATGAGCACCACCCTGCCCCTGAGGCTGCTAGCTTTCGACCTGCTGCTGCTCGATGACCGCGATCTCACCCGCGCCCCTTACACCGAGCGACGGGCCGCCCTCACAGAGGCAATAAGGCCTATCGATGGCCTCGGAGGGTTGCAGGTCTCAACGATGCTGCTCACCGACGACCCGGAACAGATTGTTATATTCTACGAAGACTCTCTTGAGGAAGGGCTGGAGGGGATCGTCGCCAAGCGGCTGGACGGCACATACGAGGCCGGAAAGCGCGGCTTCAACTGGATCAAGATGAAGCGGTCCTACCAGACCCAGATGCGCGACACCGTGGACTGCGCTATCGTTGGCTATTACTACGGTAAGGGCCGGCGGGCATCGTGGGGAATTGGCTCGTTGCTCGTTTCCGTGTACGACAAGGCCAACGATACGCTTCCGACCGTTACCAGGGTCGCCAGCGGCCTCTCCGATGAAGGTTGGCGCGACCTCTGCCGCCGGTTGGACGCTGATAGGATCGAGCACCCCGACCCCCGAGTGATTTCGGTGATAATGCCCGATATTTGGGTTGTACCAAGGCTGGTGGTGGAGTTGCAGGCCGACGAAGTGAGCCGGTCGCAGATGCACCCCGCGGGCCGCGCCGACTCCGGTCCTGGGTACGCGCTGCGCTTCCCACGTATAATTAAGGAGCGCCCCGAACGCAAGCCCGAAGACGCCACGTCAGTGGAGGAGGTAATCAAGCTCTACAACATGCAGGGCAGGGGCGATACGAGGGGCAAGCGCAAGGCAGCCGCAGACGAAGGCACGCCCACAGAGGTTGAAGTCTAGATTAACCAACAATTACACATGGAGGTCCATACATTGGGCCGGTTGACTCGGCAGACCAACATTGACGTTCCGGTGGAGACTGTATTCCGTTACATCTCCAACCCACGGAACGCTCCCAGCTACATAAGCTCGATCACCCGCATCGTTTCGGGGCCGGACGGGCAGGCACAAGAGGGCAGCCTCTGGCGTGCCGAGACCAACTTCCTGGGCAGGCGCAGCGTAGTCACCTTGCGCCTGGCCCGCCTGCTGAGTGATAGCCTGGTCACGTTCAGCATCGAGGGCGAGCCGCGTGCGTTGCTATCCATGAAGCTGGAATCCGACGGGCTGGGCACGGGTACCCACGTGTCGCTCCTGCTCGACGTGCCGAGCGTGCCTGACCTGTTTCTGAATGGCCTCATGGGCAGCCTGTTGTCGGGCGATATGACCCGGCTCAAGAGGAAACTGGAAGGCTAGTAAGAAGGTTCCGAGTACCGAGTACCGAGTTCCGAGCAACCAAAATACCACTCGGAACTCGTTACTCGGTACTCGGTACTGGCAAGGGGAGGTCCACGTGCAAGAATTGGGCAAGCGAATAGGCATGCTTCGGCTTCTGCTTGCGGACATCCAGTCGAAGAAGGAGCAGTTGAAGGAAATCGAGGGACAGTACAGGTCGCAACTGGCGAGAATAGTAGATTTCGTCGTATACAGGGATGGTGACGTATCGAACGCTCTTGCTCTCATGTCAGAGGTGCAGGGGAAGCTGGATGAAGTTACGCAAACAGAAGGGCACCTGGGCCTGATCGCGGACAAAGCGAACCTGGAGCTTGAGGTGCTGGTGCTCACCAAGCGGGTGTCGGAGGCGCGCTCCCAATTGGCAGAACTTGAGACGCGGCAGAAAGAGCTTTCGTCGCGGCTCGCTTACATGTCGGAAGGGGAGCCGGACGGCGCGGACATACACGACTTCCAGCCCAGGCAGCGCGAGCACATCCGCAGCATCAACGACGAGGTGACAGAGGTCGCCTCCGAGATCGAGAGGCTGAACCAGCTGATCACCGAGGCAAGCGAAAGGGCAGCCCTGACCATACAGGTCTCGGCCAGGAAGGTACCTGACGTGGCTAGAAAAAGAGACGCTGAATGAGCCCGCTGGGCAAGCGTATACTCGTGCTTGGCATGTTCTGGGTGTTCCTGGTGATGATTATCACCCAGGTCTACGACAACGTAACCGGGCGGGGCATGCCTGCCACCAGCGCAGCCGCACCTACACCCACCGCCTCCGCCGAACCCGACGCCTCGATCCAGCAACTGGCGGACCTGCAAGCCTGCGTAGCGAATAACCCCAACAACCGCGACTGCATGCTCGATCTCGCAAACCTGTACTACGAGATGGGCCAATATCCGCAGGCGCAGACCGCGTTTGAGGCTGCCGTCAAGCTGGACCCCCATAACGTAGAGGTGCTAGTAAAGCTGGCAGGCTCCTATATTCGCCAGAACAAGTTCCCCGAGGCGGTGGCGACGCTACAGCAGGCCCTTACCCTACAGCCAAAAAGCCCCGAGTTGCATCTCCTGCTCGGTTTGTCCCTGAGCAAACTAGAACCCCCGCAGACCGACCGTGCCGTGGTCGAATGGCGGCAAGTCATTTCCCTCGACCCCACTTCGGCGCTGGCTGACCAGGCGCGGCAGTACATCCAGGAGGCGGGGCAGCAACCTTAGAAATCGTCTGAAAAGTCGATTCGTGCGTCCCGCCCTGCTGCTGAAGCTGAGGTGCGTTAGGTGGGTATTGAGTTTTCAGACAGGCATAGGGAGATGAGCAGCTATTTGAACGGCTGTTAGTCCTCAACTTTGAGCGGGCAGCTATTTAACTGCTCACAGCTACGACAGAATATGGAACCGGAGATGAGAAAGTCTGAAACCTTGCTGATCTCGCTAAGAAGCAGATTTTTCTGGATTACGAGTGCGGCCCTGTCCTATGCACTTGTTGTTCTCTTTATGCTTTGGTCTCCTCGCAGCGAATCAGGGTATAGAGAGGTTTCCGATTTATCCCATGAATGGGAGCCACGCTTTAGGGTCCACTTGAATGGAGAAGCTCCGCTGTTTGACACGCAAGACCGATTCAAACTTACCGTGACTGATATTCAGTTATGGCCGAGCGCTGCGATTTCGTCAACGGGCGCGAATAGAGCGTGCATAAGCGATATATACCTCATACAGGAGTTGGAAGATGGTGGGTCTGATCTTTCACTCATCTGGAGCAGTCCACTTTGTTTCGATATATTTCCCGATCCAAACCGGATAGCTTCTGCAACTCTAGAGCATCAACCAGAGGTTTACCCCGATTGTTTGGGCCCATGTAGTAATCGCTTCTCGTACCCGTTTGATGATTTTCGAGTGAGGTTCCGTGTAGAGTTGAAGTACGAACTCATGAGATATAGCCAACAGATAGCTGAAGGGAATACATATGTGAACATGATAGTTAATATAAATAAGACTGAAGCTTGGGAGATAACAAGCAGTTTTAGTAACCTAACCTACACTCCTAGCATACTGGTTCATCCCGCCGGACCAACTACCCTGCTTGAACTGTCTTTCCAGCGTAATCTGTTCCTTCGTGTTTTTGTTCCGGCCATCATAGGTATCGTGCTCTTCTTTATACTATTGCTCGGCTTCGTCGATTCTCTTGGCACTTTCGTGCAAGGGGGTGCCGCTGTATTCTTTGGGATTGTCGCACTAAAGCAGGTCGTGCTACCGACCACGACTAACGTCCCAACCGCGCTGGATTTTATCATAGGTACTCTGTATTTTGCCTTCGGAATAATGCTAATCCGTCAGGTTCAATTAATTGCTGACCGCTTTCGAGTTGATAGACGTATGCATGCTCACATCGACAGCAGCGCTGCGTCGGGGCAGAATATAACACAGCCACCATCTCGTATGGAGCACTCGCCATTCTTAGAGCGCCATGTGGAACTGGCGCGGACATCTCATCAGCGCAAGTTCGTTGCGTTTCTGCCCCTTCTCGCGTTCATTACAATCTTATGGTGGTTAGCTGAAAAGCTATTGCATCGGCGTCGGAACTAAGAGCCTGTCTGAAAAGTAGGCTCAGTAGTGCGGCGAGCCGCCTGTGGAAGACCATTGCTCTATGCTGACGGGCATTTCCAACCTATTTGGGCCAGTTCCAGCGGTTGAGCAGCCCATTCCCTCGACTTTTCAGACAGGCTCTTAGATTTTCTGGCTCGTTTTCCAATTCATTCTCCACATCCCTTCCATTTCGGCTACCAGTAGCGGCAGGGCGGAGGCAAAGTGGGGTAGGTGACGAGATCAGCACCCAAAGCCTCTTATTGTCATTCTGAACGCAGTGAAGAAT
>JAXDKH010000351.1:0-19851 GCA_034667185.1 Chloroflexia bacterium | reverse complement strand
AGAGTCAAACATGGGCTACTGATCCTTCGCTACGCTCAGGATGACAGGGTGGAGCTTTGGTGTCTACGTGTTTAGCAGAGTAGTTTGACCACCACGGACACGATGCATCGTGCCCCTACGCCCAACCAAACCATCATCTCCTTTGCGCGGCCTCTGCGTTCTTTGCGTCTTGGCGTTTCCGTCTTTTAAGAAGCGGGATTACTGTCGAGGATGCGGTAGACGTGTTCTATTTTGACGGCGCGGGAGAGCATAGCGTGGACGGGGCAGTACTTGGTGATTGAGAGTTCCAGGGCGCGGGCCACTGCCCTGGGGTCTATGTTCTCCCCCTCCAGGACGTGCTCCACCAGCACATCGGTGAATACCTTCGGGTGCTCCTGCGACTGGTTGGCGAACACGTTGATGCTGTAGTGAGACACAACCTGACGCTTCTTGCGCAGGATCGAGATAACGTCCATGCCCGTGCATGAACCGAGCGAGAGCAACAGCAAATCCAGAGGCTCCGGCCCCGCATTGGCCCCGCCGAACTCCGGGTCCACATCGAGCGTCACGCGGTGCTCGGTCGCCGTACTCCCCGAGAAAGACATGCCCACGAGCGCATTAGGCATCAGCAGTCGAGCCGAGGTGGCATAGCGCGCAGGGTCGATTGGCTCCGTGGCCTCTGACGCCTGCGCGGGGGAGAGGGAGTCCTGTGTAGTATGTTGGATTAGCATATCCGGTTCTTTTCCTTATATGTAGCTTTTCTGATTTGAAGGCGGTTGAATAGCGGGCCGCCCCTCATGATGTTCACTTCTATTATAGCCGCTATGCATAGCAACAGTTAGACCAGCCGGCTCTTGCCAGCCTTGCGACGTCCCGCCAACACGCCGACCGCCAACAACCCCGCCCCCGCCAGGGCCGCCCCACGCCAACTCCGCCTCTTCTCCGCCAGGTCCAACAGCACCGCATGTGCCGCGTTCCGTCCAGACGCGCCCGACACCCCGCCTCCAGGGTGAGTGCTGGCCCCCGTGAGGTACAGGCCACCTATGGGTGTCCTATAGTAAGCAAGCTCAGGCAGAGGACGGAACATGAACATCTGGTCGAGCGACATGTCGATGTGCATGATGTTGCCTCGGAGCAGCCCCACGTTGCGCTCCAGGTCTAGGGGCGTCTGTATGTAGTGGTGGGCCACCTCCCGCACGTCCGTCGGCATGTTGGGCGCATACTCGGCTAACGTAGCCAGCAGGCGATTCGCCTCCCGTTCGCGTATGGCATCCCAACTCTCCCCGCCCGCCAACTTGTAGGGGTGGTACTGAGCCCATATGTACAGGGAGTGCTTGCCTGGAGGCACGATGGTGGGGTCTACCGAAGAGGGGGTCATAGCCACAAGTGCGGGTTGGCGGGCGGGATAGCCGCGTTTGGCGTCATCGTAGGCTCGTTGCAGATAGTCCAGGCTGGGACAAATAAGCTGCATGGCATGGTGGCAGTCGGCATGCCCCTGCTGCGAGGGCGCGTAAGCCGTGTATGTGGGCAGTTCGTCAATGGCGCAGCGCAGCGTCATACCAATGCCGTCGCCCACGCGTAGCGACTCCAGCTTGGCGGCCAGTTTACCCGGCAGGTGCTCCCTCCCAACCAAGCCCAGGAGAGTGGTCTGCACGTGCGCCCCCGACACCACCAGGTCAGCCCCTACGCGCTCGCCATCCTCAAGCTCCACTCCGCGCACCCTGCCACCTGCGCCCAATAGCACCCTCTTCACCGGGGCGTTGCAGCCGACAGTACCGCCATGATGCTCAAGGCAGCGGGCCAGCGCCTGGGAGAGCATGCCGGAGCCTCCCCTGGGCCGGGTCGCGCCTACGTCGTGGTAGAGGCTGTGAGCGCCCGCCAGCGCGCCCGCGCCCACCTCAGACGGTGGAGGGCCACTCTGCGCCGCCATCCAGCCGACCGCCGACATGACCTGGGGACTCTCAAACGTCTCAACCAGCATTTTGTCGTAGCTGCCGAGCACCTGGCGCAGCAGTTCAGCCCCTGTCATGGAAGGGTCGTGCTCGCCCCGCATCTGTGCAATCGCGGTGCGCCTCGCTATGCCCCCGAACATAGCGCCTGGGGAGGGCGACTGCGCGAACACATCGAACACCTGCCGGTTGAACTTGTGCCACTTCTGCACGAAGGCCCGGTAACGTTCGGCATCAGGTTCCGAGATGGCGGCGATAGACTGGCAGGTGCGGTCGAGGTCCTTGTAGAAGAGGATATGGGACCCATCCGGGAAGGGCGCGAAACCCCAGGGGTCCATCTGCATGTATTCGAGGCCGAAGCGGTGCAGCCCCAGTTCTTCAATTACGGGCGTCTTGTGGATGAGGATGTGCATCACCGAGCAGGTGTCCACCTGGTACTTATGGTTGACACAGCTCTCGCACGCCATATCAGGCATGGAGTTGCCGCCCATCCCCCTGTGAGCCTCGCACGGCTCCCACCACATCTCCTCGGTATTTACTGCCCCGCCGGGACGGGAACGCCGCTCGAACACGGTCACTTCGTGGCCCGCTTTAGCAAGATAGCAGGCGCAGACGAGGGCGTTGTGGCCTGCGCCTACTATGGCGATTCTTTTTCTGTTCGTCACTGGGGAGCTGTCCTCTCACCGGCTTGGTTGACCATTTTACTCTATTGGTCCCAGTATATACGCCGGTGGCCTGAAACGCAGTTTGCGGGAATGGGAGCCTGGCAAAGGGATGCTCGACCCCGACCTGTGTCATGCTGGGAGCTTGCCCTCATGCTGGGCGTTCTTGGCTTGGAAACACCTGAGTTTTAGCGCAGCGATTGTTCAGGATTTCATGTGGACACATTGAACGGTGAGGAGGGGCGGCACGCTCCCTTCCGCAAGTTTGTAGCATGGTACTGGTGACTACTGTGCCTGTTCTACCATGAGAATATTGATAGTTTCCCTCGTGCTCGCCGTCGGTGTATGCGGGGAAACAAGAGAACCAAGACTCCGTTGGTCAGGTACCAAAAGTGCCCTCGGCACTCGCTGCCAAACCTATTGACCCTATTAGGTTATATATGATATAATCCGCGCCATTAAGGTGCCGGCGGGACGGTTATAGAATCGGCCCGATCTCAGCCCGGCGCTGTGGTACCAGCATTCACCACATCGGATCCTTGGAGGACACGCGATGAATAGACGTCTTCGACCCTCGCTCCTTCTGACGACCCTTCTAGCCCTCCTGCTAGGGCTGGCCGGCACCGCGGCGCCGGGCGGCTTCGCGGCGAACCTGACGAACACCGAGGTCTCTGGAATCGACGTTGACGCGACGACGATCCCGCAGCTCCAGGCGTTGATGAACGCGCACCGGATCAACGCCGTCGATCTGACGAACTTCTATCTCCAGCGGATCCGCCAGTTCAATCCAGCGCTGCACGCGGTGATCACCGTCAGTTCGACGGCGCTCGCCGACGCACGAGCGGCCGACGAGGCGCGGCAACAGGGCGACCAGCGCCCACTGCTCGGGATTCCGATCATCGTGAAAGACAACATCAACACCACCGGCATGCCAACGACAGCCGGCTCCTGGGCGCTCGCCGGCAGCACGCCTGACGACGCGTTCATCGCGAAGCAACTGAAGGCCGCCGGCGCGATCATCATCGCCAAGGCGAACCTGTCCGAGTGGGCCAACTTCCGTTCCGGACCGTCGTCGAGCGGCTGGAGCGGCATAGGCGGCCAGACGAACATGCCCTACGCCCTTGATCGCAACCCGTGCGGCTCGAGCTCGGGCTCGGGCGTCGTCGCTGCCACCGATCTCGCGGTCGCGGCCGTCGGTACCGAGACGGACGGCTCGATCGTCTGCCCCTCCGGCGCGAACGGCGTCGTGGGGATCAAGCCGACGCTCGGGTTGTGGAGCCGGGCAGGCGTCGTCCCGATCAGCGCCGACCAGGACACGGCAGGCCCGATCGCCCGCAACGTCACCGACGCTGCGGTTCTCCTCGGCGCAGTGACCGGCGTCGATCCGAAGGATGCCGCGACCGCCGCTCAGGTCGGCCACGCCTCCACCGACTACACGCAGTTCCTGAACGACAAAGCGCTCGAGGGCGCTCGCATCGGCGTCTGGCGCACCGGCACCTACAGCCAGACGCTGGTGGGCCCGATCGTCGAGCCGATTCTCGACAACGTCATCGCTGCGCTCAAGGCGCAAGGTGCGACGGTCGTCGACCCGGCCGACATCGACCTCTCGGCGACCGAAAACGAGTTCCCGGCGCTCCTGTGCGAGTTCAAGACGGACATCGCGACGTACCTCCACACCTACGTCCACGGCACGAACCCGAAGACGGGCCAGCCGTACCCGCAAACGCTCGCCGACCTGATCGCGTTCGATAAGGCCCATCCGAACCTCGAAGGCCCGTGGAACGACGCCGTCTTCGAGGCTGCCCAGGCGACGAACGGCCGTGACTCCGATTGCGCCGCGCTGCGAACCGCGACGACCCCGCCCGTTCAGGCTGCGATCGATTCGGTCATGTCCGCGAACCACCTCGACGCGATCATCGGGCTCACCAACGGGCCTGCCTGGACGACGAACGACAACCCGGAGGAGGGCGATCTCAACGGCCACTTCGAGTACTTCGTCGGCTCGTCTACGGCAGCTGCGGTGTCTGGCTATCCCGGTATCACGGTTCCGGCGGGCTACTACCAGGGACTGCCGCTCGGGATCGCCTTCATCGGCCCCCGCTGGGGCGAACCGAAGCTGCTCGGCCTCGCCTACGACTACGAGCAGGCGACGCACGTCCGCGTCCCACCACAGTTGGAGGCTCAGGGTGGCGGGCAACCTGGAATGCCAAGAACCGGTGACAACAATGAGAGTTTCCTGACAGTTATGTTTGCCTTTGGAATGCTATCCATAGGTATGGGCGCGCTCATTAGGAGCCGGAGGCCAAGATCAAACCGCCGACTCTGACGCGGGCGCAACGACGGTAGGCGACCCACAGCTGGCACGATCGCGTCGTGCGGTTCCGCTAGAGGCACGTCGCAGCACAGCACAACGAAGCCCGGCCGGTCGGCCGGGCTTCGTTATCTTGACGCACACTCCCGCATCTGTTGACCCGGTCGTCCGCCGCAGCGGACAATCGTGCGATGCGCGTGAGCGTCGACGGAACGTCGTTGGGGTTCGACGTCGACGGGCCGGCACTCGTTCCCGACGGGCCAGCGATGCGGGAGCGGCCCACGGTCGTCCTCCTGCACGGTGAGACCGGGGCGTTCGACCACACATACTCCAAGCCCTAGTTCGCCCGGCTGACTGAGGTTGCACAGGTCGATATACCTACCTGCTCCAGTATATACGGGGTGCGTAGTCGCTGACATAGGAACCGCCAGTTGTGAGCGCATGTTCTCACAAGGGCTGTTCACCGACCACTCTTGATCGCCGCTCATATACGGTGACCGGGACCGCCCTGCCATGCGCCCTACGTGACACTAAAAGGCCTAATTGTTGTATATTCAAGCAAATCATAGCAATAACTAACAATGAGCGTCTACACACTCAATAGAGGAGGAGAAAAGCAATGGGATTCGAACAGTATCACGAACCTGCCGGCGAACTGACGGCGAAAGTACGCACCTTCGCGCGCATGATTACCTCGCTTATCGAAGAGGCCGAGGCAATCGGCTGGTACGAGCAGCGCATATCGCTCGAAAAGGACAAGGAGGCTCGGGCCATTATGCGCAACGCTCAACAGGAGGAGTTCAAGCACTTCGGTATGGACCTGGAGTTCCTGCTACGTCGCAAGCCGAAGTGGCGAGTCGCTATGCAGGATATCCTCTTCAAAGAGGGCGACATAGTTGAGCATGGCGAGCAAGCGGAAGAGGATGCGGACAAAGAGCCCGACGCGTAGCGACAAGCACCCGTTAGAGAATCCCAACGCGTCCGGCGAAATGCCTCGGGGTCGTAGAAGCTCGCTTCCACGGATCGGGTTAGTCCTGGCAAGAATGCGATGAACGAGATAGAGCTGGTGCTACTGTTGATGGTAGTGGTCACGGTGCTCACCCCAGCCGCAAAAGCTCTGCGGGTGCCGTACCCGATCATGCTGGTGGTGGGCGGGCTTGTCCTGGCGCTGATTCCAGGCATGCCTCATATCCAGATCACGCCTGAGCTGGTTTTCTTGCTCTTCCTGCCGCCCCTGGTCTTTCGGGCTGCGTTCTTCACCTCGGTACGCGATTTCCGAGCATTACTCCAGCCGATCCTATCGCTGGCCGTGGTCCTGGTGCTCATAACCACTGTAGTAGTAGCGGTGGTTCTCCACTGGTTAGTACCCCAGGTTGGGTGGCCCATAGCGTTCGCCTTTGGGGCTATCGTATCCCCTCCCGATGCCGTAGCCGCGGCAGCTGTCTTCCGCGGTCTCGGGGTGCCCCGCCGGATCGTGACCCTACTTGAGGTGGAGAGCCTTATCAACGACGCGACGGCCCTGGTGGCCTACCGGGCGGCGCTGGCTGCCACCGCGGTGGCGTTTTCAGCGGGCGGTGCGAGCATACAGGTAGTGGTGGTCGGCGCTGGGGGGATGCTGGTGGGGCTAGGGGTAGGCATGTTTGGGGTGTGGCTGTTACGCCGCCTCAACGATCCGCCCGTGGAGATTACCCTCTCGTTACTCACCCCGTTCGCGGCTTACCTACCCGCCGAGGGCCTGGGGCTATCGGGCATCCTTGCCACAGTGGCAGCCGGTTTGTACCTGGGGCCGCGCTCTCCTTACATGTGGGGTTCCGAAGAACGTATCAGCGCCCGTGCCGTGTGGGACATGTTAGTCTTCATCTTGAATGGCCTGGTCTTCATCCTCATCGGGCTGCAACTCTCCGCTATACTACCGGCGCTCGCGGGCCGTTCCATGTTTTCGCTCATCGGGCTGGGCTTGGTCCTGAGCCTCACGGTTATAGTGGTACGCCTGGCATGGGTCTTCCTGGACGTATACCTGGTGAAGAGGTTGACGCGGTTCGTATGGTCAGCCTGGATATCCTTTTACCGCCGCGCCGCGCAGCATGCCTCCGAGCCGTGCGAACCACAGGTAGCCGCTGCTCGGCCACATTGGAGGGAGACGTTGGTTGTCGGGTGGGCCGGGATGCGAGGGGTCGTATCGCTGGCGGTCGTCCTGTCCTTGCCCGAAGGGACGCCGGAGCGGAGTCTCTTGGTCTTCCTTACCTTCTTTGTGATTCTCGCGACTCTCGTGGGCCAGGGACTCTCCCTGCCATTGGTCATCCGCGCCCTGGGGCTGGCCGCCGACAACAGCATCACCGCACAGCAGGACCTGCATGCCAGGAGGAGCGCGACCGAGGCAGCCCTCTTACGTATTGAGCAACTCAGGGTCGAGTGGCCGGGGCACCTTCCACTGCTCGATGCCCTGCAAGCGCAGTACGGCCACCGAGTGAGTCACTTCGGCTCTGCAGAAGACGGCACCGAAGGGACCGATGGCAACGGAGCGTCTTCTGCTGATGAGGAGCAGGAACTACTCGAACACCACCTCATACGCCGTGCGGTGCTCGGTGCCGAACGTAGAGCGGTCCTGGACCTGAAAGAGAGTGGAGAGATAGAGGACACGGTGTGGCGGCAGATCGAGCGCGACCTCGACCTTGAGGAACTGCGCATGGATGCATGATATGCGAGGCAGTTCCGCGACATTAGCGGCCTTCATCGCCTATGTCGCCTTCCCAGAGACGGCGCATCTCATCGCTGGTGGCCAGTAGTTCGTCTAGCGTGCCGGTCGCGGACATGACGCCGTCTTTGAGCACGATGATCTGATCCGCACGGCGCAAGGCGGCGCGACGATGCGACACCACCAGTACGGTTGGTGCGGCACTGTTAGTATCACCCGAGTTGCCCAGCACGCGCTCCCACAGCGCCTTCTCGGTTTCGACATCCAGCGCGCTCGAAAGGTCATCGCAAACCAGCAACGCGGGCCGCCGCACCAGCATACGCGCCGCGGCAGCCCGCTGGACCTGGCCTCCCGACAGCCGGACGCCGCGCGGCCCTACCAGTGTATCGAGACCCTTTTCCAGCGCAGCCACGTCGGGTTCGAGCACGGCTCGGTGGATGGCTTCGACTAGCGCGGCTGCATCTTCCTGCCGGCCGAGCAAGATGTTCTCGCGCAACGTTTCGCTGAACAGGCGCGGCACCTGGGGCGTGTAGGCGCAGCGTGGTGGCACGAAGAAACCGGCGGGGTCCGCCACCGGCTCGCCGTTCCAGCTTATCGTGCCTGAATGGCTAGGCAGCAGGCCAAGCAGGGCGCGCAGCAGCGTCGTCTTGCCCGAGCCTACGCGCCCCGTTATCACAGTAAACGAACCGGCCGCTATGCTCAAGTTGGCCTCGCGGATGCCGTTCGTTGAGCCTGCATGCCGGTAAGTCAGCCCACGCACCTCCAGTATGGAAAGCTGGTCGACTGGCGAGGCGATAGCGGCAGGCGCGAGAGTTTCGCCGCCGTTGGGGTAGACCGGGTGGTATTCGAGCAAGACCCAGGGCGATTCGTCAGGCACCAGCGCCACCATGCGGTCGAGCGAAACCTCTTGCGCCTGGTAGTCGCCAATGAAGTTGCCGACGAGCGCGGGCAGGTCGGTGGCGAAGACGAGATAGTAGGCGAAAAGGGCGAAATCACCCACCGTGAAGCTGCCCGCCGACATAGCCTGCCCCGCCAGCAGCAAGATGATCCCTATGCCGAAGTCGATGGAGCCGCCCTGGAAAGCCTGGATAACCGCCTGGATAGCGCCCACGCGCACTTTGGCTTTGCGCCGGTGGTCGTTCAGCGCTGCGAAGTGGGTGATCACCTTGCCCTCGGCGTTGGCGACTTTGACCGCCTGGACGGAGCCGAAAAGCTCGGCCAAGAAGCCCGTTACCGCGTCGCTTGTTTGCCCGGCGGTGTACCAGGCAACCCGCAAGCGCGCCCAGGCGACGTAGCTCGACACGATTGTGACGACCAGCGGCAGGAAGATGACCAGCGTGATCGTCAGGTTGATGCTCACCATGATGGCTACGGCGATGAAGAACGATGTGAGATATCCGAAATTTGTGCCGAGCCAGGTTGGGAAGTCGGCGGTCTCAGCTACGTCGTCCCGGTAGCGATTGACCGCCTCGCCAGACGAGACAGGCGGGGCAAGTGCTCCCGGGCGGCGCAGAGCCGCGGCGAACAGGTTGCGCTGTACCAGCGTGCCTACCAGCCCACGGAACGTCCAACCGCCCCACGCGCTGCCCAGGTAGGCGACCGCCCTCCCAAGCTCGACCGAGATGTAGAGGACGATCAGCGCCGGGATGTCGAACTGCACCGGCGCGGCATTTGTGAGCCTGTCGAAGGCTGCTTTCTCGATCAATCCTGGCACTACACGCGCGCCAAAAAACAGTACATCGCAGGCAATCAGCAGCATCAACGGCCAGGGCGCGTAACGGATTTGCCGCCAATTGTAAAGAGATGTGCTTATTTTGCGGCTGTTCGCTGTCATTTTCTTGCTCATGCCAGCGCCTCCTCAAGGCCCGTCTGCAGCAGGCTGTAGAAACGCGAGCCGGGGTCCGAGGCCAGCCTCTGGCGTGGGCCATATTCGACCACGCGACCACCTTCGAGCACGAGGATATCGTCGGCGCGCTGCACGGTACGCAGGCGGTGGGCTATGATGATGGCGGTACGGCTGTGGCGGACATGCCCACCTTCCAGTTGCAACAGCCGGGTTATGGCTCGCTCAAGGCGCTGCTCGGTGATCGGGTCGAGCCGGGAGGCTGCTTCATCGAGGATGATGAGGCCGGGGTCTTTCAGCAACAGGCGCGTGAAAGCAAGCAACTGCGCTTCGCCCGCCGACATACCGGCTCCCCCCGCCGCCAATCGCGTGTCGAGGCCCTGCGGCATCGCGCCAAGCCAATCACGCAGGCCCAGAGCGTCGAGGGCGGCGGTAATCCGTTCGTCACCCACACTGTCGTCGAAGAAGGTGATGTTGTCGCGGAGGCTGGCGCTGAATAGCTGCACGTCCTGCGTCACCATACCGACGCGAGCGCGCAGGTCGTCCAGCCCGGCTTCCCGTAAATCAACATTGCCCAGCCTGACCGCCCCGCTCGTGGGGTCGTAAAGGCGAAACAGGAGGCGCGTGAGTGTCGTCTTGCCCGAGCCGGTGCGCCCCAACACGCCCAGCACCCGCCCGGCGGCAAGGCTGAACGAAACGTCGCGCAAGACCAGCCCGGTGTCCGGGTCGTCCTCCGGGTCTACCAGGCCCTCCTGTGTCGCGCCACCCATCGGCCCTTGGTCGGCGTAGGCAAAGGAGACTCCTTCGAACCCGACAGAGAGTGGGCCTGGCGGGAGCATTCGCTGTCCGTCCGCACGCACGCCGGGCTGCTTGCGGAACAGTTCGGCGATGCGGCTTATGCCCGCTGTGGAGCGCTGGAGGTTGCTCGCTTGCTTGCGCAGGCCCTCAAGCGGCCCCGCCAGCATGCTGATGTAGGCGATGATCAGGAAGACGGCCCCTATGCTGATCCTGTGCTGCGAGTAGAGATAAGCCCCCATGCCCAACCCCAATGCCCAGCCGGTGCCGAACAGCAGCCTGCTGATGCCGGAGCTGAAGGATTCGACCATCTCAGCCGAGCGACGAGTCTTGATCGTGCGCCGCGCAAAGCTGAAAAGCCGCGATAGCGCGTAGGACGTTGCGCCGCTGCCCTGGAGGTCTTCCACGCCGGAGATGCGCTCCTCTATATAGCCGAACTGTTCGGCTGCTGCCTGCCGGGCGGCAGTCCAGCGGCGCACGCCCACGCCCTGGAGAGCGGACATGGCGATGATGCTAGCCGCGCTGTAAAGCGCCAGGGCAACCCCGGCCAGCCAGTTCTCTATGAAGAGCAAGACCAGTACGCCGGAGATAAGCAAGCCGCTGGTGACGACGCGGATGACGAACTGCGCAAAGAAGTCGGCCAGTTCGTTCACGTCGCCATCGACGCGCTCGATCAATTCACCGGGCGTGTGCGTCTTGTGGAACGGCATGTCGAGCCGGAGCAGGTGCTCGGCCAGCGCGGCGCGGAGCGAGTTGGTGGCGCGCCAGCCGACGTTGATGCTCAGGTAAGTGGTGGCTATGGCGAGCAGTCGGCCCACCAGGCTGACGACCATGAAGGCGATACCGGCGTACACCAGCGGCGCGAGGTCGCTCCCGGAGCGAAGTGACACCTGCGTCGCGTCGATGAAGTAACGGATGATTTGCGGGTTGACCAGTTGCAAGCCGACGCTCGCAAGCAGGAGCGAGGCCAGCAGCATTACGCGGCCACGCTGGGGCCAGAAGTATGTGCCGAGCAACCGGCGGTACTCGGACAGGAGAGAGGCCAACGGCATTAGTGCTCCTTAAGGTAGCAACAAAAAGAAGAGCCACGGATAGACCCGTGGCTCAACTTATCTGCATTACTTCTAAATGAAAGAGCCAGCCACGGGCAGGAGCGCGCTCGTGGCCGTATCACAGCCCGCCAACATCTGGCGCAGTCAGCGATATTAGACATTTGCATGCCGGCAACCCAAACTCACCTTCCGCCTCAATATGGAAGGGTACTGTCGCATGCTGGCCGTATTCTCTAGCTGCTTAGTGCCAGGCGCACTCCTGGAGGCGCTCTCCACTAGCATGGATAGAGCGCCGGATGGTTTGCAGCATGTTTCTTGGCATGTGGGGCCTCCTTCGCAGGGGGCTCATGCGCTCTTTGCAACGCTCTGGCCGGGCCTGGTCGATGCAAGTATAGCCACCTTCGCCAGATGCTACATCGGTCATGGGTCGTAGATTGTGCTCAATCGGTGCCCTCGAACAGCGTAATTTGCATGCCGTCCGGGTCTTGCAGCCGCACGTTGCGGTCGCCCCACGGGGTAACCACAGGTGCGTGCACGAGTGTGGCTCCGTGCGCCAACAAACGCTCCAGCGCAGCGTCCAGGTTGGGCACTCTGAGCGCGAAACGGACCTGGCCGCTGACTCGCCTCTCCGCCTCTATTTCGTCAACTGCCTCGGCGTGACGCTCATCGAAGACCTCAAGGGTCGCCCTGCCCATGACGAACAGGACCGCCTTACCACCATCGTTCGCCCACAGCGCCGCGGGGTCAAGCCCCAACCCCTCCGTGTAGAAACGCACGAGGCGGTCATAGTCGGCGGTGGTAAGCGCGACCCGTAACTCAAGTACGGGACCTTCCGCGTGTGGTTCTAAAGACATGCTTGCTCCTTTCATGTGTGCCATTCCAATTTGCCCTCCCTGGAGTATACCAGTGGCCCAGCCGCCACAAAAATGCTCCAGAAAAGATGCCGGCAAACCTATTGACAACTGGCGACCGTAGTGCTATCATGGGAGCGCTCCCATGAAGAGGTCAGGCCCTTCTCCCACGTTTACGCCTAACTGTGGGGCGAGACAGCCATATTGAGCGCGTTGTGAGAGCGCTCCCATAGTGTTGCATCGGATATGTCACAGATGTCCACCACTTTAGAGGAAATCGCCAGGCAAGCCGGGGTATCGCGCTCCACGGTTTCGCGTGTCATGAACGACCACCCCAGCGTCGACCAGGACACCCGCGCCCGCGTGCGGTCCGTCGCCGAGAGGCTGAATTACCAGCCCAACGTGGCGGCTCGAAGCCTGGCTGCCGGGCGCACTAACATACTCGGCCTCGTCATCCCCATGGGCGTCTCTGCCCTCTTCACCGATCCCTACTTTCCCCTGCTTATCCAGGGTATCTCCTCCGCGTGCAACGCCAACGAACACTCCGTCATGCTCTGGCTGGCCGAGCCGGAGTACGAGCGGCGCATGATCCGGCAGGTGCTGCAAGGCGGCCTCATCGACGGCGTCATCCTGGCCTCCGCCTTGATGGACGACCCGATGCTGGAAGCCATGCGCAGGCGCGGCCTCCCCTTCATCATGGTGGGCCGCCTCCCCACCGACAATGACATCAGTTACGTCGATGTCGATAACGTGAACAGCGCGCGTGAGATGGTCTCCTACCTGCTCCGCATCGGGCACAGGCGAGTCGCCACGATAGCCGGGCCCGCCAACATGATAGCAGGCTCGGACCGCTTTATGGGCTACCGGCAGGCGCTGCGCGCTCGCGGCGTGGCCTTCGACCCCGCGCTGGTGGTCGAAGCCGACTTCACGGAAGAAGGCGGCTACGTCGCCATGCAGCGGCTGATACCTGTGAGGCCGGATGCCGTGTTCGTAGCCAGTGACGCTATGGCCGTGGGCGCGTTGAGAGCGCTCCGCGAGGCTGGTCTGCGCGTGCCGGGCGACATCGCGATAGCCGGGTTCGACGATATACCCTTTGCCGCCCGCACCGACCCGCCCCTCACGACGGTCCGCCAGCCGATACAGCGTATGGGCTCGATTGCCGCCGAGACCTTGATTGACATGATAAGCCACCCCCACCCTCAGCCTCGCCGAGTCATCCTTCCCACTGAGTTAGTGATAAGAGAATCTAGTGGATCCCCCGTCAGCAGGTAGCAAACACGAACTTGTATTCCAACTCGGGCCGGGCACCATGCATCCGGTCTAGCGGTACCGAAAAACTTACATCTGAATGTGGTCAGCACGCGTTTCTTCGATCCCAAAATTACCATGTTCACGAGCCCAAAGGAGGTGGTAGCACGACTTAGACCAGGTTGGAAAGGGTTGCACCATAACACTAACTACGAAGTGCTCTGACCCAAAGGAGGGTAAAGAAAATGTCACTGTCGAAATCACGAGTCGTATGGTTGGCTATCCTGACTCTCGTCCTCTTACCGCTGCTGGCCGCATGCGGTGGCACCACGCCTGCCGCAACGGCGGTCCCCGCGGCCACCAATACGACGGCCCCAGTAGCGGCTGCCCCCACCGACACCACCGCCCCTGTAGCGGCCGCTCCTACTGACACAGTCGCCTCGGCTGCCGCGCCCACCGATACGGCTGCACCTGTAGCCGCGGTCTCTCCCACCGTGCAGCCTACAGTGCTCGCGGGCGGAGAAGGCTGCGCCGCCAGCGCCACCAAGCTGACCTGGTATGTCGGCCTCGGTGCGGGCGCGGACGCGGACGTAATCCCGAAAGAAAAGGCCTGGGTGGACAACTTCAACAAAACGCAGACCGATGCATGCTTGACGCTCCAGGTCGTCCACAACCCCGAGTCGTATGACACGCTCAAGGCGCAACTCGCCGCGGGCTCGGCTCCTGACATCGTTGGTCCCGTCGGCAAGGCAGGCCGCGCCAGCTTCCAGGGTGCCTGGGCTGACGTGGGCGCGCTCGCCGCCGGCGCGAACTACGACCTGAGCAAGTACGACCCCGCCCTGCTTGAGTTCACCAAGGACGAGGGCGTGCTGGTAGGTATCCCGTTCGCGCTCTTCCCCAGCTTCATCTACTACAACAAGGACCTCTTCGATGAGGCCAAGCTGCCTTATCCGCCTCACAAGGTAGGCGAGCAGTACAACGGCAAAGAGTGGAACATAGATACCATGGCCGAGCTAGCTCAGAAGCTCACCGTGGACGCCGCCGGTAACGACGCTACGGACCCCGCCTTCGACGGCAAGAACATCACGCAGTTCGGCTACTACGAGCAGTTTACCGACGCCCGCGGCATCGCTACGCTCTTCGGTGGCGGCCTCCCCTACGAGGCGTCCGACCCCAAGACCGCGAAGATACCGGACAACTGGCGCGCGGCATGGAAGTGGTATTATGATAGCGTCTGGACCAAGCACTTCTCGCCTAACGACGACTACCAGCAGAGCGAGGCGCTCGCCAAGGGCAACCCGTTCTCGTCCGGCAACGTCGCGATGGCCCACACCCACTCCTGGTACACCTGCTGCTTCGACATCCAGAAGCTGAACTGGGACATCGCTGTGATGCCCACCGTCAACGGCAAGATCACCGCGAAGCTCCACGGCGACACTTTCGCTATCTTGAAGCAGAGCAAGAACGCGGACGCGGCCTTCAAGGTCTTGAGCAAGATGGTCGTGGACCCTGAACTGTACCAGATCTACGGTGGTATGCCGGCAACCGAGTCGGAGCGCCCCGCCTTCTTCGCAGCGTTCGATAAGCGTGTCGCCCCTAACAAGGTAGACTGGAGCGTCGCCCAGGAGATGCTCAAGTACCCAGACCTGCCCAACCACGAGTCCTGGCTGCCCAACCTGATCAAGGCGAACGACCTGTTCGGCAAGTTCCGCAAGTTGCTCGACCAGACGCCCAACCTTGATGTGGACAAGGAGATCAACAACCTCCAATCGCAACTGGACGCTATCTTCAAAGAAGCTCCCGCCCAGTAACGAATAACGAAGGACAAGTCGGTCCTGCTTACCTCTCCGCGCCACGTGCATAGCATGCGGGCGCGGAGAGGTAGGAAGTAAGGAGTTACAACCATGAGAGCTGCGGACTTGCTGTCGGCTCGCGGGGCACCCAGGAGGCGGTCGATGCCTATGGGCCGCCAGCGCACTTTGTGGGGCTGGTTCTTCCTGATGCCCTGGCTCATCGGCTTCGTGGCCTTTCAGGCGCTGCCCATAGTGGCTACCATCTTCTTATCGTTCACCGACTACAGCGCGACCAAGGAGTTCGCCCCCGGCAACTTCAACATGGTGGGCTTGAACAACTACGGGCGCCTTTTCAGCGATCCGCAGCTTCTCCAGTCATTCGGCGTCACCCTGAAGTTCGCCATTATAGCTGTGCCGATCGGGCTGGTGATACCTCTTTCCTTTGCCCTGCTTGTCAACTCAAGGCACCTGATGGGTGCCAATCTATTCAGAACGCTCTACTTCCTACCAACAGTCATACCGATTGTGGCCGGGGTCATGGTCTTCCAGGGCGTGCTGAACGCGCAGTCGGGCTGGATCAACCTGATGCTCGGCGCTATAGGTATCGAGGGGCCCCGATGGCTGAGCGACCCCAACTGGGCCGTGCCCGCGCTGAATCTCCTGGGCCTGTGGGGTGTCGGCAACGCGATGTTGATTTTGCTCGCGTCACTCCAGGGCGTACCCACAGAGCTGTACGACGCCTCAACCATAGACGGGGCGAACGGCGCACAGCGCTTCTTCTACATTACGCTTCCGATGATATCGCCTGTTATCTTCTACAACGTCACACTGGGCATCATCGGGGCATTCCAGTACTTCGTTGCGGCCATGCTCATCGGAGGGCGTAACGGCGACCCGCAAGGGGCCACCCTCTTCTACAACCTGCACTTCTACCGCCAGGCTTTTGTCTTCAACGACATGGGGTATGCCTCGGTGCTCGCGTTACTCTTGTTCGCCATCGTTATGATCCTGACCTCATTGATGTTCTACTTTGGTCAGCGTTCGGTCTATTACGCAGGTGGCGACATATAGAGGAATATAGCGGATTACAGTGTTGCGAAAATCGGTGGGCAGAAAGTGAGGACCTATGGCAACCTTAACTCAGGCGGAAAGGACAGACAGAGCGGTCGCGGTCCGGGGATCGTCCCAGTTGGGGTTTAGACTGCGGCAAATCGCCACGAATCTTGGCGTGACCTTTCTCGGAATAGTGGTCATGCTGGTGTTCTTGATGCCCCTCGGCTATATGCTGTCCACGGCGTTCAAGCAGGACTCGCAACTCACCGACACGCACGCGCCCCTGTGGCCCGCCGAGAAATCGACTTATACCTACCAGGGCAAGGAGTTGCCGCTTTACAACGTGCCCACCGCCGACGGTATGAAGCAGTGGGCGCTGGTGAAAGGCTTCCGCGAGGACAGCGACTTTGTGGACCCCGCGCACCCCGAAAAAGGGGTCTTCAACTGGGTGGGCAGGTACCGTGTCCTGGACCCGGTCTACCGTTTCGCACCCACGCTTGAGAACTTCACCTCGGCCTGGGAGCAGGTATCGTTCGGGTTATTGTTCCGAAACACCTTTTTGATTGCCATTATCAGCACGATTGGCACGCTCATCTCGTGCATCCTGGTGGCCTACGGGTTCGCACGCTTCAAAATTCCAGGCAAGAACGTCCTCTTCATCGTGCTCATCTCGACCATTGTGCTGCCCCCCCAGGCGACGATCATACCGCTGTACGTCCTGTTCGCCAAGATCGGCTGGACCGGCACCTGGCTGCCATTGCTTGTGCCCGCCTTCTTCGCGAACGCCTTCGACGTATTCCTGCTGCGGCAATACTTCATGAGCATACCGAAAGAACTCGATGAGGCCGCGATGCTGGATGGGGCCAACCCGTTACGGACGCTGATCTCGGTGATCATCCCGCAGGCGATACCGGCAATCACCGCCGTGACGCTCTTCCACTTCTTCTTTACGTGGAACGACTATTTCGCACCGTTGGTCTACCTCGTCGGCAAGGAGGACTTGTATCCTATCTCGGTAGGTATCGGCAAGTTCGTGGGCACGTTCAGCATTTACCCTGGGCGCGCCATGGCTACGGCGGTCCTCACGCTGCTACTCCCTGCGGTGCTGTTCTTCTTCGCCCAGCGCCAGTTCATGCGCGGTGTGGTCGTGACAGGCGTCGAAAAGTAGCCCAGTACAACACCAGCCGAGAAGCGCCCATGCATCGCTCGCAAAGACATACGGGGCCACAGCTTGCTCTCCGGCAAGGTGCAGCATGACCCGTAAGCGCTTTCTCGGCGTGGCGTTGATGTGGCTGGCGTGGCTCGTGATTACTCTGGTTTTCCAGGAGCTAGTGCCCGCCCGCCTGCAACTCAGGCCGCCGGATTACGCCCTCTCGTGGACGCCGAACGAGACCCGCCCGCGCAGCCAGAACGACAAGCCTTACCTGATCGAGCCGTTCCTGAACAGCCACGTGGCGTGGGACTCCGAGTTCTATCTCTCAATCGCCACCGCCGGGTATGACGACCCGAAGGTTCGCGCCGTAACGGTCCGAGGCAAGTCAGCGACGCCCGTAGACCCGGCGTCCCTGACGCCACCGCTTGGGGACTCTCCCGACAACCGCCCGCTGTCGCTGAATTACGCTTTCATGCCGCTATATTCCCTCGTGACGCGGTTGGTGGCGCTACCTGTGCAGGTGTTGGGGCTAAACCCAATAGCGGCGGGAACGCTGGCCGGGGTAATAGTGTCGGCCCTGGGCGCGTTGGCCGCGATGATAGCACTGTACGATATAGCCCAGGGTGAACTTGGGGAAGCGGGCGGGCTGCGGGCGGCGTTTTACCTTGTCGTCTTTCCGACGGGCTTCTTCCTGGCCCAGGTGTACACCGAGGGGCTGTTCGTAGGGCTGGCTTTCGGCAGCATCGCCCTGGCGCGCAGAAAGCAGTGGGTATGGGCTGCTTTGCTCGCGGTGCTGGCGACCTGGACGCGGGCGGTCGGGGTGGCCCTGGTCATCCCGCTGGCGTGGGGCCTGTGGAACCAACTGAGGACAAAGGAATACTCGCTCAGGCCGTTGGACAGGCGGCTAGTTCTCCACGCAATTCTTACTGTTCTGCCGATCGCCGCGTACCTGGCATGGCACTATTCGTTCTGGGGGCAGGCTTTTGGTCTGGTTGAGGGGAGCTATTTCAGCCGGGGGCTGTTCCTCATAGGGCAGTCGCTTAGCGTATGGGGGCAGGCTTTCGGCGGCATGTTCGGCAGCAACACCCAGGCAACAGCTTACTATTTGATGGAGGTTCTCGGCATAGTGGTCGGCCTCGTCGCTACCGCGCTGACCCTGCGGCGCTACCCCGACATCGCGCTCTTTGGCCTGGCGGTGCTGGTGGTGTCCTTCACGAGTGGGGTCCCACAGGGCATGTTGCGCTATGTGATTGCCATGCCCGCGATCTTCATCGCACTGAGCCGCCTCGGTAAAAACGCGGTGTTCGACAGGTCGTGGACCTTCGGCAGCATCCTGTTGCAGAGCATTGTGCTAATCATGTTTACCTTCGATATGTGGGCGGGCTGATACGTGGGAAGGAGGGGGGGCTGACTTGGCAATTGATGAAACCCTGTTGCAGGTGGCGGAATATGGAGGGGAAGGCTACCTGCCTCTGATTGATTACCAACAGTGGCGGGTCGCCATCCTGCGCTACATCGATGAGTTGGAGCCGCAGAACCTCACTAAGATGCAGCGGCACGACGAAACCGACGAGGTGTTCGTACTGCTGGAGGGGCGTTGCATATTGTTCCTGGGCGCAGGCGAAGAGCGAGTTATGGAGGTGCACGCACAGGACATGGCACCGCTCAAGCTATACAATGTCAAAAGGGGCTGCTGGCACACGCACACATTGAGCAGCGACGCTACCGTGCTGATAGTGGAGAACCGCGACACGGCAGCGCACAACTCGCCGGAAATTGCGCTGGATGCCGGGCAGCGAGCCAAAATAATCGAGCTAACCAATCTTACGTGGAGTAGAGGATAAATTAGATGACTACACCAATTACTTTCCCCTCCGATTTCCTGTGGGGCGCGGCCACGGCGGCCTACCAGATCGAGGGCGCGTGGAACGAAGACGGCAGGGGCGAATCGATATGGGACCGCTTCAGCCACACGCCCGGCAAAGTGCACGGCGGCGACACGGGCGACGTGGCTTGCGATCACTACTACCGCTACCGTGATGATGTCGCGCTGATGAAGCAGTTGGGGCTGAAAGCGTACCGCTTCTCGGTGGCGTGGCCCCGCGTGGTGCCGGAGGGCCGGGGCAGGGTCAACCCCGCCGGGCTGGACTTCTACGACAGGCTGGTCGATGAGCTGCTCGCGGCGGATATTCGACCGTTCCTGACCCTGTACCACTGGGACCTACCACAGGCTCTACAGGACGTGGGGGGCTGGGACAACCGCGACACCAGCGGCTACTTCGCCGATTACACCGCGCTCATGGCTAAGCGGCTGGGCGACCGGGTGCAAGACTGGACTACGTTCAACGAGCCATACGTATCCGCGTTCGTCGGCAACGCGATGGGCGAGCACGCGCCAGGCTACAAGGACAGGGCGCTGGCGCTCCGCATAACCCACCACCTGCTTGTCGGGCACGGCATGGCGGTG
>JAXDKH010000350.1:0-3094 GCA_034667185.1 Chloroflexia bacterium | reverse complement strand
GGAAGCTGGCCGCACCACCCTTGCTATCTTGATGCTCAGTGCCCTCAGCGGGATAAGCAAATGACCGACAACGTAGGACATGCCGAGGAATATGAGCACGATAACTAAACTAGATTCTACTAACACTGGGACGTTATTCAATGCATTAAGAATAAAGTCAGTCGATTTCATTTGTACAGCCGTGGAAATGAAGTAGATTGCCACAGCGCCTGGGACGACCCGAGCTATCAGGTCGTAAAAGAGTTCCGGGACAACCTTAAGTGAGTCCATCTGGATTTAGCCTCCCACATCTGTACATGAGTGATGCCTGCCGGATTGTGCAATATCTAATCCTATTTACGTCCGAGGGATTGTGATGTTTCGATCTATAACTACTCCATGTGGTCATCGACGCTGTGGACGGCAACGGCGGTGATGAAGTGGTCCATTCTGACGTTTCCCATTGGCTCCTCCTCTGCGGAATAGCGCGATTATACAGACAGGCCGTACCCCCGTCCAGGCAAACACGATCCTGCGCAAATAGCGCCGCCTTGTTACAATATGCCGTATGATGTGTCCCAACATGCCGGCACGAGAGCCAACCCAAACATGACAGGCAAGCAGAAGAAGCCACACAGGCAGCCCAAGCCGCCCGACATACCCGACGACCCCGACAGCGTAAGCATACCGGGCGATGCCGTGCAGAGCCATGAGAGGTACGAGTACGTAGCATTGTCGCAGAGCGACCTGAGCTGGCAGGAGGCAGGTTACGCGCGGTTCGAGTCGGGCATCTTCGCCCAGGTGAGCCTGAACGATACGCACTTCAGGGGCCTGACGCTCATAGACACCCGCCTGGACGGCTGCGACATGGCTAACGCCGATTGGCGGCAGTGCGAGTTTACACGGGTGGAACTGCTCGGTTGCCGCATGCACGGTTTCATGGCCGGCGAGAGTCGCTTGCAGGATGTGCTGTTCAAGGGGTGCAAGGGCAAGTTCGCCTTCTTCCGCTCGGCCAACCTGAAGTGGGTGCGCTTCGAGAAGTGCGACCTCACGGAAGCCGACTTCCACGGTGCCGACCTGTCAGGTGTCGTCTTCGCGGGCTGTGACCTTACGGGGTGCGACATGAAGGAAGCCAAGTTGTCGGGCGTCGATCTGCGCGGCTCCCTGGTGGACGAGATGCGCATCGGACTGGAAGAGCTACAGGGTATGACGGTAGACGCCGTACAGGCCGCCACGTTTATGAGGCTCCTGGGCGTGACGGTGAAGGAAGAGAGCGACGGTGAGTGATGAGGACTGAGGACTGAGAAGTAGAGAGGGTGCAGCAAAGTGAGCAATACGCCTGCCGAAGAAGCGAACAGGCCCCTGGTAGGGATCATCATGGGCTCGATGTCGGATTGGGAGACGATGCAGCACGCGGCGAGCACGCTGGACCGGCTGAACGTACCCTACGAGGTGCGCGTGGTGTCGGCCCACCGCACCCCCGACCTCATGTTCGAGTACGCCAGTAGCGCAGAGGAGCGTGGGCTTGAGGTGATAATCGCCGGGGCGGGCGGGGCCGCACACCTGCCAGGCATGACCGCCGCCAAGACCACCCTCCCCGTGCTAGGAGTACCCGTCGAGTCGAAGGCGCTCAAGGGCATAGACTCGCTGCTGTCCATAGCGCAGATGCCCGCAGGGATTCCGGTCGGCACCCTCGCCATAGGCCGCGCAGGTGCAGTAAACGCCGCTCTGCTAGCCGCCGCCATGCTCGCTAACAAGTACCCCAGCATACGCGAAGCCCTCCACCGCTTCCGCCAGGAACAAACCCAATCCGTCCTCGACAACCCCAACCCCCGCGACCCCAGCTAAATGCCCACCCCAAATCCAAAATCCAAAATCCAAAATCCAAAATCAATAGGGGTTCTTGGCGGGGGGCAGCTTGGTAGGATGTTGGCTCTGGCCGGGTACCCATTGGGGCTGCGGTTCCGCTTCCTCGATCCCTCGCCGGATGCTTGTGCGGGGCAGTTAGCCGAGCAGGTGGTGAGCAGCTATGATGACCCCACTACCCTGCAACGGTTCGCGCATGGTCTGGATGTCGTCACCTACGAGTTCGAGAACGTGCCCGTGGAAGCGGTCCGGCTCTTGTCTGAGCGCATACCTGTCTACCCACCGGCTGCCGCGCTGGAAGTGGCACAGGACAGGCTCATAGAAAAGAGTTTTCTTCGGGAGCACGGTATCCCCACACCATCCTTCCTGCCCATAGAAACCCGCGAGGAGCTAAGCAAAGCCCTGCGAACGCTAGGCACTCCAGCCGTGCTCAAGACGCGCCGCTTCGGCTACGACGGCAAGGGGCAGGCGGTAATCAGAAACGAGGAAGACGCCGAGGCAGCCTGGTCGGCGTTAGGAGGCAGGCCTCTCATCCTGGAGGGGTTCGTACGGTTCGACCGCGAGCTTTCGTTCCTGGCCGTGCGCGGGAGACAGGGAGAGATGGTCTTTTATCCCCTGGCAGAGAACCACCACCGTGAGGGCATCTTGCGGCTCAGTCTCGCACCTGCTCCCCAATTGAACCAGAAATTACAGTCTACAGGCGAGGGATACGCCCGCCGTGTAATGGAGGCGCTGGACTATGTCGGCGTGCTCGCGATTGAGTTGTTCGAGGTCGGCGGCGAGCTGCTGGCGAACGAAATGGCACCACGCGTGCACAACTCCGGGCACTGGACGATAGAAGGTGCCGAGACGAGCCAGTTCGAGAACCACCTCCGGGCGATACTGGGCCTGCCGCTAGGCTCGACAGCCCCGCGCGGTCACAGCGTCATGCTCAACATCATCGGTGACATGCCGGATACTGAGGAAGTACTGCGTATACCCTCCGCCCACCTGCACCTTTACGGCAAAGAACCACGTGCGGGCCGAAAGATAGGGCACATCACGCTAAGGGTAGACGATGCAGAGGTGCTGGCGGAGGGCATCGAGAAGTTGAAGAGGATAATAGGCGAGATAAAAGAGTTTTAGCCTATCGTCCCTCGTCTATCGTCCATCGTCCTCTCGAACCATCCCCAGGAATGCCTCGGCCACGATGGGATCAAAGTGAGTGCCGGACAGCGAGGCTATATGCTCGCGGACCTTCTCCTCGGGC
>JAXDKH010000349.1:0-6526 GCA_034667185.1 Chloroflexia bacterium | reverse complement strand
CCACTAACCACCAGCCACTAACCACTCGTCCCTACTTCGCGTACTCCACAGCGCGTGTCTCCCGCACTACCGTCACCTTGATCTGGCCTGGGTACTCCAGGCTTTCTTCGATCCGCTTGGCGACGTCTCGTGCAAGACGCATCGCACCTATATCGTCGATGCTATCAGGCTTGACGAGCATTCTTACCTCTCGCCCTGCCTGGATTGCGAACGATTTCTCGACCCCCTCGAAGGAGTTTGCCACCGCTTCGAGAGCTTCGAGCCTCTTGATGTAGTGCTCCACGCTATCCCGCCGTGCTCCTGGCCTGCCACCCGAAAGGGCGTCGGCTGCCTGGACGATCCAGGCTTCAACGGTTTGCGGCTCCTCCTCGTTGTGGTGAGAAGCGATGGCGTGTACGATCTTCGGCGACCGGCCCAGCCGTTTGGCTATCTCGGCCCCTATGATCGCGTGCGGGCCTTCGACCTCATGGTCTACGGCCTTGCCAATGTCATGCAACAGCGTAGCGGTCTTTGCGACATTGACGTCGGCACCTATCTCGGCGGCGATTGCAGCCGCGATCTTGGATGCCTCAACCACGTGATGCAGTTGATTTTGACCATAACTGGTCCTGAAAGACAGCCTGCCCAGAAGCTTGATGAGTTCGGGGTGCAACCCCTGGACGTTGGCAGCATACGCCGCCTTCTCGCCCTCCTCCTTCATCTGGACCTCCACCTCTGCCTTGGCTTTGGCAACCACCTCCTCGATACGAGCGGGGTGGATGCGGCCATCGGCGATCAACTTGAGCAAAGCTCTACGGGCCACCTCACGGCGAACCGCGTCGAATGCCGACAGGGTGATGGCTTCAGGTGTCTCATCTATTATCAGGTCTACTCCCGTAGCCTGCTCGATGGCGCGTATGTTTCGGCCCTCGCGACCGATAATACGGCCTTTCATCTCCTCGTTGGGCAACGGCACTATCGAAACCGTGATTTCAGGCACGTATTCCGAGGCCGCCCTTGCCGCGGCCAGCGACAGCACCTTCTTGATCCGCTCGTCGGCTTCGTCTTTAACCTGAGCCTCGACTTCGCGGTACCGGCGATTTGCGTCTGCTCTCACTTCGTCCTCGATCTCGGTGAGAAGCACGGACTTGGCCTGTTCAGCCGTCATCCCCGCGACGCGCTCCAGTTCCCTGCGCTGCTCTTCACGTGCATTGTTCAATTGAGCCTGCAACGTTTCGAGTTCGCGCTCTTTGGTCTGGATGGTCTTTTCACGCCGTTCGGTAGCTTCGAGCTTGCGATCGAGATTTTCCTCTTTTTGCTGTAGCCTCCGTTCCTGGCGCTGCACTTCGCTTCGCCTTTCGCGGTACTCGGCCTCGACTTCCTCTCGCAGGGTGTGAGACTGTTCTTTGGCCTGGAGGAGCATCTCTTTCTTCTGGGCCTCGACCTCTCGGAGCAGCACCTGGGCTTTCTCCTCGGCGGTGCGGACCCTTTCGTTTGCCAGCTCGTTCGCCCTGGCAACGTTTGCCCGTGTCGATACCAGTGCGACCCCCAGGCCCACCGCCGCTACAAGGAAGACGGCAGCCAGGAGCCACGATATGACATCCATATAACACCTCCCTATTCACTTTTTAAGGTACGTCAGCACAGCGTTGTGTTGCTGTACTCAGGCGGCAACCCTCATAAGCGAAGGCCCCGCCGCGCAGGTCCGGGTAGGCGCTTCCGAAAATCGGTACTCCAACCCCAAACCCTGCAATAGCAAAGCTCGTATGTCTTTGTTATTGCCTGTATCATATCGCCAACGCCGCTTGCTGTCAAGATGCTTGTTACCTTATTTAGCGGCCTGCTCATATATTGTGTGGAGACGCTAAACGCAAAGACGCAAAGAACGCGCAGAGATTAGGTAGGGCGTTCTAAACAAAAGGACCAGCGTACGATAACATGTACCCTGGTCCTCTTTGCACTCTCTAAACCTTATCTTCTCTTTGCGCGTTCTTTGCGTCTTTGCGTCTTTGCGTTTTCGTCTCTCGTGTGCTATTTGGCGGCGGGGTCGGCAGTGACGACGAGGCGGTGAGTGAATGTGGTGTAGGGCCAGCAGGAGATGAGGGTTAGCTGCTCCTTAGGGGTGTCGTTGAGCACCTGGGCGTTCTTGAGGCGCTGGGCATAGCTGACACCCACTTCCTTCAGCTTGTCTATCTTGCGTACCTTGTACGTGTACTCTTTGCCCGCCTGCGTCCACACGTGTATCTCGTCGCCCGGCTTCAGTTGGTCGAGGTCGCGGAATACCTCGCCATGCCAGTTGTTGTGCCCCGACAGCACGATGTTGCCGCCCTCGCCCGGATTGCGGGAGCTGTAGTGGTGCCCTGCCGCGTAATCCGCCACCTCCCAGGTGCCCTTGATCCCATATACCTCGTAGACGCCCGTGTCCACTTTGATGCTCGGTATAGCCACTCGCACGATGCGGCCCGGTACATTAGGATTATGGTCGCCGTACTTAGCCCCGGAGGGCAGTATGGGAGTACCGTCAGGCTTCGGCGTAGAGGTTGGAGGTACGGCGGTGGGCGTGTCTCGCTGGGACGTAGCGGTCGAGGTTGCGCTGGGCACCAGGCGCGAGGCACCGCTGCCGATTGCCTGAGACAGCACGGTCGACAGCGGCCCCGGCGTACTTGTCGGTGGGTGCTGCACGGGCGTGGTGGCAGTGGCGGTGACAGTAAGCGACACCTGCGGTGTTGACGCCAAATCCTCGGGCAAGCCTGCCGGTAAGCCTTCGGGGAGAAGCAGGTCCGTCCCGGCGAGCGACGTATCGAGGGATTTGGCGGGGGCAGGTGTAGGGGTGGGGCTGGCGGTGGCCGTAGGGGTGTTCGTGGGCACGAGAGTAGAGGTTGCGCGCAAAGGTGTAATGGTAGGCAGCGGCCCGAGACGCGTTGGGGCCGACGCCCCACCCAGCAGCCAACTGAGCAGCGTAAAGCCCACCACGAAGACAACTGTCCTGCAGGCTAAAAGGAAGCTCTTAGGGGAGATGTACTGCACCATCTTACCTAAAGATAACAAAGCCGGAAGCGAAGCACAATCCCCAATGGGGGTTATTTTCGGGCCTATCTGTACTAGAGATGCCGATATAGGCATAATCTGTGATAATGATTCGTAACACGTAACTCGTAACAGGTTTATCCACTATCACGTATTACGAGTTACGTGTTACGCGTTACGCGTTACAAGTCATCCGAGGAGATACTCATGCGCTACCCACCGCCCGGCAGCACGCCCGCGCCGATAAGACTGCCTACTGTACTGAACGACATACGCAATTTGCTGAACCAGCTCGATTGGGACGAGATGCGCGACAGCATCAAGCGAGAGGCCGCCTCCAAGCTGGCTATCGTGGGGCCGGTCAATGCGGGGAAGTCTACCCTGTTCAACCTGATAGAGGGCAAGGACGTGTCGGAAGTAAGCCCCGTACCCGGCACCACCAGGGAGGCTATCGAGCAGGGGGTAGGGCCGTTTGTGCTGGTGGATACGCCGGGCTTCGGTGAGGTGGGAGGCGTTGACCGGGCCAACGTCGCCGCGCAGAGCGCCCAGGCCGCGGACGCTGTGCTTTTACTGCTTGACGCGGGCGCGGGGCTGCGCCAGGGCGACGCCGACCTGCTGAAGTATCTGCAGGGGTTACGCAGGCCCGTAGTGGTGGCCCTCAATAAGATCGATCTGCTGGGCAAGGACGCCGACAAGGTGGCTGCCGACGCCTCGCAGCGGCTGGGAGTGGCGGTCATTCCGGTGTCGGCCAAGAAAGGCACCAACGTAGCCGAGAAGCTGCTGCCCGCGCTCGTGGACGCTATGCCCCACCTGGCAGTGGCGATGGGCAGGCAGTTGCCGAGGGTGCGCCGGGCCATGGCGAACAAGGTCGTGAAACAATCTTCCATATTGAACACCGCCGTGGGTGCCGAGCCGATACCCTTCATTGACATCCCGGTGCTGCTGGCTACCCAGTCGCGCATGGTGCTGAGGATAGCGGCTATATATGGGGAGCCGTTCAGCGCCAAGCACGCCAAGGAGCTAATCTCGACCATCGCGGGCGGTCTGGCTTTCCGTTTCCTGGCGCAGCAGGGGGCCAAGCTGGTGCCTACGGGTGGCTGGGCGGTGGCGGCGGGGATAGCGGCCGTGGGCACGTGGGGGATAGGGCAGGCGGCGATAGAGTACTTCGAGAGCGGCAAACGCCTCAGCAAACAGCAACTGCGGGATATGTACAAAAACATTCTCAACCGGGACCGGGAGACGTTTGAGAAGCAGGAGCTACAACGGCCCTGAGATTAGGCTCAGGAACCGGGCTTGTCCTTGTTGCGGTCGAGAGGGCCGGACATGATACGAGCGGAGAGGGGGCCGGTGCCCTGTATCGGACCGGCGGGCTTAGGCTCGCCCACCGTAAAGTGGAGGCGCACCACCTGGGTAGCGGGGTCCACCCAACGCTTGCTGTAGAGGCCCCAGTGCTCCAGTACGCGGGTGAGCGTTTCCACCCACCAATCCGACTCGAAGGCCCAGTTACCGGCGCGCTTGTGGGCCAGCTTCATGGCATCCTCAGCGACGGTGACCACCTCTCCCTGCTCCGCCTGGCCGCGGTACTGGCCCTCAAATTCGTTCCACATCATGTTCTGCGCCATAACCACCTGCCTCCGGCTAGCAGTCGCCCTCCGATACACCCATTATACCAGGCAGAATCGCCTTCCGCGACGATAGGAGACGAAAACGCAAAGACGCAAAGGACCCGCAGAGATTAAGGATTGTGGTTCTAAGCGAAAGGAGCATGGTACGACGGTACGTACCATGCTCCTTCTCGTAACATCTGAATCACTTCTACTCTTAGCGCGTCCTTTGCGTCTTTGCGTTTTCGTCTCTCCAGGTCATGGCCTGTTGACGCGGGTAGAGAATTCGCGCACGCGGCGGGTGGTGTTTTCCAGGAGGGGTTTGCCGTGCCCGAACAGGAGCACTTCAGGTTCTAGAGAGGCTACGCGTTGGACGGAGCGGCGGTTCTCGTCCATGTCGGGGGTGAAGGGGGCGAAGGGCAGAGTGAGCCCTACCCGGTCCACCAGGTGCATCATTACGTCGCCGCAGAAGGCAATGCGGCGCTCCGGCTGCCAGAAGGTGATGTGGCCGAGAGCGTGGCCGGGGGTGATCAGCACGTGGAGGCCGCCCAGCACCTCGTCCAGCACGTCCCCTTCGTTCACGGTGCGGTCCACGGGGGTACCCGGCATGAGGGTAGTCGGCGGCTTGATGCGGCGTGCCTCAAGCATCTCCTTGTAGGGTGAGACCATGCCTATCGCCACCTTACCTTCCGTCACAGGGCGCTCCAGTTCCGAGCAGATGACCTCTGCGCCCGTCAGCCGTTGCAGTTCGGGCAGGCCGCCGATATGGTCGGGGTGGGCGTGCGTCACCAGGATGCGCTTCACGTCGCCCGGCTCCCGCCCCGCCTGGCGCAACTGCGCCACTACACGCTTGGCGGCAACGTTCAGGCCCGCATCCACAATCGTAAGGCCATCCGGGTCTTCAATCGCGTACACACGCCCAAGAACCAGGTTAGTAAAGGTAAAGATGCCGGGAACGACCTCTTTCATATATGACTTCCTTGTAAACTGAGCAACTTTTGGTTTAGAGAATTGGGGTCTGTGCTGCTAAACATCCGAGTGCATGCACTAAGAGGACGCCAATGGGGTGCGGAGCCAGGTCTCTAAATGTCCCGACACTCTAGCAAGTTGACGATCTACCATAATCCCTAGCTCTTCCATCGTACGACCGCCGAAGTAATGCTCTACCAGCCCGAACAAACTCGACTTTGCATCCAGCTTGTTTTCTGTTATAGCCGCCTCATCGAGAGAGTAATGTACCAGTATATTCCGAAATTTCAGCTGAGACCTAATAGAACGCAATTCCTTGTCCTTCAATATGAGCGCCAGCATACTCTTAGACGTTTCGCTGAATGCCCCTTGTGGATAATAGAAGCCACTAAGCTTTTCGAGACTCGTGGAAAGGTGATAGAGCGTCAAGTATTTCAGTTTGAAAAGCGGGTAGGAACCTCCAACACAAATAGGTACAAGCATATAATGGACAAAATTGGCGAACGAAAGGAACATCATCAGACAATAGCTTACCTGAAGTGATAAGGGACCATTGAAGATCTTCCTGAAGTATTCGCCCGATATGACGTCTTTACTCTGGACCAGACTATCATCAAGAGTATAGCTACATGATCCGCTGAAGTTACCATATTGAGGCAGCACCAGATCACTATACAAGCGAGCAATGTATTTGCCTATGTCGTAGGCAATAGGGTATCCGGTGCTCGATACGTCAGTCATAACATTAGGATCTAAGCTGCTCACCTTCTCTGTATCCTGAGCAAGATACGAAAACATGATGTGAGTTGTACCAATTATGTGAGACGCATACGAGAATAGACCCAGGTCTGGTTGTATTAACTTCTTGAACCAGGCCAATCTACCCTTATGGCTATTGATGAAGTGCTCTCTTTGGTACTTGGCGACCGAATCGAGTATCTGGGTTA
>JAXDKH010000348.1:0-27889 GCA_034667185.1 Chloroflexia bacterium | reverse complement strand
GGTTACAATGGTAGTTGGCGTACCATACGAACTGCGCACAAATACGATATCTTGGAAGTTTGATGGACGGCGTTCTGAAAGGTCTCAGGCCATACAGCCCCGGTGACTTACCACAACTGAGACAACTGCTAACTGAGGCCGCAGCCTGGCCTCCAGCCGCGCCACCGGCAGACGAAGACATCCTAACGCGGTGGAAGCGGCGAGGTGTGGTCCCCCAAAATGACGTGAGCGTGCTGCCAGGCCCACACGGCGAGTTGGTAGCTTTCTCGCAGGCCTTCAGGTCCAGTCACGGGTTCTCCCGCCTCAGCTTCGAGATCGCCGTGCTGCCGGAGCAGCGTGGTCAGGGCATAGGTGCGGCGCTCTACCACTTGATTGAAGCCAGGGCCCGAGAGATGGGCCTTGGGCACATGACCACTCCCGTCTTCGTCACCTCAGGTGAAGCCCGTCCCGAGTGCAGCGGCTTCCTGGAGAGGCGAGGCTTCCGGGTCGAGTCCAGCTACTGGCAGATGCGCATCGACGATCTAAAAGCGCAATCGCCCGCGGAGTGGCCCAAAGGCATCCAGTGCAGGCCCTTCGGCGACCCGGCTAGCGACGCCCCTCGCTGGGCCCATCTTATTCGCGAAACCTTCAACGAGCCGGCCACCGCTGAGGCCATTGTCCAGCAGCTTTCCGAGGAAGGCGTCTCTCCTGCGGGATACTTCTTCGCAATTGACCAGGAAAGCGGACTGGAGGTAGGCACAAGTCGCTCGCGCATAGACTACATTGGCGGTGAGCCTGTGGGTTACGTGGGGACGGTGGGGGTGCTTCCCTCCTACCGTGGCCGGGGCATAGCCGAGGCGCTGGTGCGGCACACGTTGCAGTATCTAGCCTCTGTCGGAATGACGAGCGCCACTCTCTTTGTGGAGAGCCAGAACACCGCCGCGCGAAACCTCTATACTAAGATGGGTTGGCGGCCGGTATACCGCACCGACCACTACTGGAGGCGTTTGCCGCTTTCTACGACACCTGAGACTGCATGAACACGACGCGCAAGGCTTCAACACTCGCACATGTCCCGGTGCGAATAGGTAGACAAGAAACACTCGTCTATCTGGTGCGTCACGCACAGACCGCGTGGAATATAGAGCGACGGTTCCAGGGGCAGATAGACGTGCCGCTTAGCGAAGAAGGTCTGGCGCAAGCAGAAATTGTGGCTAATTGGCTTACTAGCCAACAAAGTCACTTCACTGCCCTGTACACCAGTGACCTGCTCCGCGCAAACCAGACGGCGCGACCTATTGCCGACCGACTGGGGCTGGTTGCGCAAGACGTTGCAGCGTTGCGGGAAATACATGCAGGCGAGTGGCAGGGGCTACTTACTGACGACATTGAGGAGCTTTATCCCGGACAGCTCGCCCGCTGGCACCGCGAAGCGGACGAGTTTAGGCTGCCCGGTGGAGAGACTATCCCCGAGGTACAGGCCCGCATATGCGGCTGGTACAAGCAGGCAATCGAGGCTCACCGGGGCCAAGCGATCATCGTGGTCTCGCACGGACTGGCGATACGTAGCCTGCTGGCGGCGCTTGAGGGCTGGGACGTTGCGGACACGGAACGCATGAGGAAGGCTATCATGGGCAACACCGGAGTTACAGCAGTGCTCGCGGACCATGTCACCGGCCAAAACTCTGTGCTTTTTCACAACTCGCTGGCCCACCTGGAGAGCACCCACAGTACTAGAGACGCTCAAGAGAGGACTAACGAGCCCGCAGCCGTCTAGCCACAAGCCACAGCCGAGTAGGAGAGGGTAACAGACAATGACCACATCAACGCCAGAGGCCGAGTTGAGCGATATACCTGGTGCAATCGAAGCTAATTCAGGCCCCCTACTCCTCGATGGACGGGTGGTGGCCCGTGCTATGCGCGAGCAATACGCACAGGAAGCAGCAGCGTTGAAGGTGAGGTTTGGACTCCTGCCAGGGCTGGGCGTGCTGCGAGTGGGTGCCGACCCAGCCTCCATAAGCTACACCGGGCGCATCAGCAAGGCTTTTGCCGAGGTAGGCATCGCCGTCACTATCAATGAGTTGCCCACGACCGCATCAAGGGCTATGCTACAGGCAGAACTGGGCCGCATGAACGTGCTGCCTGAGATCGCGGGTATTATTGTGCAGATGCCGCTGCCTAACCACATCGGCCTGGATGCGCTCGTGGACGTGCTGAACCCAGAGAAGGACGTGGACGGGTTGCACCCTGTGAACGTCGGAAATCTCTCGTTGGGGCTTGATGGCTTCGTTCCTGCCACTCCGGCGGGCGGCCTGGCTCTGCTCGACTACTACGGTATCAAGCTGGAAGGTCTCAACGCGGTGATAGTTGGCCGGAGTGGTGTCGTCGGTAGGCCACTCGCACAGATGCTACTCTCTCGCGATGCCACTGTGACGATTGCCCACTCCCACACCCGCGACCTGGAAGGGCTCCTGTCCCAGGCGGACCTGGTAGCAACGGCGGTAGGCAAGCCGGAATTTATCCGGGGCGAGTGTATCAGGCCGGGCGCTGTCGTGCTCGACTTCGGGGCCAGTATCGTCGAGGGGCACATGATCGGCGACGTGCAGTTTGAAGAGGCCGCCAGGCGAGCCTCCGCTATCACGCCCGTGCCCGGCGGCACCGGCCCCATGACCAACGCCATGCTCCTGCACAACACATTGCAAGCGATAAAGCGCTACTTCGGCGTCACCTCTTAAAGGGCTTCAATCCTCAACGAAGAGGGAATAAATGACCGCAACACAACCACAACGCAACGAGCTTGAAATAGCGCACGCGGCGAAACTCAAGCCTATCGCAGAGATCGCCTCCATGATGGGCCTGGGGCCGGACGACATCGAGCCTTACGGCAGCACGAAGGCCAAAATCAAGCTGGAAGTCATCGAGCGCAACCGCGACAAGCCCAACGCCAAGTACATTGTAGTCACGGCCATCACGCCGACGCCCCTCGGTGAAGGCAAGACGACCACCTCCATCGGCCTCGCGCAGGGCATGTACCGCATCGGCAAGCACTCCATAGTGGCGCTTCGGCAACCTTCGCTCGGACCCGTCTTCGGCATCAAGGGGGGCGGTTCGGGAGGGGGCTACAGCCAGGTAGTGCCGATGGAGGAGATGAACCTGCATCTCACGGGCGACATCCATGCTGTAGCCGCGGCTCACAACCTGCTTTCGGCCTTCCTCGACGCCTCAATCTTCCACGGCAACCCTTTCAACATCGACCAGGAGCGCATAGAGCTGCGGCACGTGATGGACATGCTCGACAGGTCGTTGCGGGATATCACGCAGGGCCTCGGCGGCAAGAACAACGGCGTGCCCCGGCAGAGTGGCTTCGACATCGCGGTGGCTTCAGAGGCAATGGCGATACTGGCCCTGTGCAAGGATATCTTCGACCTGCGCGCAAGGCTTGGCAAAATCACCGTGGCCCAGGACGTCGAAGGAAAACCCGTAACCGCCGAGCAACTGCGTGCGGCAGGCGCTATGACCGTGCTCCTCAAAGACGCGATCAAGCCAAACCTCATGCAAACGCTGGAGGGCACACCCGCGCTGGTGCACTGTGGGCCTTTTGCCAACATAGCCCACGGCAACTCCTCGATACTGGCGGACTATATAGGTATCAAGAGCACCGATTACCTGATAACGGAAGCGGGTTTTGGTGCGGATATGGGCTTTGAGAAGTTCTGCGACATCAAGTGCAGGGCCAGCGGCCTCAAGCCCGACGTGGCGGTGATTGTTGCCACGGTGCGCGCCCTCAAGTCGCATTCGGGCCGCTTCAAGATCGTCGCCGGTAAGCCCCTGGACCCCGGCCTCACGAGCGAGAACCTGACAGCGCTCGCAGAGGGCATGGAGAACCTGGTGGCGCAAATCGAGAATGTGCGGCGCATGGGTATTCCCGCGGTCGTTGCCATCAATGCCTTCCCGACCGACACGGCGGCAGAATGGGCGGCGATAGAGCGTGCAGCCACGAAGGCAGGGGCTGTCGCGGCGGTGCCCACCACCCACTACGCGAACGGGGGTGCCGGGGCAGCAGATCTGGCGCACGCGGTCGTTGAAGCCGCTGAACAACCATCGGACTTCCGCTTTCTCTATCCCCTGGAGCTAGGCATCAAAAAGAAAATCGAGACCATAGCTACCCAGGTCTACGGGGCAGATGGCGTCGAATACTCCGAAGCGGCGGATGCCAGGATAGAGACGATCACGCACATGGGCTACGCCAACCTGCCCATATGCATGGCAAAGACCCATCTCTCCCTATCGCACGACCCGAAGCTGAAGGGGCGGCCGCGCGGCTTCACGCTGCCTATCCGCGACGTTCGCCTGTCATCGGGTGCGGGCTTCGTCTATCCACTCTGCGGCGAGATGATGACTATGCCGGGTCTCCCCTCTGACCCCGCCGGGGCTTATGTGGATATAGATGATCAGGGCCAGGTTGTGGGCCTCCACTAAGCCGTAAATGTAGCGGGGCAGACCGATACTGGCTGCCGCTTAAGTGTCTCTCCCCGAGCAAAAAAATCCATTGACAGGCACGCGCCTAATCAAGTATTATACCGTGTACGGCTGCGGTGCCGCGCTCTAGCAGGGGCGCGTGAATGTCTGTGCCTGCTATCCCAGCCACTACCCACGTCCATTCCAGGCAGTTCCCTTGGGCGCAAGAAGGAGACTCAACCACTTTGAAGCCGCGCCACCTAAACCACAAGCGCATGCTCAAGTCCGCGCTCATGTGCGTGTGCCTTGTAGCCTCCAGTTTGAGCATGCTCATCGCAGGCCCCACCGCGCAGCCCGCCCGCGCCGCCAGCCCTAACGGCCTCGTCATCAATGAGGTATTTGAGAGCCAAACAGCCCTCAATGAATACTTCGAGCTTTACAACACGAGCGCGACGACGATCAACCTCTCCACGTACGAGATTTACAACAAGGACGGCAGCGTGCCGTTCACCAACCTCGACAATCCGACCATTGCTCCCAACGAGTTTCGCGTTATCACGCCTGCTCAACTTCACTCGCCTACCATTTGCGGCGCGTCGTGCGGCTCGGGCGGCCTCGCCCAGAGTAACGACTTCCTGGGTCTGGTGAATACCTCGCCCAGCGATACGGTTATCGATGTTGTCAACTGGGGTGGATCACCAAATCCCGGCTGGACGAACTACCAGCGCTTCAGAGACTACTTCTTCAAGTCCAATCCTCCCAATATGCCGCCCTCCGACGAAGCTAGATCGTTGCAGCGGTGGCCCGACGGGAAGGACACCGACCAGGGCGCGGACTGGGACAAAATCCAGAGGTCCCCGGATGCCCCTTCGTGTGCTGACCCCTATGAGGGAACCACTAACGATAATTCCCTCGCCAGCGCCGTCCCACACGAGGTCGACCCCAACACGGTTTACCTTCACAGGCTCTGCCCAGCCAACGATTCCGACTTCTTCTCCTTCAGCGTTAGCTCGAGTCTTACATATACTGTCCGAATTACGCCCACGGCCGGTTCGCAGGTGAATGCCATCTTGCGGATTTTCGATCCGAACGGCGGCCAGATTGCACAGGACAATAACACCTCAAATCCAGGCGCTATCATCGTCTTCAAGCCTGCGAGCAACGGCACCTACAAGGCCCAGGTGGTAAACTCGGGCGGCAACCCCTCGGCAGGGGCTGCCTGGCTCTACAACGTAAACATTTCCTCCAGCGGCAGCGATAGCTCGGCTACTGCGTCCCCCACCGCGAACAACACCGACTGCAACGACCAGTTCGAGCCGGATGACCAGCTGAGCCAGGCGCGGGGCATTGCGCTCAATACTGAGCAGGTGCACATTCTGTGTAAGCCTGCCACCCCGCCAGCCGGAGGATACGTCTCCGATACAGATTGGCTCGTGGTTTCCGCAAGCAGCGGCAAGGTTTACTCTTTCATAACGAAGAACCTTGCTGGACCGGTAGATACTATCATCAGTCTGCACGCGTCCAATGGAGATAAACTGGCCGAGAACGACGACGCCGTTCCAGGTCAGGGCCTTGGTTCACGCATAGACTACACCTTCGGGGCCACCGGCGCTTATTTCTTGCGCATCCGCGACAAAAGTGGCGCAAGCGCTCCAGGGTACCGCTACACCGTCTCGTTCGAATCTACGGGCCAGCTACCGCCTACCGGCACTGCTACAGCATCGTCCACGCCCAACCCCTTTAGCCCGACCCCAACGCCGGGCAAGTGCTACGATGAATTCGAGCCGGACGGCGTGATGGAAACCGCCAAGCTGATGTACATCGGCAGCACACAGCATCATAGCATCTGCCCCGTTGGTGACGCCGACTGGGTACGCTTCTACGCCAGGCCGGGCAAAGTCTACACTATTCGTACTTTGAACCTGGGCATTGGCGTCGATACCTACATGTGGGTGTTCGATAGTGACGGCAAAATCCTCGGCTACGATGACGATGGTGGCGGCGAAGGTGTCTCCTCCCGCATCGACTTTTACCCTCAGGCCGATGCATTTTACTTCGTGCAGATCAAGAACGCAGGCGACCTGGGTGGCCCGGACCAGACCTATGATATTAGCCTGGCGGTAGCGCCGGGTGTGCCCCAGCCGCCGGGAACCGCCACGTTTGTGGTAGCGCCCGTGGTGACCGTGACCGCGCAGGGTGACACCGTGCCGACTACCGTAGTCCAACCGACGCAGCAGACCGCGCCAACAAGCCCACCGTTGTCCTCGCCCACGCGCCAGGGCACGGAACCCACGCCCGCCCTCAACGAGCCTACGGCGGCGCTGCCACCACCTCAGTCGACGCAGCAGCCGACGGTGGGCAGACCTGTACCTACTACCACGCGCGAGGTAGTACCCACCGTCGAAGAAGAGGCTACCCCCGGCGACGTGATTGTACCGGGTGTGCCGGGCACCGGGTCGGGAGACTCCAGGGTGATTGTGCTGCCCACGAGGGTCACTCAAAAGGCACCCGCTGTGATCCAGGCTCCGCAGAACGCCCAGCCGCAACAGCTTGGCACGGATTATGCGCCGGTGCTTTTCAGGGTCTTCTACGACCGGAACCTCAACGATATCTTCGACACAGGGGAAGGGATCAGAGGGCTGAACGTGTACTTCGTCGGCAAGGACGCTCGCAACATCGCGCTGGGCAGCCTGGTCACCGAAGAGGGCGGTTCAGGGAGGACCACGCTCCCGAAGAACGAGCAGCGCATCGTCATCCCGTACCTGGGCATCGACATGCCGCTGACGAACTTCCCGGAGCGCGAGCAACATTCCATCTGGTTGCCGAAAGTGAGCCTGCCTCAGCAGGTGCCGTAGCAATCGGAAAAGTATAACGCGAGGCTTGACGCGAAATGGCACAGGACGATACTCAGCACGACCCGTATACGACTACCACGCCGCCCGACCGCGCCGCCCAAGGCGACGTGTCCACCACGGGGCACTCTTCATATGACGTGCAGGGCGCTGTCCCCGATGCGCACGGCGACCACGACGATCATGATGCCCATGGTGCCCACGATGATGACGCGCATAGCGGTGGGCACGGCCACGGTGCTGATACGTCCGACGTGCCAACGCTCGTTTCGACCACCTGGCGGCAATTGATATTGCCCGCGCTGATACTGTTGCTGGTGGCGATACTGGTGTCGGGGCCGATTATGAGCGCCTTCGCCTATCGCCCCGCACCGGGACCCGGAGGCGGGCATACCCGGACACAGCAAGGGGAAGGTGGGGCCCCACCAGGCTCATCTTCAACCATCGCGCAGGTCGCAAGCACGGCGACCCTAGCTCTGGCACCTACGCGGACCACCGCACCGACCAGAGCCGCGACGGCTACCACTGCCAGCAAGCCAACCGCTACGCTTACGCTCAGTCCGGGGGACAGGCTCAGCCCCACCCAAACGGCGGTGGCCGAAGCGGGCCAAAGAGGAATAGTCGCCAGAGTGCCGGTGGAGTTGACCTTCGCCGGCACAACGTTTGTGGTAAAGACAGGCGACACCCTACTGCCCGATTGGGAGCCTTCCACCGACCCCAACATCGCCACCTGGATAGAGGGCACCGTGGCCAACCACGTGCTCTACGTGCCCTTCTCGGACGAAAACCAGGCGCTCTTTACCGCCTCCAAGTCGGGCGACATGCTGAGGCTTATGATGAATACAGGCCAGGTGTTCGAGTTCAAGGTGAACCGGGTGGAAAGGGTCTCCAATGGGCCTCCGACCGAGCCTGACCAGTTCACAGTTACCACGGCCATGTCGCAGGACCACGCGGGCGTCACGCTCTTCCTCATAGGTGACCCCGCCCCCGACCGCGCTGTGCTTCAGGCCGAGTTCACCGGCAACATCCAGTAAACAGGTGTCCAACCCTCCCCCGCCGCAGGGACCCAAGTTCCGCCTCGAACCGGGACAAACCATAATCTTCCTGGGCGACCACACGTCCCCGGATGAGCCTGGCTTTGTCCGGGTCGCCCGCGAGGTCATAGCGCGATTCTACCCGCAGTTGCGTCCCAATCTCATCACCGCCGGTGCTAAGGGACAGACCGCCTCAGGCCTGCGCTCGCAGAAGCTGATGGAGGTACTCCTTTCGTCTAAGCCCGATTGGCTTGCTATCAACCTGGGGCTTACCGATGCGCTGCGGGAGCCCGACACCAGAGCCAGGTACGAGGAGTACGTCAGGCGAAAGTCGCAAAACGAGGAGGGAGCAGACGCCACGCTGGGGCCTGAGTACAGGGTGAAGCCCTTCGAGTTAGGTCCGCAATCGGACGTGGGCAAGGAGCCTGAGCCCCGCCTGGAACGTCTCGGTGCGTTCCAAGATGACCTGGCCCAGGCAGTCACACTCTTACAGGGTGCGGGCATTCAGCCGATACTCTTCACCACGGTGCTGTTGGGCAGCGACCTCACCAGCCCGCTGAACATTACACTGCGGGCATACAGCAAGGCCATCCGGGAGGTGGCCGAGGAGAAAAGTGTCGCCCTGGTGGACATTGAGAAGCCCTTCCGGGATTTGCTCGACAGGGCGACCAACTACAAGCAGACTGTATCGCTTACGGACGCCCAGGGCAGCGTCAACCCGCAGGGGGAGGCCCTGATAGCCCGCAATTTCCTGCACACCTTCGGCATCCTGCCCGGACCAGGCTTCAGGCCGAAAAGGTAGACTCCGCGGCCTTACTCACCGCTGGAAGAAGAGCAGGTACACGACCCCCAGCACTATCACCAGGGCCATGATCGCGCCCCACGGGATCGACGCCACGGTCGAACGCCTCGCGGCACCACGCTGGTTCCCCAGTATGTAAGGCATGTCGGCCACGACCGTATTGGAACGGAAAAGCAACGCGGCCTTGAGGCGCAGTGCGCTCTGGTTGTGGAGCAGGTACTCCCAGAATCGAGAGGGAAGGACCTCGGGCAGCACTATCGTGATCGTGTCGTCCGGTATCTGGCGGTCGCGCGCGTCTATGTAATGCAAGAGAGGGCCGATCAGCGAGCGATAGGGCGACTCGATAATCACCAGGTTGATGTCGGAATCGGGTAGCAGCCTGTCCCACTCCTGGCGGAAGCGCTCGGCCTCCTCGACATCCTCCCCCTCTACTATGTGCACTGCTGTGACGTTTTTGTTCAGCGAACGTGCGTAGGCGAGGGCCGCGAGCGAGACCTGGTTGAGGCTCGACACCGGCACAATAAACGTGTGCTTGTAGGTTGCCGGTGAAACCACCTCTACAGCAGTGACCTCCTTCGACACGCGTGCGTAATGCCTGTTGATAGCCAGGAATAGCGCGATCATGATAGGTATCAGAATCGCCACTATCCACGTCCCGCGGTCGAGCTTGGTAAAGACAGAGACCACCAGCACGACAAACGTAGTAGCGGCACCCACCAGGTTCATGATAAAGTTGCGCTGCCACCCCTGGGGCCTGGTCCTCCACCAGCGGGCCACCATACCACTCTGCGACATAGTGAACGCCCCGAATACGCCCACCGCGTACAGAGGGATGAGCGAGGACGTGTCACCGTTGTAGATGATGATAAGGACCGAAGCGAGCACCGCAAGCGTGACTATGCCCCAGGAGAAAGCCAGCCTATCACCCCGGAAGGAGTACTGGTGCGGCATGAACTTGTCGCGGGCCATGAAGTACGAAAGCCTAGGGAAGTCAGCGTAAGCGGTGTTGGCGGCGAGCACCAGGATGAGTGCAGTTGCGATCTGAATAAAGTACCACAACCAGCCGGTCCCGAACACTGTCCGCGCAAGCTGGGAAACCACCGTCTCGTGCTCGTTCGGTATGATCTTTAGTTGCACGGCTAAGAACGTGATGCCCACGAACATGATGATGGCTACTACCGCCATGTATATCAGAGTCATACGGGCGTTGGACGCCTCCGGGGGCTTGAACGCCGGCACGCCGTCAGCGATAGCTTCCACACCTGTCAGTGCTGCCGAGCCTTGCGTGAAGGCCTTGAGGAGTAGCAGCAGTTCTACGCCCTGGATTGTGGACTCGGGTAGCACGTCGCCGGTCGGCGCGTAAACCATCGGCCCGCCAACCTGCAGGAACAGCCTCAGCAGCCCGTAGCCGATCATGCCGAGCATACCCAGGATGAACAGGTAAGTAGGCACGGCGAAGATGTTGCCCGCCTCTCGCACGCCGCGCAGGTTAGCCAGGGTGACAAAGACGATGATGCCGATACATATTGGTACGCGCTCGCTGCGGAGTTCGGGAAAGAGCGAGTAGATAGCTGCCACGCCTGCTGCGACGCTAACGGCCACGGTGAGGATGTAGCCGATGAGGATCGAAGAGGCCGCGGTAAGCCCAGGCAGCGTGCCCAGGTTGTCCTTGGCGACTATGTAGGTGCCACCACCTCGCGGGTACGCGGCAATAGTCTGCCGGTAAGAGGCCACCACGATCATCATGAGCACGGTAATGGCGAGCACAATCGGCATGGCGAGCCACAGCGCCCCGGTACCTGCCACGATCAGGATGCGCAGTATTTCTTCAGTGGCGTATGCCACGGAGGAAAGTGGGTCGGAGGAGAGGATCGCCAGCGCCTTGAAGTTGGTTAAGCGCTCGTGTATGGCGGCTTCGGTGCTCAGCGGCTTGCCTATGAAAACACGCTTGATGCCACCGAACACACGGCCCAGGGCGGTGCGCGGGGCCTCCGTTTCCAACGAGGCCACGAGCATACCCCTGGTGCGCCGGAAAGGGCCGCTGGTGCGGCTGTACTTGATTATCTGGTCGCCCGGGTGGCTGCCCTTTACGCGTTCTTCCTGCCGCAAATAGTGCTGGTCCGCCTCGAACCGGCCACCCGAGTCGCGGAGCACAGTTACGGTTGGGGCAGTGGGATCGGAGTTCGCGGCTGTAGGGTCAGGAGTGGCGGTCGCAGGGTTAGCATTTGCACTCGCGCTCGAGGCAGTGGCGGAGATGCCGGTCCCCTGCTCACGTGCTTTGCCTACAATGCGCCGCTGGTGCCGCTTGCCCGGCTCTGCACCGTCGATTCCGTTTACGGCGTCACCCTGCCCCTGAGGAGCCAGGGACAAAGCAGCATCCTGCCCGTCTTCAACCGCGCCATTCTCTGCCGGAGGCGTGCTCTCTTGCGTATCGCGTTGTTCGGCGTCGCTCGTCGCTCCGCCTCTGTTTATAACATCACCCATATTAAGTACTGCTCCCCGGCTTTCTAGCTCCTCAGGAGATTGCCTACTACGAATACCACGTTAGCCGGTCTTTCGGCAAGCCTGCGCATGAAGTAAGGGTACCACTCTTTGCCGTATGGCACGTACACCCGCATGTTGTACCCCTGCTTCACTAACTCAAGCTGCAGGCCGCGCCGTACTCCGTAGAGCATCTGGAACTCGAACTTGGAGGGAGATATTCCCTTCTTGGCTACGTAGCGCCTGATGTGCTGTATCAGGCGCTCGTCGTGCGTGGCTATCCCAGGGTAGTTACCCTCTTTAATCAGGAGGCGCGCCAACCTCGCATAATTAGCGTCAACATCTTCTTTGCGTGGAAACGCCACGTCGGATGGCTCATTGTACGCGCCCTTGCAGAGCCGGACACGCGCCCCCAGCTTGTTCATCTCGCGAACGTCGGCCTCGGTGCGATACAAATAGGCTTGCAACACCACGCCCACGTTGCGGAATCCGCCCTTGTGCCACAGCCTGCGAAAGACTTCGAGCGTGCGGTCGGTGTAGGCCGAGCTTTCCATGTCTATCCGCACGAAGTTATTCAATTCTCGTGCCCGCGTGCAGATGCGAGCCACGTTTTCGTAGCACAACCCCTCGTCGAGGTCCATCCCCATCTGCGTCAGCTTCAGCGACACGTTCGAGTCCAGCCTGTACTTCCTTATTGCTTCCAGGATGTCAAGGTAGCTGGCGGCGGCTTGCTGGGCCTCGCCGGTGTTGCAGATATTCTCACCCAGGTGGTCGAAGGTAGCTTTGCAGCCCCTCTTGTTGAGAACGGCTATCGCCTGCACCGCCTGCTCAAGTGTCTCGCCCGCTACGAACCGCAAGGCGAACTTGCGCGCAGCCCCGTTGCTCAACGCCACGTTCTGCAATTCCTGGCTGTTCGATAGCGATAAGAAAGCTTGTCGTAACAACTGTCTTCTCCTTTGAAGAAAGCATTAAATGAAAATTAGCCCGGCCCAATGAGGCCGGGCTAAACTGAGACCTAGGGGCTGGTTGTACCCTGCGTGGTGGTCGCAAGCGGGATGATGGAGGGAGTAACGGCAGCAGGCTGTTCGTTTGCCGCACCGGACGGCGGGTCCTGGTCGGTGGAGAGCAGGTCGGCGAAGCCCTGGTAGTCTGTGACGGTGGCCTCCTCGAAGGCAGCGACGGTGAAGGCGGCGACAGGCACCTCAAAATTGATGGAAGCACCCGGCGCGAGTCCGTCCGGAGAGCTAAAGCCGCCGTAGCCCGTTCCCAGCAGGTGCCGCTCGGGGTTATCCGCCGTCGTGCCGTACAACTGCACCTTCACCGTGGCGCTCTTCACTGTAACGGGTGCGGGCACAGGCGTCTCCACCGGGGGGGTCCCCAGCGCGCGGTGGGGCATCATGACGTTGTTGGTGGCCTTAAGAGGGATAATCCACTGCTCGTTCGCGGCGTCCTTGCGTGCCTGGCCGTTAGGCTCGACATTCAGGCCCGCGGCGTAGACGGAGCTGTGGCGCGCCTCTCCGCTCTGCTCAGTATTGACGGTCGAGGGCTGCCACACGAAAAGGAACGCGTAAACCATCAGGGCGATAGTTACCAGGGTGAGGGCCGCCCCAATCACAATGGTTATGGGGCGTGGCCGCCGGCGTACTCGCCTGCGCTCTCCCGCCTGCCCCGCCTTACCGGGCCTCTGGTTAACTGCCTTGCTGGGCGCTGTCAAGGTTGAACCCCTCCTCTGAGAAGTTTAGCGGCATCCGGCTGGGGCATGGCCCCGCGATCTGTCAAGCGTCTGCCGCCCCGTGGCTGGGTTGGCAGTTGCGAGTATTATATCACCGAGCCCACGCGTGGACAAGCGTAAAAAACATAGATTATGACGCGCTACGAAGCCTGCGCCCTTGCCGACTTGGTTGTCATCTGGCGAAGACGGTTGATGACGCGTTCCGCCTTTGCCTCCGTCAGCTCGTCCAGCGTAGAGACCTCCAGCCTGCCCAGTAGCTCCCGCATGTCCATGCCCGCCTTGCCGGTGAGCCTAACGATCTCGCGCACCTGCGTATCGGTGGACATCCCCGCCCTCGCCGGGTCCATGCTCCCTATCGCCTGACCCACATCAATGACCTTGCCACCCTGCTCCGGCTTCTGGACCTCCGGCTGCTCGGTCTCCTCGGGGCGGTCGCGTCCGTACAGATCCAGCCCGATACCCAACAGCGAAGCGCACTTCTTGAGCGCGTCGGAGGCGGCCGCCTTGAAGTCGTCAGCGATAGAGAGTGGTCGCCCGTTCTTGTTGCCCGAGGCGTGCCGCTTGATGTCCGCGCCGCCGAACTGCGTCTTTACGATCGTCTGCCCGCCGGGCGTGCGCACCGTTAGTTTAGCTTCTACGACCACCTCGTCTTCTAGTATCTGCTTGTCGACCACCTCGAAGTCCCAGTTGAAGCCGAAAACCATATTGAGGCGCTCTGTGACGTAGCCATGTTCCACATATGCAAATTGTAGGCCGCCGCGTCCCTGCCGGTACTTGATCTCTTGCCTCGGCGTGCGCTGGAGGAGGAAGTCCACCTGCGCCTCGCTCAAGGTCTGCATGAACAGCTTGTGCCTGTCGCTCCCCGCTGCTACCTGCGTTGCAGAGACCGCTGCCAGCCCCCTGCTCTCCGCGCCGTCCGTTTCGTTGAAAGCATCCGACATCGCAACTTCCTCTCTCTTGTGGGATATGTGCCCATGATAGCACTAATGTTCTACAAAATCAAGAGGTTGCGCTACGGAGAAGGTCACTTACCGGGCTTGCGGCGCTTGGGCACCTTGCCTTCCACGCTGGTCTTGCGCTCCGCCTCGAAGTTGGCTAGCGACTTCCCGGCGCGCAATGTGTTATAGCGCACCCCCAGGTACTTCGAGTTGCGGGCCTTGGTGCGTTTGCGGTCGCGTTGCTCGGCTTTGTCAATCGGCGGCATTTAGCTTACTCACTTGCAGGTTCCACACCCCACCCTTACACTCAATAGCATGAAATACGCTCGGCTGCAACTATACGAACTCCGCACGCTGGTAATCAACGGCATAACCGCGGGCGTTGCGTACGGACTCGCCTCCAATGTGCTAAAGAACCGCAACATCAAAGCGCGTCCGTGGCCGGACGACTCCTTAGCTCCACACGTGGAGATTATTGTGCCTGCCCGCAACGAGGAAGCCAACATTCTTCCGCTTATGTCAACGCTCCTGCGCCAGGACTACCCGCACGAAAGGTACCAGATAACAGTCGTAGACGACGGCTCCACGGACGCCACAGCTACATTGGCGCGAAACCTGGCAGCTAGGTACTCACACCTGCGAGTGATTGCGACGCCACCTCTACCCACCGGCTGGACGGGCAAGAACCATGCCCTCTGGACCGGCACGCAGCACGCAGCGGGTGCCGACTGGCTCCTCTTCGTGGACGCCGACACCCGTCACCATCCCCTGATGCTGGCTTCAGTCGTCCAGCACGCCGAGGAGGTGCAGGCAGACTTGCTGAGCCTGGTCACAGGGATGCGGCTGGAGACGTTCTGGGACCGTGTTATGGTACCCCAGGCAGGCGAATTATACACCCTGCTCGTCGGCTCCATGGACGCAGTCAACGAAAAGGGGAGGAGCGCCGCTGCCAACGGCCAGTTCATGCTCGTCCGCCCCGGCCTCTACCGCCAGGTGGGCACGAGCGAGGCGGTGCGCTCGGATGTCGCTGAGGACCGGGCGTTGGCAGCGGCCTGTAAGGCGGTTGGGGCCACTCTCAGGCTGGACTACGGGCGGCGTCTGGTAAGCACAAATGTCTACGACTCGCTTGGGAGCACGTGGCGAGGCTACTCCAAGACGCTCTTCTGGGCGACAGGACACAATACAGCACGTACGCTTTTGGTTGCCCTATCGCTGAGTTTCTACGCCTTCGCGCCACTTTACGACCTTGCACGTGCCCTCACAAGCCGAACTACCAGCGAGACAGCGAATAGCAGGCTACAGTGCTCCGTTCTGCAATTGCTGCCACTGCTTATTCTACGGGCGGCGGTCTGCAGGCAAGTGGGTGTACCAATCCGCTACGCTCCCCTGTACCCTTTCTCTGTTGCGGTCGGAAATGCGATGTTGCTCTACTCCCTCTACCGAGTGTTATCGGGGCGTGGAGTCGACTGGAAGGGCCGCACTTACCGGAAATAACATAACTGGCACAAAAGGAACGGGGCTGCCTATTGGCAGCCCCGTTGCATGCTAAGACGAATTACTTGGCGCGGCCTGGCGTCTGGCAGTTGGGGAAGAAGGTGTTGGCTACTATCTTCGCTGCCTGTGCCCTGGTCACGTTGTTGGAGGGTCTGAAGTATGGGCGGTCCTGGTCGTCGCAGTCCTCATTCTCGCCGCCGCACGGGTAGCCTCCCATTACTCCACGCTTCACCAGCCTCTCGACGTACAGGTAGAACGACGAAGGCTCGTCAGACGGTGGCACATCGGTGAAGGTCTGGCCCTGTACGTTGTCCACGAAGCCTGCCGCGTTAGAGACTATCTTGGCAAGCTGTGCACGCGTCGCGTAGGCGGAAGGGCGGAAGTACGCCCGGTTCTGCCCGTCGCATGTCTCCCCATCGCGCGTGCCGCAAGGATAACCACCCATCACGTTGTGGGCAGTCAGCCTCTCTACGTACACGTAGAACGACGAAGGCTCGTCGGATGGTGGCACGTCCGCATAGGTTTGTCCCTCTACGGCCTCATCGAAGCCTGCCGCGTTAGAGACGATCTTAGCTATCTGGGCCCTGGTGATGTTGTTGCTGGGCCGGAAGTAGGGGTTGTTTGTAGCCCCGCAAGGCTCGCTCTGTCCCGTCTGCGAGTTGGTGCTTCCGCAAGGATAGCCGCCGAGTATGCCTCTACACGCGAGACACCGCACGTATGGATAGAAGGAGCTTACCTCGTCAGAGGGTGGCACATCCTGGAACTGGATTGTGCAGGCTGTAGGCGCTGATGTAGCCGTGGTTGTGGCCGAAGGTATGGCTGTCGCTGTCCGGGTGCTTGAGGCTACAGACGTCGCCGTCCTCGTGCTCGTGCTTGATGATACCAACGTGGCGGTAGCGGCTTGTGATGTGGCGCTGCTGGTCCCGGTAGCTGAAGCCGGCGCAGTGGTTGTGCTCGTGGAGCTTGGAACGGCAGTGTCGGTCGCGCTGGCCGTTGGAGTCGCAGTGTCAGCCACGGTGGTGGCAGTTGAGGTCGGTGCAGCCGTTTCTTTGATTTCCTCTGTAGGAGTAGAGGTTGGTACGGCAGTCTCCTTTTCCTCAGTTGGAGTGCTCGTGGGTATGATGGCTGTAGCTGTGGAGGTCTCACTTGCGGTCTCCGAAGGTCCCTCTGTTGGAGTGCTGGTGCTAGAAGGAATTTCCGTTGCGGTGGCGGTCTCAGTTGCCGTCGAAGTCTCCGTCGCTGTGAAGGTCTCGGTTACAGTGGGCGTGGCCACAGGGCCGCCAAGGGGGCCTGTTGGCAGCGGCCAGGCGTATGCACCTCGCCCGCGAGTGAACACCGCCAGCGTTGTGAAGCCGCGGTCAATTGACATGTCCCAGATCATAACGTTGGGCATGCCGTTGTTGAAGCGGTACCATACCGGGGACGGTGCGTCGATATTGTCCGTGAAGTAGAAACCCCAGTCGGTGCCCACGAATACCTGCTGCCGGTACCTGGGATTGACCATTATCGTATCCACAGGGATATTGGGCAGATTGCCCGTCTTATTCTCCCAGGGATGTATGAGGCAGCCAATCGAGCACTGGACCCTGAACACGTGCCCAGGCGTGGAGGGTGTGTTCTGGTCGAAGCCACCAACAGCCGCGTAGCCCATGAGTGAGTCGACCGGGTCGGTGGTTACGTCCAGAATGGGCCGGTTGGGTAGGGCCACGTTGTTATCGGTCACGTTGACCCACGTGGCCGTGTCCGGCCCAAGCCCAAGGTTGAAGCCGTACTGCACGTTGCCGTCGTTGGTGCCCACTATCGCCGTACTGGACATCGAGACCGCAAAGCTGAGCTGGTTGATGAACGAGCGGTCGGCCAGCGTGTTCTTGGTCAGGTCGGGGCTGTTTGGATACCAGCTCGCGGGCGTGATTCCGCCCGTTATGCTTTCCCAAACCCTGTAACTGCCTGCGATCAGGTGGTTGCAGCCGGTGGGAGGGCAGTCGTACTTGTATATCTCGTACGGGAAGACGAAGCTGAGCCGGTCGATGACGGCCAGGCCATTTGGAGCGACCCAACCACCCGCCGCAGGCTCGTATGTGCCGAACGGGCCGGTCACGGACACAAACAGGTTGCCGTTCTGGCTCTCCTGGTACCAGCGCTGCTCGGTCACAGGCTCGATGCGCGCAAACATGCCGTCTCCGCCACGCTCAAGCTGCCACATGGCCGGCCCCACATTGTTGCTGGACCACTTGTACACACCGGAGCCGTTGTCCTGGGCACCTGCGTTGATGCCAGGAGTGGTGCTGTAAGCGAAGTTGGCAGTGATGTCACCTGAGTAGAACTCTATCGTGTTCAGGCTGTCGTTTAGCTGGGTGAAGCTGATGGAAGTAGGGGGAGTAGCGGTCATGTTGCGACTGACGTAAACGCCACCGTCATTTCCCGCCAGCATGATCGTGGACGAGCCGGGAACGTACTCCAGGGCGTGCTGGTCCACGTGTACGTTCTTGGTGGTGTTCTGCGTATAACCGCAGGAGATGTTGGTAAAGGTATCCGCCCCGTTCGTCGACTTGAAGATGTCAATGGTATCCACCAGCACAACGTCTGAGTTGTTGGGATCGACTTCTATGTGCTGGTTGTACCAGCTTTGCGCGCCTGTGCCGTCGCAACCCGCCCACTCGGTGCTCGCAGCCGTTGTGCCTGGTCCCGCGCGCTGAACCCAGTTGACACCGCCATCGGTCGTGCGCCACACCCCGAGGGGAGCACCGCGCGTGGCCGGGGCATTTATCGCCTGCACTACAGCGTAGAGGGTGTTGGCATCGCTCGGTGCTATTGCCATGTCGATCCGGCCAAGCTGGTTGCCGCCGGGCAGGTACTGAGGTATACCGCTGGAGCTACCGTTGGGCCAGCCGTTGCCGAAGGTACTTATCGAGTTCCACCCCGCCGGGCAGCCACTCGCTGGCACGGTGGCCATGTAGATGCCGTTGGCCCCGTTCTCCGCTAGATTGCTTTGCACCGTGGTGCTATACCCGCGGGCTCCCACCGCCACGTACATGGTGGTGAGGCTGCCGGAGTCGCTCAGGATGAGGCCCGTGACATCCTGCCGCTGGGTGGCGAAGTTGTTAGTGAAGCAAGGCCCGGACCAGTTGTCTCCTCCGTCATACGACAAGAAGACGCCGGTCTTTGTTCCCGCTACCACTATGTCGCTGTCGTTGGGATCGGCCTCAACCTTGCCGATGGCATTGTACTGCGGGAAGCCGTTACCGGCGTTCGGGTACGCGGGGCTGAAGACATCCGCGCCTTTTACGCTCCAGGTTCCGCCCCCGTCGGTGGACTTGTAGACGCCCACGCTGCCCATCGAGAAGGAGCCAAAATTCAGGTCGCCCGTGCCCACGTAGATGGTGTTATGATCGTTGGGGTCGATGGAGATGTCGTCCACCGAGGTAGTGTTGAGCAGCGGGTCGTCGGTCGTAGGGAACCATACGGTAGAAGCGGTGCAGCAATTGGTGGTCTTCCATATGCCGCCACCCACCGGGGCTATATAGGCCGTGGTGGTCACGACCGGGTCGACTTCGATGTCGTTCACGCGGCCTGAGACGTGGCCGTAGGCATAGCAACCCTGGCAGCCGGTGCTCTGCAGCGGCTTGGGACCCAGCGAGGTCCAACTGGTCGCGCTCAGAGACAGGGGGCTGCTGGGGCCGTTCGGACCTTGAGGTCCAGGCTTGTAGGTCTGCTTACCACCTGGCACGCTATTGCGCACCAGCTTGTCCTGCTTCGCTGCTTGCAAGAGCCACCGGGTATCCACTTTGCCCGTCGGATAGCTGATGCGGGTGAACCAGTAGTCCTCCAGGCTGAGCAGTTCCCCACTCTCTCCTGGCTGCCCCCCCGGCGCATAGGCGTTGGGATCGATTGAGGCTCGACCGGCGTTCCCGTTGCCCGGCACCGACTGCCACTGGACCAGCATAGCGCCGGACAAGACAGCGAACAGCGAACCGAGTAGAACAAACAGACGCCAGCGGCCCCTCGTGCCGTCCCCTCTAAACTTGCGCAACATACTCCCTCTCCCTTCCTTGCTGAACTACAGAGTACGCTCATGACAACCCCAACGGCCAGGGGTGCGGCGCACTTAAAGCAAGAAATGGACCCCAGGCATCAGCCGGTAGTCCATTTCTTGCTTTAAGTGCTTGTGATTGTGCTCAGAAAATGTGTGTTGAGCGAGCTACCCGAGGGCCTTCCGGGCAGCGAGACGTCCCAGCTTGACCGCTACCCCTGCACCAGGCACAATTGTGCCAATCGCATCGCTGCCAACGTCGAACAGCGCATCGTTCGCCAGCACAGAGGCTACCTGCCGCTTGATCTGCCCGCCTTCGGTACGAGTCTCGCCTGTCACCGCGTCGAACTCCCACACCGCACGCTTGTCGCGCGTCGTCCAGTGGAACTCGAACGCGTATACCGGGCGGAAGTAGAGGTAGATGTAGTCGATGTCAATGCGTTCTTCGTTCACCTGGTCCGCCTGGAACGTCTTGACGAGGCTTTGGATGAGGCGGCGGACCAGGAACGAACTGCGTACCTCCGGGGGCACGACCACCGCGCCAGCCTCCTCAAGCGCCTCCAGCGAGGGCACTTCGCGCTTATTGGGGGCGGCGACATACTTGCTGTAGTCTTTGTCGTCCCCGCGTACCGGGTCAAGCATCAACTCGCGCCTGATCTCTTCTACGCAGTGTTCCATCGCATCGAGGCTAAAACTCGAAGTCCTTTCGCGGCGGACTGCGTGCTCCTCAGCGTGTATGGTCACCGACTGCACTTCGGGCGCAACTTCTACCGTGTAGCGGTGGCGGCGGTCGTAGCTGTAATGGGCCATGGCGGAACCGTACCAGAACGGCTCGTAGCGTACCTGGCTGCCGCTAATGACGATCTCGTCCCACTTGGGGCGCTGCATGAGCTTGGCGACCGCGCCGAACGCGTCCATCTTCTTGCCTATCATGCGCTCGTGGATTTCGCTGGGCGAGTAGGGCGAGACCAGTTCTATAATCTTTTCATCGCCAAGATTTATCTCCATGTAACACCTCGCATGGGACGTTTCCTCATTCTACTGCCAATAGCGGCGCAGGCGCAAGGCATTTCGGCCAATTGAGGGGTCAGTTGCGTGCTGCTGCGAAGGACTTGCTGCTACGCCTGCACGTGCCCCGGAATTACACACATCCCGATTGACAGCCACAGTTGCGGGTGCTAAGATGTCGCAGGCCGCAAAGTAACGTTTGGGCGAAAACAAACGCGGCCTGTTGTCATGCTTACCAAAGGAGTAGAAAGACTATGACGAGTTACGGATCACAGCCAGGGGCCACGCCTCCGGGGCCGGAGCAGCCGGCACCACAAGGTCCCGCGACTACCTATGTCCCACCGCCTGGGGGCCCGCCACCGGGCATGGCACCCGTTGCGCCTCCGCCACGCAAGCGGAACCCTCTGATGATCATCGGCATCATCGTGCTGGCCCTCATACTTCTTTGTGGCGGCGGTGCTGTGTTGCTGTTCACCGGGGTAATGAACGCCACGCAACCGATCGCGAACGCGGGCGAAGCTTACATGTCAGCCCTGCGCGCCGGCGACTATAACAAGGCGTTTGAGCTATCCTCAACCTCGCTCAAGCAGATAGCGGGTGACGCCAACGGACTGCAAACCGCGCTAGGCTCAAAGCAGGTATCAAGCTGGAGCTTCACCGGGCGCAGCATGAACAACGGCCAGGGCGCACTCTCAGGCACCACCACATACGCCGACGGCTCAACGGGCACGGTGGACATGGCCCTCACCCAGGAAGGTAACGACTGGAAGGTGTCGGGCATAAATCTGAAGTGACATAGGGTTGGGCGAGCTGTAGAAGGCGAGAGAGGCCTGGAGAGTTAATCTCCAGGCCTCTTTCTTCAGTTTGATGGTAGGCTCGCCACCATCCGGACGTGTGGGACCTTTTTAACCCCGTTTCGATGCCGCACCAGGTGGCCCGCCGAGGTAACCACTGGTACACACATAGCAAGTCCTGCAAGCCCCATTTTACGATGCAGGTCTCAATACAATACAAGCAAAAAGCTGTCGGGTCTGTCGTCAAGATTTGCTCTGGGTCCTAGGCGAACTTAGGTACGAACTGGCTGGCAGCACGTGCAAAACCTTACATAGAACCACTGTTTGTGTATTATGGAGGTGAGAAGTTGTACCCCTACCGGTTTTGGCCCAGGTTCAGGAAATCCCCCACCAGCGAACCGCCGACGAGGAAGAACCAAGAGGATCAGAGGATGATGAAAGAGAGGAGATAATTGTGTCACAGCTTTACGCAGAGGAATTTCAGGACATACCAACGACCCTCGTCGCCAACGACGGACTACGTAATAGGATATTGGCATTGATCGACACTGAGGGGATGGCCGGAAAGGTGACCGAAGGTGGAAACCGCTTGGACTCCTTCAGGGATGTTCTTAAGCAACTGGTCGAGGGTAACCTGTCCCTTAGTCAGGCCATTGCGCGGACGGAGCAAGAGCTTCCGAGGTCCGGCTCGGTGCACGTCTACAACAACCGAGTATTCCCGCATGACTGGGCGGAACGTCAGGTACGAACCCAGTACAGCCGCTTCTACAATCAGGCAGTCATGGAGCAGTTGATAGCTGAAGGACAAACAGAGTGCTTCGTTCCCCATTCGTCACAGGAGGACCGTGGCTCTAAGTGCTCCCTATACCTAGCTGGACACAACAACGATTTGCGGGCACTTCACGAACGCCTAGTTGCCTCCTACTCCAAAGGCAACTGGAGCAAGGATCTGAAGATACCTGAGCACCCACATTGTACACATGTGGTGGCGCCAGCTCGGTAGACGGTGCTAGCACCACGGTTCGCCGTCCAAGCTCTACTGAAGCACTTTACCACGAAAATGCCATTTAATACTTAACGGCATACGTAAGAGAGTATGGAACGAGCCTCGACCAATGCAGTAGATAAGGTCTTGGTATAAACTCGGTTGCCCATCAACCGGTGCTTGGGCCTGGCACCCAGATCCTTCTTGTGCCCTTAGTGCACGAGAAGGATCGACGCTCAATCTGTATGGCACTATTTTACTAGGACAATTGTCTTAGTACGACAGATGGGGAGATATCATGGATCTTAGCACTTGGACAACTAGTGACTGGGCGCTCCTGCTTTCGACCTTATCAGCCATTGTCGCCATCGGCAGTTGGTTCTACGCACGACAATCCGCCTTGTCAACTAAACAATACGCGGATGACACCCGTGCGATGGTAAATGCTAGCTTGATTCCTGAAGTAATCCTAAAACTCGAAGGGGTTGAGGCAATACGGCCAAGAGATGCAGCATTTTCTCATGACTCTTACGTCAGGTTACAGTTTAGCAACACCCACGTATCAGTTCATGCCTTAGACCTCAGATACAGGGTTGCAATCGGGGTTGTTATGGATAAGCATCTCGAGGGTGAATATATTCTGAGCAAGGATCTGAATTACAAGATCTATTATGAAGCGAGTCTTGGTACGCTGAAGGCAGGAGACTCAATAACCTCACTAGCGCAGTGCAGGATAGATCGCTACAAGTCCGATGCGGAAGGTAACCAGGTGCCAGTAGGACCTGGTCTTGAGACATTCATGCGAGATTACTTACCGGAACTTCGAGAACAAGAAGTAACAGGCAACGAAGTTCCACCATATGTTTGGTTTCGTGTTGATTATAGTTTCAAGCCTGCAGCCTACGGAGCTAAGTTGGTAGAGAAATCTGATAACTACTCCATGTTTGTCCATCTTAGGGACGATGGCACCCTCCTGAATTGCCATCTAATAAAGAATTAGTATGCAAGACCGCACACTAATTTCGTCAATATTACTGTCAAATAAAAACAGAGCGTTCGTTTTGTCGAACGCTCTGTTTTCGTGTTCAGTCTGACGGTCGGGGCGCCGCGATTCGAACGGTTTGGCAGCCCGCTCCAGTCCCTACCGTTACCTTGCCAGCTCATACCGCATCGCCACCGCCCCCGAGCCAAACTCCAGCTGGCTGACGAGCTTCAAGTCGAGATGCTTCGATAGACCCGCGAACAACGTCGGACCGTGCCCCGCTATCCTGGGTTGCACTACGAACTCGTACTCATCGATCAATCCCATCTCCGCCAACGCCAGTGGGAGCTTCACACCCCCCACGAACAGTCCCTTACCGGACTCACGTTTGAGCTGCTGAACGGCCTTGCCCAGATCGCCGCGCACCAATTCCGCGTTCCAATCCACCCGCTTCAGGGTGCTCGAAACAACGTACTTCTTTGCCTCGTCTATCGTCCGCGCAAAGGGCTCCATCCAATCAGCCATCCAATCAGGCCTCACACCCGTACGCGCCGGCCTCCACGCTGCCTCCATCATTTCGTAGGTCACCCGACCAAAGAGGAGGGCATCGGCCTGCTCTAGGTTCTCAGCCCAGTAACGGTGCAATTCCTCGTCCACGATCCCTGCACGATGATCGCAGCAACCATCCAATGTGACGTTGATTGAATACCGAAGGCGTCGCATTACATTCTCCTAAAGCGGGCTAACAATTAGTAGGTTGTTCCAGGGGACAGCCGCGTCAGGGTCTTCCCCTCAGTCGGAGGTGCAGTCAGAACTGCCGCCAGTATAACACAAACGGCACGAGCATTAGAACACTCGTGCCGTTTCCGTGCCCAGTTTGGTGTCGGGGCACCGCGATTCTAACGCGGGACCTCTTGAACCCATGTTAGGGTCATTACCATTTGATGCGCGCTGGCTATGAGCCCGTTACGTTGCAGCGCTGGCTCACATGGGGCATTATCACGAAAGCTGGAGCTTTCAGCACGACCTTATGCCGCCACGCCATAGCGCCGCCCCAACTGTCAAGCCCGGCTAAAGGCAATGGTCTTGCCGCTCGACCTGATGAGCACAAGACGTCGTACAATACCATCTTCCACCGCGAACACCACGTTGAGCGGCGAGGCGGTGAGATGGAAGCCTGTCGCGGACACAGGAACGAGCGGGCCGAGCCGCATACCAGGTTGGTAGAGGACGAGCTGATCCTGCTCCATGCGCACCTCGAGTGTTCCGATAGTTCCTGTTCCGATATTGCCTTCGGGGTCATCCGGGTCCTCTTGTGCATACGTGCCCGTGTAGGCTTGCAGTGGAGCGGCGAGCACCGGAGGATCGACCTGTACTTCGCTGATCCCCAGAAAGCTCAACATCGCCCGGCGATTCGTCTCCCTAGCTTGCCGGTCTGAGGACGTTACGTCCAGGGTCAGGGGCTGCCACCCGCCTGCATCGAGCACCACATCCATCAGCTCTTGCTCTTCGCGGAGAAAGGCGATGGCACCCTCGATACCGGAGCGGCCGCGCGCCTTCTGGTATGGCGCTGCATCGGACTGATCTACGAGCTGCTTCTGCCATCTGTCACCGCGCTCGACGATGCTCGCACGCGCGAGCCGCTCCTGGTCTCCCATCAGGTGAATTACGCGTGGGTGCAGAGGGGCACACAACTCCGCAATACGCGTGACCATGGCAAGGATTGCGTCGTATGGCCGGTCCTCCGCCAGGAGCGGATACACCGCGGCAAATGAGAGCGCGGCATCTACGACGAAGATGGCGGGCGCGCTCCTGACCGTCTGCACAAAGGCGCTCCATGCTTCCCATAGCGACTCGTCTGAGATGGGCTGCGATTCGTCCAGAGCCGTAAGTATGTGCGGGAAGTACTGTTTCCACATCAGCCCTTCGGGGACCCATTCCACTGTATGGCCGTTCAAGCGGAGCTGTAAGGCTGTATACTCCGAGAGCGTCGACTTTCCGGTGAATGTGACACCTTCGACCAGGACCAACTTCGTCTGCATATGCATCCCCCTGCTCCAGAGAGCCAGATCATTCATTAGGTACTTGCGAGTTTAGAATAACAGACTGGGCATCCAGTAGTCCAGACCGGGCGGTAGACATTGCGGTCATACTGAACTGAACCCTTCCTGCTGGCCTCGAGAATCACCGCTCATGGCGGTGCCCCTGGAGTGTGAAAAAGAAACGTTTTGAAGCACGTCTGGGACGGCTCTGCGTATGAGCATGGTATTGCAAAATGGGAGGGCTTACTGTGAAGGGGCATTCTCCCAAACCCAGAGGTGGTACGGGGGATCGCCTTAGAGTAGGGCTTGAAGCGTCAACACAGCAGGACGGCAGCCACGCGAAAAAGGGGCCTTGGTCACTAACACCAAGGCTTCTGCGGTTGTACCCTGTCGGCTAGACTGGCTTCTCCCTGACGTACATCACCACGATGTGCGGCTTGGGCTTGAGCACGGCGGCGAATAGGTCCAGGAGGCAGCACCGAAAGCACCCAGCGTTCTAGGTCCTCTCCGTCACCGTCTGGACCTGTCACCCATTCTCAGCCTGCCTCAGCACATCCCTGTTGAACTCTTTCGGTCCTTGTATTCGTAAACTCTGGTCTAAGCCCCAACAAAAAGCCCAAGGCTCAAGTCCCTGGGCTTCTTCCGTGTTCAGACTGATGGTCGGGGCGCCGCGATTCGAACGCGGGACCTCTTGAACCCCATTCAAGTGCGCTACCGGGCTGCGCTACGCCCCGCCGAACACACCCAAAGATTATAGCACATTCGAGCGTGCAGCGCAAACCGCATGGGCCCCACCGCTACTTGGTGAACAGCGACTTTATAGCGTACAGGTTCACCTGCCGGTTCATCTCGGCTATCGACTCGGTCAGCGGGATACCTTTGGGGCAGACCCGCACGCAGTTCTGGTCATTGCCGCAGTAGGCGATGCCTCCCTCGCCAAGCAGAGCCTCCAACCGGGCGGTAGAGTGCATGCCGCCGGTGGGGTGGCTGTTGTGGAGGCGCGCCTGGTTGATGGCGGCGGGGCCGATGAAGGGCGACTGCTCGTTGAAGTTGGGGCAGGCCTCCATGCACGAGGCGCAGGCGATGCAGGTGGACAGCACGTAAGACTTCTGCCGCACTTCTTCGTTCATCCTGGGGCCGGGGCCAAGGTCGTATGTGCCGTCGATGGGCACCCACGCCTGCACGCGCTTGAACGCCTCGAACAGCCGCGTGCGGTCCACAATCAGGTCGCGCACGACCGGGAACGAGGTCAGTGGCTCCAGCGTGATAGGCTGCGCAAGCTTGTCCACCAGCGCCGAGCACGACTGCCGCACCTTGCCGTTGATGAGCATGGTGCACGCGCCGCACACCTCCTCAAGGCAGCTATTCTCCCACACCACCGCGTCGGTCGGCTTGCCGTCGGCGGTCACGGGGTTGCGCTGGATCGACATCAGGCACGAGATGATGTTCATGCTGGGCCGCCAGGGGACTTCGAACTCCTCCCACCGGCGGTTGGCATCAGGCTGGTCGCTCGGCTTGTCCTGCCGCAATATCCGCAGCCGGACCGTTCTCGCGCCGTCGGTCCTTTCTTCTGGCATGTAAGGCTCCTTGGGTTCGGACGATGGACGATAGACGCTGGACGATAAGCTCTATTCCATCGTCCCTCGTCTATCGTACATAGTCAAACGTATCTTCTCCACCCGGGCTACCGTCGCACCCGCCGCTTTCGCGCCATCTCCGCTGTGGCCGTTGGTTCCAGGCGTGGCAGTGGCAACAGCCGACGCGGCTTCGGGCGGCTTCTGAGCAGCTGCGGCTGGTGTACCCTCGCCCTTCGATACGTCGTAGCGGCGGGGGCGTGGCTTAATGTACTGGATGTCGACATCTTCGTACGTGAGTTCGGGCGCTGCCGTCGGTCCCATGAAGCGGGCTACGGTCGTCTTGAGGAAGCGCTCGTCGTCGCGGTTGGGGAAGTCGGGCTTGTAGTGCGCGCCCCGGCTCTCGTCCCGCCTGAGCGCGCCTAGGGTAATCACACGGGATAGCACCAGCATGTTCCAGAGCTGGCGGGCGAACAGCAGTGATTGATTGCTCCAGCCTGATTTGTCGGGGATGCCGATGTTGCGATAACGCTCCATCAAATCTTGCAGACGGTTGTCGGTCTCCTGCAACTCGTTGTTGTAGCGCACCACGGTGACGTTGTCCGTCATCATGGAGCCCATCTCCAGCCACAGCGAGTAGGGGTTCTCCTTGCCGGAAGCGCTCACAAGCTGGTTGTAGATGTCCTGCTGGCGGGCAACCTCCC
>JAXDKH010000347.1:0-8451 GCA_034667185.1 Chloroflexia bacterium | reverse complement strand
ACGGAGGTCGCTGTAGACATAGCCGTGGCGGTGCGCGTGGCTGTAGTTGTAGCAATGGCTGTACCAGCTCCCGCGTCCGCGTCCGCAGGCGCACTCTGCCTGGCACCTTGCTGAGCAGCGGCAGCGGCCCCTGTACCCTGCGACATCGTGGGGAGGCAGTTTCCGCCGCCGGTATTGCTATCGCAGATGTGGAAGCTGCCGGTCGTAGAGAGCAGCTTGGTACTGGTCGTGGTCGGGGTGAACGTCCAGGTGGACGCAGTCATGGTCGGAGCCCTGTTGCCTGCCGTACGCGAGCCGAGCGTTACCGTCAGCGTCTTGTTGCCGTTGCTCCAGACATAAGTGGCCGACCAGCGAGCGTTGTCAGACAGCGTGCCCCCTGTGATCTTGCCCAGGTTGACCGTCTCGGTCGCGGCACAACCTCCACTGGTGGCGGTACTGCCAAGCCAGATGGTCGATGTGGTGCTGCACACGCTATTGCCCGTTACAGGTCCTGTGCTGGGGGTAATCGCCTGGTTGAAGGTGAAGACCAGTTGGTCGCCGGTCTCGAACCGCGTAGTACCACTAGCATCAATCAACTGGACGCTGGTGGCAACCACCCCAACCTGTGCGCCAGCGACCGGGTTGTTCTGGACGCTGCTCCACGATTGGTATGTAGTCTGAACCTGGTAGCAGTACCATGTACCCTGCGGCACGCTTGTGGGCGAACGGTTGGTGTCGGTGTATGCGAGAGTGGTAGTGGTGGTGCCGATAGACGTGTAGCTGGCGCTGGTAGCAACGGGGCAGGTGCTGCTCGTGCCGTTGCCAACCCCCAGCACCTTATAGCCGTTGCCGTTCTGCCCAGCGGGCCAGGTGAGGGCGCCATTATGCCCACTGGGAATGGCCTGTAAGCTGGCGGGCGTGTATAAAGAAGTGGCGGCGAAGACCGTGTTGGGGTTGCCCGCGCCAGCAGTCAGCAAGGCGAACGTAACTTTGATGCCGGGACTAACCCCCAGCATTACGCTGAGAGCGAAGATGACACCTACGCCTGCAATCCGCCCGCGCCGCATCCTTTTACGCTCCGGCAGGCATTGGCTCGTGTGCCGCTTGGTCAGAAGCCTTCGCAGGCCGCCAAATCTCCACGAGCATCACACCGCCAAGCAGCAGGGTTGGTATTACCAGCAAGAGCAGACGCCCGAGCTCGCTCTGCAACACCGATAACGCGTACCCAATGTAAGGCACGGAGAAAGCGTAGCGCCACCCACTGCCCTTCGCGGTCACCACCCAGCTATCGGGGGCGCTGTTGGCGTCGCCCTTCGTTGTGAACGTGCGCCCTTGGGGACCGTCCTTTATACCGACGATCCGGTGCGTGACCAGCATGCCATGCTGTTGTGGGTTCACGATTGTAACCACGTCGCCGGTCCTTAGCTCATCAGCCTGTGCGGGCACGGCTATGATTACGGACCCAATGGGTAGCGTAGGCTCCATGCTGCCCGACAGTACCGTGTAGGCCTGGTAGGGCAGGAAGCGTGGCCCCACCGTGAGGGCAAGCACCCCCACTGCCAGGACCGTACCGAGCGCCATGACCAGCCGTGTGGCCCACTTTACCAGCCGAGAAGAGGCACTAGAGCGCACTTCACGAGCCTCGCTCTTCGCGTCATCTCCCGCTGCGACAGCGCGCTCTGTGCTGCCCGAAATTGCTACTGCTTCCATGCTTGCCTCCCAGGACTATTCACCGGAGCGTACGTGCGAAGTGGAGTTTCCTCTAAACAAGTAGCCAGAGGGAACTCCACTTCGTTTCTCCTCTTCGTTTCTCCTCACAGGGCCGTCTGACCCTATGATTACTGGCTCAGGTACCAGTTGAAGTCCATCGTCGCCTGGCGACCCTGGAAGCTATTGTCGGCGCTCGAGGGGAGCTGCACTGCGACCTTGACGTAGACCGAAGCCCCCGCGGTCAGGCCGCTGCCTATGCTCAGGCCGGTGCCGGAAGAGGCGTGAGCCGTCTGGAAAGCGCCGAGCGTCTTGGTGGCGTCCGAGAAGTCGCAGGTAGCGCCAGTGGCCCCACCGTAGAGGCAGGCGGAGGGCGTGGTGAAACCCGCGTCGGAGTACTGCTGGATGTAAAGCTGGACCTTGCTGCAAGCCAGGCCCGTGCCGAAGTACGACTCGCCGCTGCTGTTAGCGTTCGTGCACGCGCTGGAGAATAGCTTGAGGGCGGTGCCTGCCAGCGAGCCTTCGTTCTTGACCACCAAAGTCTGCGAGGCGGTGTCGCCCGGCTTCTTCACGGTGGCGTTGATTAACTGGTCGCAGGCGGTGTTGCTGTTCGTATCGGTATTGCCGCCGCCGGTCGAGAAGCAGGTGGTGCCGCCGGTCTTGGTGTCGCTCAGCACCAGGGTGCCCGCCGCGAACGTATTGTTCGAGTTGGTCGTCTGTGCGGTGAAGGTGGCGAACGTCCCGGAGCCCAGGACCCCACTCACCATGCCCACCACCATGATGGTGAGAAGCACTTTCTTCAGGTTGCCGGCGTTCCTCAGATTACCTAGATTAACCACAGAATTATTCCTCCACAAGGATAATGTTTGGCTGGTCTGCCCTGCGTACGCTCAAGCGAGCACGGCAAAACGGGCCGGATGTATAATCGGGCCTGTGGCTGGAAAATGGTTATTCAGGATGCCACAGTCTGATAGTTCTGATGGAACTGTACTGCAAGTGGCACCAGAGTGTAATAGGATTAAGGTCGTGTCTTCCCGTAGTCTTAGGTACTATCGGTCCACAAAAGAGGGACTGTAGTCCCGGCAGCTTCGGGACCATCAAAGTAGCGTAGCCGGTAGCCTCGCTGGGCCTCGATGCTGGCTGTGGACCTGTTCCTTTACTAGGCACAGTCAAAGTTGTAATATGGGGTGAACGCACACGAACACCCACGACTTAGGAGGCGCTATATGGTGGCAAAGTCGCCATCTGAACTGGACGAGCAGGTAGCAAGCAGCGAGGCGGGCCGCAAAATTCGCGTGTTGATTGCCAAGCCAGGCCTTGACGGGCACGACCGGGGGGCCAAGGTGATCGCCAGGGCTTTGCGGGACGCCGGTATGGAGGTCATTTACACGGGCCTGCACCAGACCCCGGAAATGATCGCTGAGGCCGCCTTGCAGGAAGATGTGGACGCGGTGGGCCTCTCTATCCTCTCCGGGGCCCACATGGCCCTCTTCCCCCGCGTCATGGAAGAACTCCACAAGCGCGGCCTCAATGACGTGATAGTCTACGCCGGGGGCATCATCCCCGACGACGATATACCTGCCATCAAGGAGATGGGCATCGCGGGCGTGTTCGGCCCCGGCACCCCCATGCAGGAGGCCGTGCGCTTCGTGCAGGAAAACGTCCAGCCCCGGCACAGCATGGAAGAGGAAGACTAGTGGCCGCGGGCACCCGGACGCAGACCACCAGCATACAAGAACTTGTGGACCGGATGCTCTCCGGCGACCGCGCGGCGGCCTCGCGCTTGATGACGATTGTAGAGAACCGCCGCACCGGCTACCGAGAGGCCATGCGCCTGCTCATGCCGCACACCGGCCGCGCGCAAATCCTCGGTGTCACCGGGCCGCCGGGCGCGGGCAAATCGACCCTGGTGAACGAACTCATCAAGGCCTACCGGCAAGAAGGTAAGACGGTGGGCGTGGTCGCGGTGGACCCAACGTCGGCGGTGAGCGGCGGGGCGTTGCTAGGCGACCGCATTCGCATGCTTAGCTACTACCAGGACCCCGGCGTGTTCGTGCGCTCTATGGCCTCGCGCGGGCAGCTTGGCGGCCTGGCAGCGGCTACGGTGGACGTGGCGCGGGTGCTCGATGCGATGGGCCGCGAGGTGGTCGTTATCGAGACGGTGGGCGTGGGGCAGGACGAGGTCTCTATTGCGGGGCTTGCCGACACCACCCTGCTGGTCGAGGTGCCCGGCATGGGCGACGACGTGCAGGCGATCAAGGCGGGCGTCATGGAGATCGCGGACGTGTTCGTCATCAACAAGGCCGACCGCGAAGGTGCCGACCGCCTGGCGAACCAGATCAAGACGGTCATGCGCCTCCTGCCCCAGGCCGAGGACGCCTGGATACCCCCCATTGTGAAGACGGTAGCCGCCGATGGCACCGGCATACCGGAGTTGCTGGCTGCCATAGCCAAACACCAGGAGTACCTCTCAGCCGAAGACCGCCTGGAGAAACAGCGTCGCGCCCGCCTGCAAACCGAGGTGCTGGACCGCGCCCGCGACCTGGCCCTGCGCCGCATCTTGTCTCGCGTCGAGCAAAGCGGCGAACTCTCCCGCGTGCTGAACGACCTGCAAGCTCGTAAGATAGACCCGGCCACCGCGGCGAGAATGTTGGTGGACGATGGACAATAGACGATGGACGATAGAAGAATAGACGGATCCGCATCACGCCAATGACGCCAAGAACCCGGCAAGTTATAACAGGTGTGGTACTACTAGCCACTAACCACTAGCCACTTACCATTGTCCATCGTCCATTGAAGGAGTCGCATCTTGCCCCGCATCATAGACCTCAGCCACAGGCTCTCACCGGGTATGCCGTCGTATCCGGGGCTGCCGGAGCCGCAGTTTCGCACATGGTTTACGCATGAGGAGAGCGCGACACGCGGGGCGTACTCGCCGGGTACGACTTTCCAGATAGCTACTTACGAGCTTGGAGGGAACACCGGCACATATGTCGACGCGCCTTTCCACCGCCACCCCGGTGGGCAGGACCTTGCTGACCTGCCTCTGGAGAAACTGGCGAACTTGCCGGGTATAGTAATTGAGGGTGTGGAGGAAGGCGCGGTGCCGTGGCAGGCGTTCGAGGGGCTGGATTTGCGCGGTAAGGCGGTGCTGGTCCGTACCGGCTGGTCACAACGCTGGGGAGGCCCCGACTATTTTCGCTCCGGCCCCTACCTGGAAGAGGCCGTTTGCCATAGGCTAGTTGAAGCGGGTGCAACACTTGTCGGAATCGATTGCGCCAATATAGACAACATGTCCGACACAGCACGTCCCGCCCACACCGTGCTACTTGCGGCGGGCATCCCAATAGTCGAGCACCTGCGCGGCCTCGACCAACTACCAAACGAGGGCTTCCGGTTCTTCGCCGTCCCGCCCGCCATTAAAGAGGGTACGTCCTTCGCCGTGCGAGCCTTCGCCCTTACCGAGTCGTAGCCGCATGACTTCCTATCTAACACACCTGGAATGCTCTAACTGCGCCAACACCTACCCTGCTGACCACGAGCAGCACCTTTGCGCCGCGTGCGGAGGCATCCTGCTGGCCCATTACGACCTTGCGCGCATCAAGGCGGAGGTGCCGCGCCAGGCTATCGAGGCCCGGCCCTGGAGCGAGGGGCTGTGGCGCTATGCTGAATTGCTACCCGTGTCCGGCAGAGAGTCGCGCGTGACACTGGGCGAAGGGGCCACACCGCTGCTCCCACTCGACAGGCTGAGTGAAGAGCTAGACGTAGAGGTGCTGCTAAAAGACGAAGGACTAAATCCCACGGGCACCTTCAAGCCTAGGGGCGCTGCCGTAGGAGTGTCACGAGCGAAAGAGCTTGGCGCGACGACCATTGCGCTACCCACCGCCGGGAACGCGGGCGCGGCATGGGCGGCTTACGGAGCGCGGGCCGGTCTGCCTGTGGTTGTGGCTATGCCGAAAGACGCCCCGCCTCTAACGCAACAAGAGGTACGCATATACGGGGCGCGCCTGCACCTGGTGGACGGCCTTATCAGCGATGCGGGCCGCTGGGTGGCCGAGGGCGTGCGCGAGCACGGCTGGTACGATGCGTCTACCTTCAAAGAACCTTACCGCCTGGAAGGCAAAAAGACGTTGGGCCTGGAGATAGCCGAGCAGTTGGGCTGGAGCGCCCCCGACGTGATACTCTACCCCACGGGCGGCGGGGTCGGCCTCCTGGGTCTGTGGAAGGCCTTCCTTGAGATGGCGGAACTCGGCTGGCTTCAGAGCGACAAGATGCCACGCCTGGTTGTGGTGCAATCTACAGGCTGCGCGCCCGTGGTCCGTGCCTGGGAGAATGGCGAGACCATTACTCAGTTCTGGGAAGGCGCAAGCACCATAGCCGCAGGGCTGCGAGTGCCCAGCCCCCTCTCAGGACCACTCATGCTGCGCGCCCTCCACGAAACCAACGGCACCGCCCTGGCCGTAGACGACGCCGACATCCGCCGTAGCTTAGCCGAGCTATCAGGCATGGGCTTCTGGCTATGCCCCGAAGGCGCGGCCCTGCTCCCCGCGCTCCGCCGCCTGCGCGCCCAAAATTGGATAACGCCTGGCGAGCGCGTCGTGCTGCTCAACACCGGCGCGGGGCTGGTCTACCCCGAAGTAGAGCCGGACGATGGTAGGAGTGGTGAGTGGTGAGTGGTGAGTGGTGAGTGGTGAGTGGTGAGTGGTGAGTGGTGAGTGGTGAGTGGTGAGTGGTGAGTGGTTAGTAAGAACCACACCTTAATCCTCTTTGCGCATTCTTTGCGTCTTTGCGTTTTCGTCTCCTACCATCGTCCATCGTCTATCGTCCATCGTCCCACAAAGGAGTCCTCATGGATCGTGAGAAGTTCCTGGATGCGCTGCTGACGCTGCCCAGGTTGTACAACCCGCTGGTGTCGCCCGATGGTAAATGGGTGGCGTGGACCGTGTATGGGGCAGGAGTTGCCGCAGACGTGTACGCCGCACCTACCGATGGCTCGCAGCCTCCTTTGCGCCTGACCGACACGCCGGAAATGACCGTGGCGCTGTCCTGGGCCTCAGACTCTCGCTCTATCATCGTGCAGCAGGACCACGGCGGTAATGAGCGAGCGCAGCTACTCCGCATTTGGCTCGACAGGCCGGGAGAGATGCAGCCGCTGACCGAGGAATGGCCCGACTACTTCGTGCGCGGTGGCCGGCTGCACCCCAATGGCCGTTGGCTGGTATATGGAGCCAACTACGACTTCGAGCACGGAACCGAGATCGAGTCGACGTGGATCTACCGGCATGACCTCGAAACGGGAGAGCGCGTGCCCCTCGCACGTCCCGAAAAGCCCCTGTGGTACCAGCCAGGCCTCAACGAGCAGGGCACCCATATCCTCTACAACCGCAAGGAGTTGCATCCCTCCGGCGAGCAGGTGTGGCTGGTGGATATAGAGGGCCGAGATGACCGCCAGGTGCTCAACTTCGGTGACGACAAGAAGACCTATGCCTCCTGGCTGCCTGATGGGCGCCGCGCGGTTGTGCTTGCGGAGACAGGCACCCACAACCGCGTGGGCGTCTGGGACCGCGAGACCGGCGATGTGCGCTGGCTGGTGGACGAACCCTCCCGCAACATCGAGTCGGCCTTCGCACCACGCAGAGGCGACAAAGCTGTGGTGCTCGAAGTGAAAGACGCCCGCATGGGAGCTAGCCTGCTGGACATTGATACAGGGGAAGAGACCCCTCTCCCAGATGTGCCCGGCGACCTCATTCCCATCGCGTCGGTAGAAGATGGAGACTGGGTAGGTCAGCACTATAGCTCGCGACAACCCGCCAACCTGGTAAGATTTGCGCTGGACGCTAACGACCCTGCGCAGTTCACCAGCCTCAACCGCATCTGGGAGCAAACGCCCATCCGGCCCGACGACCTCACGCAGGCCGAGAGCTTCCGCTGGCACTCAGTTGATGGCATGGAGATACAGGGCTGGCTTTACAGGCCGCGTGGCGAGGCAAGAGGCACCATCGTGTACGTGCACGGCGGCCCCACGTCTCATAGCCCCGACGTGCTCAACCCGCAAATACAGTTCTACGTCTCTGAGGGTTTCAACGTACTCGACCCGAACTACAGGGGCAGCACCGGCTTCTCACTCAGCTTCCGCGAGGCTATCAAGGAGGACGGCTGGGGCGGGCGCGAGCAAGAGGACATACGCACCGGCATCGAAGCCCTCATCCGCGAAGGCATAGCCCAACCCGGCAAGGTGGGCATCACTGGCACATCCTACGGCGGCTACTCGTCCTGGTGGGCCATCACCCACTTCCCCACCGACCTGCTGGCGGCAGCGGCCCCCGTGTGCGGCATGACCGACCTGACCGTCGATTACGAGACGACCCGCCCCGACCTGCGCCCCTACAGCGAGGAGATGATGGGCGGCACCCCCACCCAGGTGCCAGAACGCTACCACGAGCGCTCGCCCATCAACCACCTTGAGAAAATAAAGGGCAAGCTACTAATCGTCCAGGGCATGCAAGACCCGAACGTTACTCCCACTAACGTGAGCCTAGTGCGCACGGCCCTAGACAAGCTGGGCGTCCAATACGAAGTAGCCGCATTCGAGGACGAAGGCCACGGCATAGCGCGCACCAAGAACCGTCGCGTGCTCTACCCACGTATAGCCGATTTCTTCTCGGAAGCATTCAGTGAGGGACGATAGACGACGGACGATAGACGATGGTAGAAGTTGCTACCGTCTATCGTCCGTCCTACGCTCCTACCGCATACGCGCCC
>JAXDKH010000346.1:0-10695 GCA_034667185.1 Chloroflexia bacterium | reverse complement strand
AGGGTACGCGAATGCCAACATGGTTGCCTAACAGGACCGTATTCCCCCTGTCATCCTGAGCGTAGCGAAGGATCAGGTGGCATGCTAGAGCCTACAGCGTTGGGGATGACATTGAGAAGAGGAACATTTGCCCAACATAAGTAGGAGTCTAACGTGTGTGGCTGATCCTTCGCTGCGCTCAGGATGACAGGGCCTCTTTGGTCTTGCTATAACAACAAAGTCGTTTTCACGAACCCAGTAACACCAGCCGCATCACGTTTCACGTCTCAGACACCCTATGGACACACTACAGAAGGCCCTGGAATACGCTCTGGCCCACAGCAACGACGTGGTGGAGAAAACGTGGGCGCATGTGCTGTTGAGCGGGGCGGCGCTGCTGCTAGCCGTTGCTATAGGCGTGCCGCTAGGCATCTGGATCAGCCGGTTCGGGGCGTTGGCACGGGTCACGGTGAACTTCGCCGGGGTGTTGCGGGTGGTGCCGAGCATTGCGGTGCTGTTCCTGCTGCTGCCGCTCGTGGGCACCGGCTTCCGCCCCTCCCTCATCGCGCTCACCTTCCTGGCGGTGCCTCCCCTTCTCATCAACACGGACGCGGGCATGCGTAGCGTGGCCCCTGCTATATTGGAGGCGGGCCGCGGGCTGGGAATGTCGGCCTGGAGGCTGCTGTGGCGGGTGCAACTGCCGTTAGCCCTGCCCGTGGTGCTCGTGGGCCTGCGCCGGGCTGCCGTGGAGGTAATAGCCAGTGCCACCCTCGCCACCCTGATCGGCGGCGGCGGCCTGGGCGACTTCATTCAGGCCGGGCTAGCCCTCTCCCGCAATGACATATTGCTGGTAGGCGCTATCCCCGTAGCTTTGCTTGCGCTACTCACCGAACTCGGGCTGAATTACGCTGAGCGAGCGGCATTGAGGCGGGGGGCGTAACGGACGACAGACGATGGTTTAGGAGCCATCGTCCATCGTCTATTGTCCATCGTCTACTTCACCCTCTTGATGATGTGCCAACCGTAGGGGCTGGTGGTGGGGTCGTAGTCGGCTATGCCTATATCGCCCACCTTTAGCTTGAAGCCCACGTCGCCGAAGGCGGGCACCATGTTCTTGCGGCCGTATTCGCCAGAGGCCTGGTCGGCCTGGACGCCGATGTTAGCCAGCGAGTAGATGCCCGGCGGGCTGTCGTCGGTGTACTGCTCTACCAGTTTGTCGAAGTCTTCGCCTTTCTTGGCGCGGTCCAGTATCTCGTAGGCGAGCGTCTTGGCCTGCTCCTGCGTGCGGCCCTGAGCCTTTTCAGGCACCTGCCCCTGGAAGCCTACTGCGTCAGCGAAGCCGATGAGGATGTGCTGCACCGTAATGCGGTCGTCCTCACCCGCAGGCTTCTGGGGCGGGGGCGGCGGGGCCACGCGCTTGATCACGTGGTAGCCGAATGGACTGGTGTTCGGGTCGTAGTCGGCGATGCCGATCTCGTTCATCTTCAGGCCGAAACCTACGTCACCGAAGGCGGGCACGAGTTGGCTGCGTGGGAACTCATCTTCAGAAGCGGGCGCGACGCCGTTGTTCGACATGTTGTAGATGCCCGGCGGGCTGTCGTCGGTGTACTCTTTCACCAGCGTATCGAAGTCCTCACCCTTCTCGGCGCGGGCAAGGAGATCGTAAGCCAGCTTGCGTGCGTCCTCCTGGGTGCGAGAAGCTGCCTTCTCAGGCATCTGGCGGCCCTGGAAGCCCACCGCATCTTTGAACCCTATGAGAATGTGCTGGACAGTAATATGATCGTCGCCCACTGGTTTAGCCTCCGCTGTAGTGTTTGGTGTAGACTGCTCCGTGGTTGGTGCTGCGGGTTGGGTGGCTTGAGCACTTGTGGTACCTGTTGTGCCTGTTGGCGTTGCGGGGGTTTCGCCGCACCCCGCCAGGGGAATTGACATGAGAGAAAGCAACGTAATGCCCAGTAGAAACCTTTTCAAACTTTACTCCTTACAGTGGTCGGGAACGAGCCGCAAAGATCGCGCGGCAGACCCGTTAAGTCTACCACGCGGCGGGTGAGGGTGTCCAGGAATGGGAGCGGTAATTGGGGCTGGTGCAAAGTCTCACAGCATGGAGTGTGAGCACCCCAAAGTTCCCATTGTCATTCCTCACTTCGTTCGGAATCAGGTGGCCGTCGTAGATTGTCGTAATACGGGAATAATGATGACAAGGCCACTTCCCTACTGCGATACAGCTTCTTCCTTACCCACCTGATTCCTCACTTCGTTCGGAATGACAAAGGCAACTTTGGGTGCTGCTGATTGGGGCATTCTGACTTTGCATCCGCTCCGGGCGGTAATTACCTGCCACCATACTTCTGCTGGTAGCGGAACGTGCCTAGCTGGGACAGGAGCACACTGTAGGGCTCAGGGTTCTCAGGGTGGAGTTCAAACACGGCGCGCTCGAAGTACTGGACCGTGTACTCTTTGCCATCGAGGTCGCTTCTCTCTTTGAACTCGTCCGAGATGGGGTAGCCCTGCTGCGCTAGGCCGCCGTGATTGTTCCAGTAGATGAAGAACAACCCGCCTATGGTCTTGCCCGTTTCTGGGAAGAACCGCGCGCCCGGCGAGTTGTTGGTGGACTGATTGGGCGCGGCATGAGGGTACTTCTGCTGGTAACGGAACGTGCCTAGCTGCGACAGGAGCACGTTGAAAGGCGGCTTCTGCTCCGGGTGATACTCCATCACCGCGCGCTCGAAGTACTGCACAGTGTACTCTTTGCCGTCCAGGTCCGACTTCTCGCGCATAACGTCGGAAATGGGGTAACCTTGCTGGGGAAGGCCGCCGTGCTTCTCCCAGTAATCGAGGAAGAGGCCGGTAATTACCTGGTGGGTCTCCGGGAAGCGGTGCGCGCCTGTGCCGGGCAGGGCGGGTGAAGGTGAGGGCGGCGGGGCAATGGCAATGCCGGAGATGGTCGCGCCCATGATATCGATGTTCTTGTTGCCCTTTGCTTCGTCCTCCCAGGCCACCACACCCTCCGTAACCTCCGGCTGGCGTTGTGGTGCCGGACCTACGAAGATGGGGAACTCCTGCTTCGTGGCAAGGTCAAAGCCGTAGATATCGGTATTGCTGCCGGCGGGGTCCTTTTCGTTGCGGAAGTCGGCCCACACCACGATGTTGCCGGAGATGGCGGGCTGTATCTGGCTGCCAGGCGCGGTGCTGATGGGGAACTCCCGTTTCGCCGCAAGGTCGTAGCCGTAGATATCGGCGGTATTGTCGCCTTTGCGCCAGTCGGCCCACACCACGATGTTGCCTGAGATGGCCGGGTCGGTCTGCGTGTCGGGCGCGGTGGTAATGGGGAACTCCTGGCCCGTGGCGAGGTCGTAGGCGTAGATGTCGGAGTTGGTGCCATTGGGGTCAGGCTCGTTGCGGTAGTCCACCCATACGATGTACCTGCCGTTCGTGGCGGGGCGGACCTGCGCGCTTTTGGCCTTCACAACGACCGTCTCTTTGCCGGAGGGGAAGTCGGTCATGTAGATGTTACCCGCGTCGGGGTCGTCCGCACCAACCGAGTCGCGGAAGTCGGCCCAAACAACGGTGTTGCCCCAAACGCCGGGCCTGTTCTGCATCTGCGCCGCTTTGGACATGGTGGCTGGCTTGCCGTCCCCCAGCACGGTACCGTACAGGTCGAAGTTGACAAGCTGGTTGTTGCCGTTGCGGTAGGCGCGGTCCACGTTGCGGGCGTCTCGCCACACCACCCTCACGCCGTCGGTGGAAGGCTGGTCTTCATCCCACCCCTGCTCCGAGACGACCACCTCTCGCCTGGTAGCCAGCTCCACGCCGTAGATATCGCAGTCAGCCGACTTGCAGTTGGAGTAGGCCATGTACCCGCCTGCCATGCTGACCTGCTGCTGGTTGCCTGCTCCGCCCGCAAGGAGGTAGGGTGGGCTAACTTTAGGTTTAGGCTGCTGTAGGGAGGCAGCCTGAGACGAGGTGGGAATTAAGAGGGTCAGCAGGGTGATTACAAGGCATGCGGCCCTACTCCCCATACGGCGTCCAGACGTTCTTCACCTGTGTCGCCTCGCGCAGGAACTCTTGTCCCTCGCCCTGCTCCCTGGAGAGCCAGTCGCGCCCATGTCCATAATTCACCCAGGTGCGCTTCATGTTGCCCGCCGAGGAGTTCTCCACCAGCTTGCTGCCCTCCGCGGTGCCGAAGTACCACATCGCGTCCACATCATCGTGCTCGGCGAGCACCTTCGTGAGTGTCTCGCGCGGCCCCGTGACGATGTTCACCACGCCGCCCGGCACGTCGGAGGTCTCGAGCACCTGGTAGAAGTCGGTGGCGCTCAGCGGGTGCCGCTCGGAGGGTACCACTACGACCGTGTTACCCATTGCGATGGCTGGTGCGACCAGCGACACCAGCCCCAGCAGCGGGTACTCGGTGGGGCAGGCGATGCCCATGACGCCTATAGGCTCCGGCATGGCGATAGTAATGTTGCGGGAGGGCGTGCGGTGCACCAGGCCGTCGTATTTGTCGGCCCAGGCGGCATACGTGAACAGACGCTCGATGGATAGCTCCACCTCACGCTGTGCGTCCTCGGCGCGGCCGCCCGTCTGCTGCTGTATACGGCCGGCAAACTCACCAGCGCGTGCCGACAGGTTCTCCGCTATGTAGTACAGGATTTGCGCCTTGTTGTGCCCCGTGGTGGAGGCCCAGCCCTCCGCAGCGTGGGCGGCTTCTACAGCGTTGCGGATGTCCTTGCGGTTGCCCTGCCCGATCTCGCCAATTAGCTCGTCATCAGGTCCGTACACCGCCGCGCTGTAGCCGGAGTCGGGGCGCGCCTGCTTGCCGCCGATGAACATCTTAGGCGTGCGGTCTATCGCGGGTATCAGGGAGGATATGCTTGTCGAAAAGTCATCAAGGTCTTCTTCGTGGTGGCCGTTGCCATGATGTCCGTTGCCATGATGCCCGTTGCCACCGTTCGTGTGAGGCTCCTCCGAAACGATGTGTTCTACCATCTCTGAAGGGTGTGCGGCTCCGTTGCGCCCACCGCTAAATGCAGCCTCCCATACGGGGCGGACGTACTCGTACAGCCCTTCCCTGCCGCCTTCGCGACCGTAGCCACTCTCCCGGTAGCCGCCGAAGCCGGAGGCTGCATCGAACTGGTTGGTGCAGTTGATCCAGACGGTGCCCGCCTTGACCTTGGCCGCCACATCCAGCGCCAGGTTGATGTTCTCGCTCCACACCGAGGCCGCAAGACCATAGCGGGTGTTGTTGGCGAGGGCTACCGCTTCGGAGGGTGTGCGGAAGGTCATGGAGACCAGCACGGGGCCGAATATCTCCGTCTGCGCGATGGTCGACGAGGGCGACACGTTGGTGAAGAGGGTCGGCGGGAAGAAACTGCCCTCAGTGGGGCACGACCACGACGGCTGCCACATGTAGGCCCCCTCATCGACACCCTGCTGCACCAGCTTCTGTATCTGCTGCAACTGCGTCGGCCCCACGATAGCCCCTATGTCCATCGCTTTATCGAGCGGATCGCCTATGCGCAGCCTCTCCATCCTGTAGCGCAGCTTCTCTTCCAGGCGTTTGGCAATGCCTTCCTGGGCCAGCAGGCGCGACCCGGCGCAGCACACCTGCCCTTGGTTGAACCAGATAGCGTCCACCACGCCCTCTACAACGCTATCCAGGTCGGCGTCATCGAACACGATGAACGGCGACTTGCCCCCAAGCTCCAGTGACAGCTTCTTGCCGCTTCCCGCTGTGACTTGGCGGATATGTCGCCCTATATCCGTGGAGCCGGTGAAGGCGATCTTGTCCACGCCGGGGTGGGTCAGGATAGCTTCACCCGCGGTGCGCGCCTCTCCAGTGACGATGTTGACTACGCCCTTCGGCAGGCCCGCCTCGTCGCAGATGTGGGCGAAGGCCAGGGCGGTGAGAGGGGTATAGCTGGCAGGCTTGAGCACCACGGTGTTGCCCATCGCAATCGCTGGCGCGATCTTCCAGGCCATCATGAGCAGCGGGAAGTTCCAGGGGATGATCTGCCCCACCACTCCCACGGGTACCATGCCGGGCATCTCGGTCTCCATCAGCTGCGCCCAGCCCGCGTGATAATAGAAGTGGCGGGCCACAAGGGGGATGTCGATGTCGCGGGTCTCGCGGATTGTCTTGCCGTTGTCCAGGCTTTCGAGCACGGCGAGCAAGCGGGAGTGCTTTTGCAGCAGGCGCGCAATCGCATACATGTAGCGGGCGCGTACGTGGCCGGGCGAGGTGCTCCAGCTCTCGAAGGCTCGACGTGCGGCGGCTACGGCCTTATCAACGTCCTCAACCGTGCCGAGGGCCACCTTCGCCAGCGGCTTGCTGGTAGCGGGGTTCTGGCTGTCGAAGTACTTGCCGCTTCCGGGCGCAACCCATTCGCCGTCGATGAAGAGGCCGAACGGCTGGTGCCGCTCGATCCACTGCAATGCAGGCTCTTTTGCCTCCGGCGCGGGGCCGTAATCGAGCGTCTCGAAGATTTCTGCCACTGTAGCCATGTTGAATCCCTCCGGGTGCTGCCGGCTGTCAATTGTCAGTCCTCAGTCCTAATTCTGTGTACATCGTACCACGTTTTGCGGTCCGTTTGTAGGGTACTAGCTATCACGCAGGCAGTTCACTATCCAATCACAGCGCTACTCAGGCTGGCGTCCGCCCGTTCTAAACCTACCCGACGCTGCCAGACCAAAAGCGGCCCCTGGTACAAAGACCAGCGCAAACGGAACGAGGAAGAGGCGCGTTTCAGCGGCTATACTAGCGGCGAAATGCACCACGAACCAGGCAGGCACCAGCACCCAGAAAAAGATCTTCAGCACCCGCGGCCATAGGGGCATCGAGTAGAAGGCTAGCACCGGCAGGATGCTCAAAGTTGCGAATAGCTGTAGCCATGTGCGGGGCTGGGTCACGTTGTAGATGAGCAGCGAGATACCGGGGTGCTGGATCTCGGTGCCCACGAACGGGCGCGGCCCGAGCACTAACCGTAATCCAACGTAGGCAGCCACAAAGCACAGCAGCGCCAGCAGGCTACAAACGAATATAAAACGTGCATCCTCCTTGCGGCGCGCACCAAACAGCCAAACTCCAAACACTAAGAACGGGATGAACACGCCCGATTCCCGGTTCAGAGCGGCTAACAACGTTATCGGCAATATCCAGGAATATTTTGAGTGGAGTATAGCCAAGGCAGCCAGGAGGTAGAAGGCAATATCGCTATATGTACTGAATTGCAGATCGCTATCGTAAAAGCTCTGACTCATGCCCCAGGCAAGGACCGCCAGACTGAACAACACGACATAGAGCTTAAAGCCCAGCCTGCGCAAGTAGGCCGCTGCCAGCACGAAGATGGCCAGGTTCTGCAATACTCGAAAGAGCACAAAGCCCACCGCTATCGGGTGAGGGAGAGCCAGGGCGCGCGATGCGATTACAAAACCTTCTGCGAGGTACTCGGACAGCACTCGATACTGCCACGGGTCGCCACTGGTACCAGAAAGCACCGCTGTGTGTCTCTCTATCTGCAGCCCCTCTTCCAGGTAAGATATACCTAACTTCTCTGCTTGAAGGGCCGCGGTGAGTAGACTGAAGAGGATAGAGCAAGCCAGGACGAGCAGCAAGTAGGCAGTTCGGTTCGACTCCTCAGCGGCCCTGTGCCCGGCTGATCCAGGAGTGGGCGATGTGGATAAAGCCCCGGCAACATCGAGACCGGATAGTTGCGCGCTGCCAGGCTCGCTATCTTCGGGCATGCCGCCCTCCTACAATCCGGCTTCCTAGTAATAGTTCCCGCAGACCTGCCGGGTACAGGGGCGCGCCATGCCCGAACTCCACCAGGGGCTTCCACAGGGCGCGGAAGGGTATACCGTCGTCCTCCTGGGCGTTTAGCTCTCCCTGTTCGTAGAGGGTCCGATCCGCTAACTCGCCATCGTAGAGCATGACGATCTCGTGTCCGGGCAGGCCGTTGTAGACGAATATATTCTCCAACGTGCCGATGAAGCGCAGGCTTTCGGGCTTGACCTCCGCGCCCAGCTCCTCTCGAATCTCACGGATTACCGTGTCGCTGGTGTGTTCGCCGAACTCAACGGTGCCGCCAAGGGGACGGTAGAAGGTCTCTCCGTTTAACGCGTCCACGCCTTCCGCGACGAGGATGCAGCCATCTCGGCTGAACACACATAGAGCAACCGCGCGAATGCGCTTCTTATCGAGAAGACCACTCGCCAAGACTCTCTCAGGCATCATTGTCTCACCCAAAGGGATACCTCCATATTCGCTGGACAGTCTGGTCACCTGGCGAACTTGCTCCAATCGAACTCGCAGCCATGCCGCGTACCGGGGCTTGGCACCAACCACGTCGTCCATGGAAACCAGGAGCAGAGAGGCCGGGCACCGCGAGTCGATTGACAAGCAAGAAGGTTCCGCAAAGGAGCGCGCAGACCCCAAGAAGTACGAAGTACAGGTGGATACTGCCGGCCTGGATGCGGACAAGTAGAGGCGATCTAGCAACCCACAGCGTGGCAGCAGTTTGTCTTGAAGGGCCGGCTATAGAAACGCCCCGCCTTTCGAGGTCGCCCACAAGAGCCGTGGCCTACGGCATAGGGTGGCGGTAGGCTGCCGAGTAGCGCCCGGTGACGAAGTACTCTAGCTGGCGCTCGATATCGGTGAGCAGGCCGCTGGCCCCGATGCGGAACAGGTTGGGCATCATCCACTCGTTGCCCAACTCCTCCTTCATCAGGATGAGCCAGTCCAGCGCTTGCTTGGCCGAACGGATGCCGCCCGCGGGCTTAAAGCCGACCTTGTGTCCCGTGCGGTCCAGGTACTCGCGTATGGAGCGTACCATCACCAGGCTCACGGGGAGGGTGGCGTTGGTGGCCTCTTTGCCGGTGGAGGTCTTGATGAAGTCTGAGCCGGCCATCATGCAGACGATGCTGGCCTGGTAGACGTTGCGCATGGTGGCAAGCTCGCCCGTCGCGATGATCGACTTCATGTGGGCGTCGCCGCACGCCTCGCGGAAGTCGCGCACCTCGTCGTACAGGGCCTGCCAGTTGCCGGTGAGCACGTGGGCGCGGGAGATAACTATATCGATCTCCCTGGCCCCGGCCTCCACCGACGTGCGTATCTCTTGCAGCTTGCTCTCATGACTGGTCTGCCCGGCGGGGAAGCCAGTCGATACGGCGGCGACGGGTATGTTGGTACCCTCCAGAGCCTCGACCGCCACGGGCACCAGGTTGTTGTAGACGCACACCGCGCCCACCCTGATACCCAGGCCCCTTACACCGAGTGCTTCAAGCAAATCATCGCGTACCGGGCGGCGGGCTTTGGCGCAAAGACGCACCACGTTACCGGGGGTGTCGTCGCCCGCCAGGGTAGTCAGATCGATGACGGTGACGGCACGGAGGAGCCATGCGGCCTGCCACTCCTTCTTCACGGTGCGGCGGGTGACTAACGTGGCTGCCCTGCGCTCCACGGCGCTACGGTTGATGCGGGTGCCATACACCCAGTCGAGGTCGAGGGGGGTACCGGGATTGCGCTCCAGATGGACAACGGTCTCCACACGGGACTGCGGGCGCGACTCTGTACTATGAGATGCGCCGTTTGCGCCGTTCTTGCCTCCACGCTTGCCGTCCAGGACCGTCTGCTGCTCGTCTTTGACAGTGCTAGCCATCGCCTTTCCCTCCGTGCTCGTGTGCTACATTGCAACGCTTTAGTATAGCATAACCCACGCCGAAGGTTGCCATTCCGGCCAAAATAAATCCAAGTTGAGCGTCCCACCGTAGTATGGAGTGAAAGTTGCCGTTCTAGTGTGTTCGCCCTCCACCATTCCGCTAGACCGGCAACCGCCATTTAACTGGCATCGAATGGCTTTGCCATACTACGGGTGAACGATGAAACCACAAAGGCGCAAAGAGCGCAAAGGCCAGCCAAGAACTAGATGGTTTGGTTGGTACAAAGAGGACCAGAGTACATGATGTCGTACTCTGGTCCTTTAGCTTAGAAGACCACCTTAATCTATGTGTCCTTTGCGCTCTTTGCGCCTTTGTGGTTTCATCGTCCTTCTTTATCCCGCTTCCACCACGCTGTTGGCTGCTATGCTGCGGCGTTCGATGCGCCAGATCAGTATGCCCGCCACAACGCTCACCAGCAGTTGCGTGCCGAAGAGCATGAAGAAGGGGAAGTGGTGGTTCATCTCGTACAGCATGATTACCACCATCGAGCTGACGAAGCCCGCTATCGTGCGCGTGGTGCTGGTGATGCCCTGGATGCGGCCCCTGGCGTTGTCGGGCGACAGGTTGGCGATGAAGGCGCTTATCGCAGGCAGGCGCATCGCGACCAGCGTACCCTCGAACAGGCCTAACATGGCGATCAGGAACAGGTTGTCGGTCATCGCGTAGGTCAGGTAGACCAGGCTGGCGAGCGCTGCCGGGATGGCTATGATGGGAGCCAGTCGGTAGTTATCGGCCCACTTGCCCGTGATAGGCATGAGTATCATGAGCGGCAGCGAGAACGTGATGAACGTCAGGCCGATGTACGAGGTCGAAGCGCCCAGGTCGTCCAGCCACAGCGTCCACAGCGCGATAAACAGGCCGTCCTCGATGCCGCTGGCGGTGATCATCAGCAGCGTGCTGAAGAGGGCAGGCCGGAACAACGCACGGGGTATCTGCTTGCGCACAGCAGTCTCGGCACCCAAGCTTTCAACTTCAGCAGGTGTCTCGGCACCGGGGGGA
>JAXDKH010000345.1:0-26548 GCA_034667185.1 Chloroflexia bacterium | reverse complement strand
CAGCATCCTGAGCGCCGCTTCTTGCAGCCAGCCTTTGCATTGTAAGGTCGTGCCGCGTGGCGCTCGCAGGCTTGTCATGGTTTCCATGCTGGTTCTCCTTCTTTGGAGATATGTTGGATAGCGGCTTTCTTAGTCGCTGGTGTTCTGGGAGAGTAAAGTCGGTTCTCCTCCTAGTATATAACAAGCGCAAGGGCTGGTCCCGGTACGAGCTGACGGTTTGAGGTCACGTACTGGGGCCAGCCCTTGCGGCTACCTCTGGAGCATGTCTGCCGCTTCCTTTAGCTGGTGAACCTCTGGGCAGATAGCGCCCGTGCTTTGGCAGCTTCTTCTGCCCGGTCCTTGGCTGGTGCGTTTGTCTCCAGGGAACTGAGCAGGTTGCGGCAGACCGCTGCTATTTCGTCAACGGCAGCATCGAAGGCGGCTTCGTTGGCTTTCGAGGGCTTGTTGAAGCCGCTGACTTTGCGCACGAACTGCAAAGCGGCGGCACGCACCTCGTCCTCGGTCGCGGGCGGGGCGAAGTTGAAGAGGGGCCGGATGTTTCTACACATGAGCTATACCTCACGTCAATTAGGCTTCCGAACCGGGCGTGCGCACGTCAAGGAAGGCCGGGATGATGGGGAGCAGCAGGTCGGCGCGGGTTCCTAAAACCTTGCTTGAGCGATACATCGGAGCACGGTTCAACTGCCGCGCATGTGATAGAGTTGGACCAGGTTCCCCTCTGGGTCCTTGAGGGTAGCGATGGACATGTCGCCGTAGTCCGTTGGTCCCTCCACGAACTCGACTCCGGCCTCCTTCAGCCGCTGCACATCCGCTACTAGGTCGTCGGTCGCGAAGGCGACCATGTGCCGCGAGGGATCGGCATTGCGACCGTGCACCTCACTGTGCGTGCCCAGTAGAAGCCCCGCGGTCTCAGGCGACTCCATTCCCACCACAGCGTATCCCGGTGCCTCCATGCCCACCTTGAGCCCCAGCACGTCCCGGTAGAACGGCAGCAGGTTGTTTACGTCTTCGCTCCATATAGATGCACCGGCAAATTGCTTAATCATCGTTAGTCTCCTCTCGAATTGTATCGTGCGTCGCGTGTCCAGGGGTTCAGTAGGGTGCCGCCTTAGTTGGTGAAGAACTCCACCAGCGCATTACCCATGACTTGTGGGGCAACGTCGTGGGTCTGGCCTTCCAGGGTGCGATGCTGCCCGTTGGGGAGGATATCAGCCAGCGCTTTCGCTGTATCGCGAATCCAATCGAAGCTCGCCCCACCGTCCAGGACGAGTGTAGGTGTCGTCACGGAGGCCGCGCGCTCGGCGGGCAGCGAATAGTCGCCCATTACCGTGGCATCGTAGGCCAGGGTGTGCGCCAGAGCTTCCTGGGCCGGCCACCAAGGCGAGTTGCGTGCCTGGGCCGCGAATTCGTCCGGAAGGCCCACGACCTTCGTCATGAAGAACTCAACCGCGTCGCCTCGCCTCCCTGCCGAGACAAACTCAGTGTAAATGGCGGCTGTATTCGCGGGTGGTAGTGGACGGCTGCCTTCCAGGATGTACGGTGGCTCCCACAGGGCCAGCTTCGTGATAGGGAGGCCGCTGGCAGCCGCTTCGAGGGCAAGGGCCGCCCCTGAGGAAGTGCCGTACAGGAACGCCGCGCCACCCGCCTCGTTCACCAGTGCCTCGATGTCTTCCACTTCACGCTCGACGGCATAGGGTTGTGTGTCGCCGCTTTGGCCTCGACCACGGCGGTCGTAGTTGTACACGGTCAAGTTTGCTGCCAGGACCTCCGCCAGGCCCGCGTTGGACATGCGGTCCACCGAACCACCGCACACGAGGATGACCGCCGGGCCTTCGCCTAGCTGGTCGAACGTGATGACGGTGCCGTCTCTTGAAGTTACCTCTCTCATGTCGTCTCCTCCTATATGGATACTTGGTCTAAGCTAGGATCCGCCCAGCTTTTCAACAATGCCGGCGATTCTTCGGGTGCGGGTCTCCTGCGCCTTGGCAGACTCTACCAGGCGCACGTGTTCCTTACGCATGGTGTAAGACAACGCGTCGAACGCTTCCCGCGCACCGGGCTTCTGGGCAAGCGCCGCTGCCAGGTCCTCGGGCACGTCCACCGTGCGAGGCTCCAGGTCGAGTTCGAGCGTGACCTCTACTTCGTCACCGGCCTGCACGCCCGCTGCTTCCCTGTACTCCTGGTTCAGAGGCAGCATGAACACGTCGCCGTAGGGGGCAACCGTGCTACGGTAGGTGAAGCCGTTCACGGTGACTTTGACCTTGGGCCGTTTCGAGGCGCTCAACTCGGCTATTACCTGGGGCGGCACGCTGATACCGGTGGCGTTTAACCCCTCCGCCTTGAGAATGGTGGTTGTGAATGTTGCTGCCATTGCAGTTAGCCTCCCTTTGTCGCTAATGCCTGTGTCGTCTCCAGAAATACGTGGGCCCACTGTGCTCTACTTGACCACTCGGAAGCCAAGGTGCGTTACGCCGGGGGCCTCTACAACCCTTATGCTTTCCAGCTCAACCGGCTCAGGACCCAGGTTGTCGAACAAGCGGATTCCGTCACCGAGCAAGACCGGCACGAGGTCGATGTATATCTCGTCGAGCAACCCGGCCTTGAGACACTGTTGCGTCATGCTGGCGGTGGCTATGGCTACGTTCTTGTCGCCCGCAGCCGCTTTGGCTTGTGCCACGGCACTTTCCACGCCGTCGGTGACGAAGGTGAACGGTGAGCCTTCCTGGGTCCATTCATCCGGGACGGCATGGGTAACTATAAAGCAGGGCGCATAAGGGGGACTGCCGCCCCAGGCCCCTGCAAGATCGAACATCCTTCTTCCTGCCACCATTGCGCCTGTGCTCTGAATTGCCTCCTCAAGGAGCACGGCGCTCTCCGGCGAGACCTTTAGCACCATCCTCCCGCCCTGCACTACAAACTCGGTTGGGCCGCTGAAGTACCACTTGAACAGGTGCTGGACATCATCCCCAGGCCCGGCGATGAATCCATCCAGCGACATTGTGATGTTTGCGATGACCTTACCCATGTGCTTGCTCCTCAGGAAACTCGTTGCGAAACCTCGTTCGAGCATCTGTGATTGAGGTTATTTGACCGGTTGGATTAGCTGAGTGCGCCCCGCGGAAAGACCCAGGGCCGAGGGGTCGTCTTCCTTGCCGAGGTCTATCCAGTAGTAGACTTCGCGGGCCGGGCCGCCTGGTTCGTAGCCATGCTCCTCAAGATAGGACTGTATACGAGCGTATGCTTCCCCGAGTTTGTCGTGGGCGCCGACGTGCCATGTGGTGAGGGCGGGGCCGCCTGGTAGCTCGCCTGCCTCAATGCGGCCCTCGCCCACGACAGGCTTTACTACCGGAACGTCAATTTCAAAGTCGGTCTCCGTCTCGCCGAAGGTGTGGTAGCGTACAATTGGAGGTCCCGCGGGCTTTGCGCCACTTTGCTGTAGATAAGCCCGTAAGGCTGCGAGCCTGTCGCCCATCGTTGGGCCCAGGTCCGCCACCTTGATTGTCCCCCTGAAGGTCAAGACAGGTTGGGGTTCCAATTGCCGGACCTCTACTTTGTTGGCATCATGCTCTGCAGTCACGATAAACACCTTTCTCTTAAGTACCGTTAGAATGTTAGAAGCGCCAACGGGTCTGGCTGGAGGTCTCCCCCTTGCCGAAGCCGAAGACGGTGGTTGGGGCTACCTTGTACACGTCCGCCCTGCCACCGTCGCCGTAAAACGCGCCGTCTCGAACCGTATAGTGCCAGCCGTACTTGAAAGCGTACAGGTCTGCGAGCCGTTGCAGTGTGCCCTCGTCGCTCACCAGCACAGCCTCCCCCTCTACTATCACGTCAAGCCCTTGCAGTACGTTGCAGCCGGTCGTGATAACGCAGTTAGGGTTCTGTGCCAGGTTGCGGGCCTTGCGCTCGTCTGCGCCGGTGCAGAAGTACATAGCGTCTTCCATCCAGGCGGCGAGCAGCGGTGTGACATGAGGGCGACCGTCATGTCGCACGGTCGTGAGCCAGTAAATCTCGGCCTTCTCCAGTTCCTCGCGGCCCTCCGACCAGGGTGTCGGCGTTGCGCCTTCGCTGCTGAACCGCGAATCTAGCTCCGGCGTTGGTTCCTTCTCGGGAGGGGGCATATGTGGTCTCCTTTAGAAGCGGTCGCGGGTCGTGTGGACGGCGGTTTCCTCGGTTGTGCCTAAACAAAAAGCGACCGTGGGCGTTATTTTGTACACGTCATATGGAGCATCGAGCGCTCCGTCCCCCGCTGTGGCCGGCCACCCCTGGGACGTGTACACCTCTGCCAGTCGCTCAATCGTCGCCTGGTCCTTCACCTGCACCGCCAGCCCCTCGATTACGATGTCGAGGCCCCCGTTAGCGAAAGCAATCGCGCAGTGCGTATTGCGCGCGAGGTTTGCTCCCTTGCGCGTGCCCTGCCCGGTGGTGAAGTACATCGCCCCTCCCACCCAGACCGGCCCCACCGGACGTATGTGCGGCCGACCATCGGGACGCACCGTCGTCAGCCACTGCGTGTTCGCGGTTGTGAGCAGATCGCGTACTTGGGTCCAGGGTATGACCGCCGGATCGTCAGTCCTGAGCATCTGCTCGGCTACCGGCTCTTTCTCTGCCATTTCTGTCATCTCTGCGCTCCCTTCGGCTTATGCCGGAATACAGTATTGGATTCGATTGCAATCAAGCAGCAATTTTAGTGCGCCCGTTGGAGATATACAGGCTCTCCGGCTTTGCATTGTGGTGCCCGCTGTCATGTACCAGGAAGTGGAGCGCTATCGTCAGCCGCCGGGGGTCCGCGCCGACCGGCTGGTGTACATCCACGGCGCTGAAGACGTAGCCCGCCCCCTGCGGGTAGTCGCGCTGGGCGCTCAGCACCAGGTTGCCCGAGGCGTCGTGGACGAACCGGCGGTCGCGCTCGATACCCTGCACCGTGACCGCGCAGCCCCAACCGCCGTGGTCGTGTAGCTCGGTCTCCTGGCCGGGCCGGAAGATAATCGCCGCGAGGGACCAACGGCCAGGCACTTCGTAGAGCACGCGGCGGTCGTAGCGTGATGGTGTGCCTGCTTCGGCGCTGCCATTCACGCTCCGCGCCACGGTCTTGATTGCCTCCAGGATACGGGCCTGTACCGCCAGCGATGCCTGCGAGAGTTGACCCATGTCGTTGATCCTGCCGGCGAATTGCGCCACGACGGCATTCTCATTTGAAGTCCTAACGATTGTCAGGGGCGCTCCGTAGAGCCTGGTATTCGTGGAATTACGCAGCATTTGCGGCCTCCTGCTTGGCAAACTGGATTATGGTTGCGTCAGTGGCTTCAAAATCCTGGTCCCCGGCATGTTGCGCGCTGCCTGAGACACCCCGAAATACCATCACGGCGACTATAGCGGCGACGACCGCCACTATGCCGCTTATTCCTGCGGCTATATGCAGGCCCTGCACAAAGGCCTGGCGGGCCACATCTAGCAATGCCGTGCCCATCTGACCGGGCAACTGCTGCGCGACCGCAACCGCGCCACCCAGGGTATCCCTGGCTACCGTAGCTGCTTCGGCTGGAATGCCCGCCGGGAGGCCGTTGGCTACCGCGCCCCGGTAGATCGCTGTGCCAATGCTGCCCAGGATCGAGATGCCCAGCGCGCCGCCAAGCTCCACGCCTGTCTCGGAGATGCCCGAGGCCGACCCGGCTCGCTCCGGCGGGGCGCTCCCGACGATCAGCTCCGTGGTCAGGTTGAACATGGGCGACAGGGCCATCGAGATGACAAGTGAGGCCGCCACCAGCACCGGGAGGCCGGAGGTTGTGTCCACGAGCAGGAGCAAGCTGAGGCCCACTGCTGCCAGTGCGAGGCTGCCACCCAGCACGTAAGCCGGGCGAAAGCGGTGTATGAACCGCGGTGCCACGTTAGAGCCTATGATGAACCCGGCGGCGGAAGGCACCGACCATAGCCCGGCTTCGAACGGCGAAAGCCCCAGCACGAGTTGCAGGTACTGGGCGATGAACAGGAAATAGCCGACCGCCACGAAGATGCCCAGCACGTTGGTCGCGAGCGCCGCGCTGAAGGATGGAACTCGGAAGAGGCCGATGTCAATCATGGGATCGGGCAGGGTCAGTTGTCGCCGCACGAACAGGACGCCCAATGATAGACCGGCAACTATGGATAGCGCGGGCAAAGTTTCCAGGCCGTTCTGTGCGATCTCTTTGAGGCCATAGATTACCGCCAGAACGGCTGCGAGCGACATGGCGGCGCTGCGCAGGTCCAACCTCCCCGCATCGGGGGCGCGAAACTCGGGGAGCACGCGCGGTCCAAGCACGAGAAGCAGGGCCATGACCGGGATCGCCATGAGGAACACAGAGCCCCACCAGAAGTATTGAAGAAGCAGCCCGCCGAGCACCGGGCCTATAGCACTTCCTGCGGAGAAGGCCGACATCCACATGCCTATGGCGATGCCGCGCTGCTTCGGATCGGGGAACATGTTGAAGATCAGGGAGAGGGTTGAGGGCGCGAGTGTGGCCCCGGCTACGCCCATGAGCGCGCGGCTGGCGATGAGCATTTCGGCGCTGGTGGAGAATGCGGCGAATAAGGAAGTGATGCCGAAAGCCGCGGCCCCGATCATCAGGAGCCGTCGCCGTCCGATGCGGTCGCCGAGCGTGCCCATCGTGATGAGCGAGCCGGCCACAAGGTAACCATAGATGTCGATGATCCAGAGCAACTGCGCGCTGCTCGGCTTGAGGTCGGCGCTCAGGCGGGGTACAGCGAGGTGGAGCACTGTCAGATCCATAGCGTAGACCAGGCAGCCCAGTGTGAGCACTACAAGCCCGATCCATTCCCGGCGTGTGGCCCTGGGGGTGGCTACGTTCGTGGGGGTTCCGTTACCAATCGAGGCGCTCATAACATCTCCTTTCTAACTCAACACAATCTCTTAGCTCTTAGCACTCGGGGAACCAGCTTTCGAACAAATGTTCTATAAGTAATATACATCCTACCCAGCAAAAAGTCAAGTACTAACTTCACTTTCTATACTAGAAATTTCAACTATTGCACTGTTGCTACAAATTGGGTATTATTAAGCATGAGCATTCGCACCTACAACCAGTATTGTGGCCTCGCCTACGCGTTAGAGATCGTCGGCGAGAGGTGGACGTTGCTCGTCGTGCGCGAATTATTCGCAGGGCCGCGCCGGTTCAAGGACCTTATCGACGGTCTGCCGGGTGTCAGCAGCAACTTGCTCGCGGAGCGACTCAAGCTGCTGGAGCAGCAGGGTATGGTCAGCCGCCGCGTCCTCCCGCCGCCTGCCGCTTCCACTGTGTACGAACTGACCCCGCTTGGGCAGTCGTTGGAGAAGACGCTGCTGGAGCTTGGCAGGTGGGGCAGACAGTTTGTGCCCCCTTCCGCCGAAGGCGTGACCGTGCTCCGCCCAGGTTCGTACGCGCTGACCCTAAAGACCTTCTTCCGTCCCGAAGAGGCGCAGGGCCTCAACGAGACATACGCGCTCCATATAGATCGCGAAGTCCTGCAGGTTGAGGTCAAGGACGGCGAGCTTCAAGTCCAGCAGGAGCAGGACGCAAGGGCCGACATGGTCCTGCACGCCGATATGCCCTCGTACCTGGGGCTGTTGTCCGGGCAGATAGACCCTGACGAGGCTCTAGCCAGCGGCCTCATCAAGGTCGAGGGTGATACCGGTGCTCTGCAGCGATTCCTCAATATGTGCAGGCTACCCAGTGGAGTTGGTCCCCGGTAACTTCACTAAGCGGTTGGTGCGGGAGCGCCTAGGAAGTCCTCGACCATCGAGACCAGCCACTCGGCGTGGTGCACCACCGTCATGTGAGTGGTGCCGGGCAGCACCGCCAGCCGCGAATTAGGTAGGCCAACCATATCGCCTGCTACCCCGCCTCCCAGCAGCCGAAATAGCTCCACCGCGTGCTCGGGCCGGACGATATCGGAGTCCCCCATTACTATCAGTGTGGGGGCCTTGATCGACTGGATGTCCTCGGCGGTCCAACCCTCCAATTCCTGCTCCATGCTCTTGACTTTCTCCACCAGCGTGGCCCAATCCCCAGGGTTCGGCGCGGTCCTTGTGTATTCGTCATGGAAGGGAGAGCCGTAGAGGTCCTCGGGCTTCAAGTGCGCCATGCCCTCCATCAGGCCGGGGTGAAAGCCCTCCACGTTGTAACTGAGCGAAACGAGCACGAGTTTGCGCACCAGCTCCGGGTGCTTGACTGCGACCTGCATGGCGATACCGGCTCCCATGCTGTAGCCCAGGACATCGGCATTCTCGATGTCGAGCTGCCGGAGCAGGGCGGCGGTGTCATCCGCCATCTGAGCGATGGTGAGTGGCCGGTCGATGTCGGCTGTGCGCCCGTGGGCCTGCTGTTCGATGGAGATAACCCGCCTGTTCTTCGCAAGGCCGGGCAGGAGCATCCCGAATGAAGTTCCGGTCGCCGACAGCGCGCCGTGTAGCAACACCAACGGTGGGCCATCCTGGCCTTCGCCGTGGGTCTCGTAGTACATGTTCAACCCGTTCACAGAGGCATAGTTGCCATTGCCCTTGTTCTGTTCTCCCTGCTGTGCGCCGCTGCTCTCTGTCATGGTGCTTGCTCCTTTGCGCTTACGCTGGCTGCCTTGATCTTCAAAAGCCTTCCACTCCTACATAGGCAAAAAGCTGTAGAAAGGCACATATACTCTTGGGTTGATGGCGCAGTTTAGCACATAAGTTCTATAATATCAAGGAATGAACGCGCTACTTTTGCACAGGTATACAAGCGGCAGGAAAACCACAGGCAATGAGAAGTACCCTTCGGGAAGTTCCCCGTACGGTCCTCTAATACCCGCTGCTATAGACGCACTTCTTCCAGTGGGGCTCGGAACTGGAGCCAGATTTCGCGGGTGCGGAATCCCACCGACTCGTACAGGTGGTTCGCACCCGTGGGGCTGGTCGAATCGACGCCAAGCACTCCCATATCGAGGCCGCTGCTGCGCAGGGAGTGAAGGCCGTGGAGCAGCAAAGAGCGTCCCAGCCCTCTGCCTCGCCAGCCGCGTACCGTTCCCAGCAAGCCGATCCAGCCCTCGCAGCGGCCCAGCGCCTTGTTCTCCTCCTCGAAGACGTTGCACAGGCAGAAGCCGGCCAACTTGCCCGCTTCTCCTTCAATTTCCGCGACCCAGGAGAGGTCAGGCTTTATAGTTGGGTCGGCGAAGCGGTGCTCCCAGCGGTCGGGTGTGTAGGGATGAAAGCCGAAATGGTAGCAGAAAGACAGGTTGTAAGCTTCCATAGCCTCAGGATGGTCCTGCGGTGCGTGGTAGTTGCGTATCGTGACGCCCTCGATGGCCTGCGGCTCGTCAAGCCTGTCGAGGGGGCACTCCATCACCCAGAACTGCCTCACAAGCTTCAGGCCCAGGTCTTTGCTGAGCGCCTTCAGGTAAAGCTGCTTCTCAGAGGCATCCAGTCGCACCTTGGCGTGCCCTCGCGCCCTACCTTGCAGATTGACTTCCTCCTGCCGGGCTATTTCAAGCAGTCTCTCGGCCAGGTAGCGCACGAGACCATGCTCCCTTGCTGCCGGGTGAACGTGCACCGTGATGGTGTAAGTGCGCTCGCCGGTCTTCTGGTCTTCCACGGAAGGCACCATGCCGTACGCCAGCAGCATCCCCTCGGCTATACCCTCTAACTGTGGCCCCTCAACCACGAGCACCCTGCGCTCCGGCTGGAAGCCTGGACGGGAGAAGGCAACCCGTTGCTCCTCTTCCGTGAGCAGTATGCTCAGGCCGTCCGCCTGCCACACCAGATTCTCCAACGCCACGGTAGCGGGCAAATCGTCCTCTCTATAGGGCCTAACGACCCACTCAACCGCGCTATTTCCGTCGCCAGACACCCATTTCCCTCCAGGAGCAAATTGGCCCCGCATAGGCACGCGGGCAGCCGCGCCATTATATCACAAGGGACGTGTGTATCCAGGTCACCGCAAGGGCATGGGCTGCAACAAAGTGGGGTGTAGACTAGGCAAGAAGCAGGCTCACGATATAGAATGTGTGGCAACTGCGTACGTCCCAGGAGGCAATTGATTTGCAGACCACGCCCCCCGCAACCCAGCAAGCCCTGGTAGAACTCTTCACCGAACGCGCCCGTGCGGTCGCTGCCCTGGTCACCACCGTACAAAGCGTCGAGGAGGCAGCCCACTTGATCGCCTCCACGGAAGCGCCTACCGCAACGCGCCGCTACACCGCCACATCGCAGCTGCTCTCTCGCTACCCCGAACTGCGCCAGGCCCTGCAAGCCCGCGGCATAGACCTCAGAGTGGCCGAGGAAGTTGACGACGAGACGGATGGGCCACACCACACGGCGGCGAGCCTTGCGGGGGACATTGGCCTGGTGCTGGGCCAGGCGGGGGTGGCCGAGACAGGCTCCTTCCTCTCGGTGGAGGAGACCCTCGCCGCTCGCCTCCTCGGAATGCTATCGGATACGGTGTACGCCTTGCTCCCCGCCTCCAGCATCGTGCCCACCCTCGACGAGATGGGCCGCACCCTCTCGCAACTGAGCAGAGAAGGCACGCGCTACGTCTCGCTGATAACGGGCCCCAGCCGCACCGCCGACATCGAACGCGTGCTGACTATTGGCGTGCAGGGACCAAAGGTGCTGCATGTGATTGTTGTGGACGAAGACTGAGTGTGAGTGGTAATAAGAGCGTCTTTCAAAACCCAGTGGATGATGTAGAATCAGCACATGGCTAAACCGATACTCACTTATGAGATGAGCAAGCAATCTGTTACGGCTGGAGTACTGCTTTGCCTGGTGTGTGTAGCAGGGCTGACTTCTTGTTCTCAAGGCTACAACGGGCCGTTCGTTAGGATCCCTCAGGCGGCTCTGAACCCGCCTCTCTATCCTGGTGCCCAACAGGTTAAAGCTACACCTAAGACCTTCTACTCGTATGACGCAAACTGGCAGAACCGCCGGGACCGCACTGTCACTGGTGTGACATTCCTCACTCCAGACAAGGTGGATACTGTGTTCGCTTTCTATAAAGACATACTTAGCAAAGAGGGTTGGGAGTCGCGAACACCCGACATTGAGCCAGAAGCGGCAGAGGTGATATTTGACTGGAAGGAAGGCGGTTGCCCCGAGTATTTTTTCGAAGTGACCGTCAGTACGAACCCGAACAATACACTCACCCAGGTACAACTCGCACCCATGCAGTACACGTGCATCGACTAAAAATTCTTTTAGAACGTGGTCATTGATGTAAAATCAACCCTTATCTGTTGGAACTACCTCAACTGAGATGTTGAAAGAGGCCCTTAGTAATTCCCCAAGGGGTAAACATGAACCGCATTCCAGGAACAAGCATCATACGCAAGGTACCGGCGGGCAAGCGGTCGCCTTCCAACGTAGAGGAGTCGCCGCACATACCGCTGCCGTTCGAGCAGAGGTACAGGCGGGCGCTGGCCGACGCGCAACTCCAGCGCAACCTGCTCAACTTCCAGCGGTCGTGGCGCGAGTCGCGGGACACAGCCTGGGCCGCCTACGGGGAGAACCCCCTTACGCCCAAGTTCGAGGGCGGTGATGTTGCCCCCAACGCCAACCCAATTGTGCACCTGCCCGATATTGCAGGCATCGACGAGTTCAAGGCCCTGCGGGACAGGCTGGCCGCTATCAAGGACGAGGTAATTGAGCGCCAGCCGGAGTATATCGACCAGTTCCAGCGGGCAGCCGAAGCTAACGGGGTGCGTGTGTTCCGGGCAAATACAGCGGAAGACGCTAACCAGTACGTGCTGGACCTGTGCGCCCGCAAAGGCATCACTCACGTTGTGAAGTCGAAGACTATGGTGTCGGAGGAGACCAACCTGAACGCCGCCCTGGAGGAGCACGGCATCGAGGCGGTGGAGACCGACCTGGGCGAATGGATAGTGCAACTGGCGCACGAGCGGCCCTCCCATATGGTCATGCCCGCAATCCACAAGAGCCGCCAGCAGGTAGGCCAACTCCTCACCGACCGCATCGGTTACGAGGTGAGCGAAGAGAACATCACCGAGCAGGTGGGCGTGGCCCGAAAGGAGCTACGGCGCGACTTCCTTGAGGCGGGGCTGGGCATCAACGGGGCTAACGCGCTGATAGCCGAGAGCGGCACGGTCATGTTCATCGAGAACGAGGGCAACGCTCGATTAGTGACCTCCCTGCCGCGCGTGCACGTGGTGTTCGCCGGTATCGAGAAGCTGGTGCCCGACTATGCAGCCGCCATGCTGCAACTGCGCCTCCTGGCCCGCTCGGCTACCGCCCAGACGATCACCTCCTACACCTCTTTCGTGTCGGGGCCGCCTGAGCCGGGCAAGGAGATGCACGTCGTTCTGCTGGACAACGGCCGCTCCGCCATGCGCGAGCACCCACTTATCAAGGAGGCGTTACGCTGCATCCGGTGCGCCGCCTGCGCCAACGTCTGCCCGCCCTACGCGGTGGTGGGAGGCCACGTCTTCGGCTACATCTACTCCGGGGCTATCGGCCTGGTGAACACGCCCTACCACCACGGCCTGGAAGCGGGAGCAGGGCCGCAGAGCCTGTGCGTGTCGTGCAACGCCTGCGCCACGGTCTGCCCCGTAGGCATACCGCTGCCCCAGCAAATACTAGCGGTGCGCGCGCAGGTGGTCGAGAAGAAGGCGTACCCCCTGCCGGTGCGCTTCGTCCTGTCGCTCTGGTCGCAGCCGCGCCTGTTCGACCTGGCGTTGCGGCTATCAGCCCAGATGGCGCGCCCATTCAGCGAAAACGGCTTCCTGAGGGTGAAGCGCACCGGGGCCAACATAGTGCCGAAGGTACGCGCCCTCACCTCCTGGCGCACCCCTCCTTCGCCCGCTACCGTGCCCGGACGCGACAGGCTGGCAACCCGCACCCCCGGCAAGCCCACCATACCCAGCAAGGCGCAGGGCATGCGCGTGGCCTATTTTATCCAGTGCATCACCGACCGCCTCTTCCCCGGCATGGCCGAGGCCGTCGTGTCGGTATTGGAGGCTTGCGGGGCGGAAGTCACGGTGCCGAAGGGGCAACACTGTTGCGGCCTGCCCAACCTGGACGCGGGCGACCTGCCACGAGCGCGCAGGATGGCGAAGCAAACTATTGAGGTGCTGGAAAGCGAGAGGGCAGACTACATTGTAACCGGCGGGGCGAGCTGCGCAATAGCCATGCTGCACGAGTACGAAGGGCTGTTTGAGCACGAACCCGCCTGGCAAATCAGGGCACTTGCGCTCAAGGAGAAGGTAATCGACTTCGTCACTTTCATGGACCAGGTGGCGCAACTCGAACCCGGCGCTTTGCACAACCCTGACTCTGCGCTCGGCCCCGTCACCTACCATAGCTTCTGCCAATCCACTAACATCCTGGGCATAGACGAGGCCCCTAAGCGCATCATACGCGATGTGCTGGGCCTGGAGCTGCGCGACCTGCCGGAGGGCACCGTCTGCTGCGGCTTCGGCGGCTCTACGTCCATAGGCCACCCCGAAGTAGCCTCCCAAATCCTCAAGCGCAAGCTGGACAACCTCGCCTCCACCGGGGCCAAAGTGCTGGTCACCGATAACCCAGGCTGCATCATGCACCTGCGCGGGGGCATCGACGCCTCCAAAATGGACGTCAAAGTCATGCACCTCGCCGAGCTCATGTCAGCGTGCCTGAGCTGAGAAGGGACGAAAACGCAAAGACGCAAAGACGCAAAGAACGCGCAGAGTTTAAGGATTGTTCTTCTAAACAAAAGGACCAGAGTACGAAATCATGTACTTTGGTCCTTTTGCTATTCTTTAAAACCTAACCTTCTTTGCGCGTTCTTTGCGTCCTTTGCGTCTTTGCGTTTCCGTCTCTTTCTGTGCCGTGTATCACAATGCGCTGGTTGTACTAGAAGGTGTAACGGTTTTTGTCCGTTTCTTGTGCGAGCCACGACGCCTGATTCTCTGGTACAAGATAAGTGTCAACAACAGCGTGCCTGCCCACACGAATACAAGCTCGACAACTTTACCAACACACATAGAAGGAGCACACACATGGGCGGTACAGACTACAATTACGGCACACGGTCGCAGCCGCTGTTGTTGCGAATCTGGGAAGAGGAAGGGGCCGACGGTAAAAAGGAGTTGTGCGGAAAGGTCCAGCAAGTCGTGGGTGGACGGGCACGCAGCTTCAGGGGCTTACCGGACTTACTGGAGACACTCGTTTCCCTCACCTCTCCGTCAACAGACGGCAATACCACAACAGAATAAGTCTATAGCACCACAAATCTAACAATTGAATAGACCAAAGGACCGAATACAAGAGAAACCTAACCGGCTAAAATCAAGCAAAGGCAAACATCACAAACGGCCCAAAGACATAAAGAAACGGCACATTCAAAACGGCTAAACAGAACGCGTACATCACTCAAGCGGCAATATTCAAAAACAATCATAGTAAGAAGGTGGACCGAAATGAACTTTCCGGTATATATAACGGCGTATAAGCACAAGACGGCCAGGCTCATCGCAACGACCCTCCTGGTCGGCACCACTCTCCTCACTGTAGCTTGCGGTGGCAGCCCGGCGGCACCGGGCAACGATCCCACTCCCCGCGCAACCGCCAGCGCCTCGCATGGCGCTGGCACCCCATCGGAAGAGCCTAACTCCCCAGACGCCCCGGACTACTCCGGCTCCGACTCGGGCGACCAGGGCGGCATCGATCTCAGCTTCGGCAACGATGGCCTGGTCACCAGCGACTTCGGCGGCGGCCTGGAAGAGATCGATGACATAGCGGTCCTCCCCGACGGCAAGATACTGGCGGCGGGGCACACCTGGAAAGAGGGTGCCACAGGCCCAAGGTTCAGCGTGGCCCGCTACGACGAGAACGGCGTGCTCGACGAGACGTTCGGCGATGCCGGGATCGTCCGGGCGGCGGTCGCGGAGGAGCAGTTCGACTACTCGGAAGCCCACGCGATTGCGGTGCAGCCCGACGGCAAGTTCATACTGGTCGGCACGGCCCACAACCCCAAGATGTACCACTCCACCTTCGGTATGGTACGCTTCAACGCCAACGGCACGCTCGACAAGACCTTCGGGACGGGCGGCAAGGTGCTTACTCCCCTGGACGACATCACCGGCTTCGGGCACGACCAGGAAGCCTTCGCGGTAGCGCTTGACGAGGGCGGCAAGATAGTGGTGGTAGGCGAGACTGCGGGCTATCCAACAGATTTCGCGGTGGTCCGCTACGACAGCAAAGGCAAACTGGACAAGAAGTTCGGTCATGCCGGCATCGTGACCACCGACTTCGGCGGCGACGACAGCGCATCCGCCGTCACCATTCAACCCGACGGCAAGATAGTGGTCGCGGGCAAGGGCGTGTTCAACGACAACGACTACGCGGTAGCCCGCTACAACCTTAATGGTTCGCTGGACAAGACCTTCGGCGACGGTGGCAAAGCCACGATTGACTTCCTCGGCGGCAAGGACTGGCCCTATGGCGTGCACGTGACCGGCGACGGCAAAATCCTCCTCGGCGGGTTCGCCCAGTTCGGTGCTCCCCAATGTGGTTACTACCCCGAGGATGATACAGTCGTCACCTGCGATGTCTACGGCCCGGCCCTGGCGCGGCTGAACGATGACGGCACCCCAGACGACACTTTCGGCGAAGAGGGCAAGATAATTTCCAACTTCGTTAGCTCGGCATCCGGCTACTCTATGGCGGTGCGCGAAGACGGCAAGATCGCATTGGGCGGCTCAATTGGCAACGACGACTTCGTAGTGGCAGTCTACAACCCGGATGGCACGATTGACGAAAGCTTCGCTGGCGGGGGCGCACAGAGGCTTGATGTGGGCGGCACTGATCGCATCTACGGCATGGCCTTCCAGGCAGACGGCAAGCTGGTCGTGGGCGGCCAGGGCGTCGTGGACACCAAAGACCTGCTGAATTGGGACTTCGCCCTGGCCCGCTACTACGTGGCTCCATAAGAAGGCATACTGAGATGAGACGCCAACAACGGGCATAGACACGGCTCAGGACGGGCCCCTTATGCCAGAAATGCCCCTTTCTTACCGGACAACCAGCAATAGTGAGGGGCATTTTCATTACTGCATGTGATAAGCGACAATTCCTAGAATGGGGCACCCAAGGCCCCTGTCATTCTGAGCGAAGGATCAGCCGCACCTTCTTGACATTCTCTATTTCAGCACATCAGCCCAACCCTGTCATTTCGAACGCAGTGAGAAATCTCGTCCCTCTGCACCCAAATACCACCTTCTCGGCACCATATCTTCTATCTTGCTCCAGGAACGGCAGAGAACGTGGGAGCAGCGGGGTAGAGGACGAGATTTCTCACTTCGTTCGAAATGACAGGGTGGGGGCTTGGTACGCCATGAGCAAGGGTCAGACAGGGGCTACTGATCCTTCGCTGCGCTCAGGAGAACAGGTCGTCCTTGGGCCATATTACCCCACCTGGGCACATTCTCTGGGACTGTGGCACAGAGAATGTTATTACTTGCCGTGCCCATGCCGAGTTCGCCTTGTCGGCAACCCTGGCATGGTACAATGCTGCAAACGGCATATAGACCGCTACGCTATTATCAGCCTGTGAACTCAATGGGGAGGGCACTTTGGCAGACACGACTATGACGGACCCGCAGACCACCTCGGGCGAAGGACTGGCGAGCACCTGCGCCGAAGCTATCGGTGAGGCTTTTGCCGCGTACCACGACCGCTACCACGAGATCACCCGCCGCGCAAAAAGCCGCTTCGAGCAGCGTGATTGGCACGGCCTGCACAACGATGGTGTTGAGCGGCTGGAGCTATATCGCGAGGTAGTCGCCAGCACGGTAAGCACGCTCGAACCCCGGGTGAAAGAGCACTTCGGAGATAGCCAGTTCTGGGGCCAGGTCAAGGGCGAGTACTCGCGCTTCATCCTGGACCGCAAAGACTACGAATTGGCCGAGACCTTCTTCAACTCGGTCACGTTGCGCGTGGCGAACGATGGCTGCATAGACGCGGGCATCCAGTACATCGGCAACGAGCACCCGGAGAGCGGGCGCGGCGCGGAGGAGCACGCTTACAGCATTTATAACGGGGATAGCGCGCCCCAAGAGCGCATACGGAAGATGCTGCTAGATTGCGCGTTCGAGTGCGAGTTCCGGGCGGTGGAAGCGGACGCGGCGCAGATTGCTGAGGCCATAGAGCGACACCTGCAAGAGGCAGCCCAGGGCGAGCCGGTGGAGAGCATAGACATAGCCAGGCCCGTGTTCTACAGGGGCAAGGGGGCTTACCTGGTGGGCCGCGTGCGCACCTTCACCCACTCATCGCCTCTGATGATCTGCATGTCCAACGGCGAAGGGGGCGCGTACGTGGACGCGGTGCTGCTCACCGAGAATGAAGTGAGCATCATGTTCAGCTTCGCCCGTTCCTACTTCCACGTGAACACCGACGAGCCGAACGCCATCGTGCGCTTCCTCAAGACGATCATGCCGCGCAAGCCTATCGCGGAGCTTTACACGCAGCTTGGCTACAACAAGCACGGCAAGACCGAGCTATACCGCGACCTGATGCGGCACCTGCAACGCTCCGGCGACAAGTTCGAGATAGCGCCGGGCGAGCGCGGCATGGTGATGATAGTGTTCACCCTCCCCTCCTACGACGTGGTGTTCAAGATCATCAAGGACCGCTTCGACTACCCCAAGTCTACCACCCGCCAGGAGGTGCGCAACCGCTACTATCTCGTATTCAAGCACGACCGGGGTGGGCGACTGGTGGACGCGCAGGAGTTCGAGCACCTGCGCTTCAGCGTGGACCGCTTCTCGCCGGAGCTACTGGAGGAGTTGCTGAACGTGGCCTCCAACACCGTATCGGTGGAGGGCGACGAGGTGGTGATAAAGCACCTCTACACCGAGCGCAGGCTGGTGCCCCTCAACCTGTATCTGCACAGGGTGGGCGAGCAGGCGGCCCACAACGCCGTGGTGGACTACGGCCAGGCCATCAAGGACCTCGCCGCCACCAACATCTTCCCTGGCGACATCCTGCTCAAGAACTTCGGCGTCACCAGGCACGGCAGGGTAGTTTTCTACGACTACGACGAGCTATGCCTGCTCACCGATTGCCGCTTCCGCGAGATGCCCGAGTCGGACGATCCCGACGACTACATGTCCAACGAGCCCTGGTTCTCGGTGGACGAGCAGGACGTCTTCCCCGAGGAGATGAAGACCTTCCTGGGCCTGCCGCCCGAACTGGCGAAGATATTCGTGGAGCACCACGGGGAGCTATTCACCGCCGACTTCTGGAACGAGCTACAGGCGCGGCACAACGCAGGCGAGGTGCTGGAGGTGCTGCCCTACAAGGAGCACCGGCGGCTGAAGCACGAAGACGCGGCTGTAGCAAGCAAGTCGTAGGAAGGAATAGATGCAAATCTCCCTGGAAACCGAACGGTTGTTATTGCGCCCCTTCGCCAAGACTGATGCCAACAACCTGTTCGAGCTTGACAGCGATCCGGCTGTGATGCGCTACGTCAACGGGGGCAACCCGACACCCCTGGAGGTCGCCCGGGACGAAGACCTGCCCTGGTTCATCGAATACGGCGAGCTTCACGCGGGCTACGGCTTCTGGGCGGCCATCGAAAAGGCCACCGGAGAATTCGTGGGCTGGTTCCTCTTTCGGCCAGCCGAAGACGGCAGCCCGGGCGAGCCGGAGCTTGGCTACCGTCTGCGCAGGTCCGCGTGGGGCAAGGGCTATGCGACGGAAGGCTCGCGGGCATTGGTACGCATGGGCTTTGCCGCGCCAGGTGTACCGCGCGTTGTAGCCTTCGCACATGTGGATAATACCGCTTCCAGGCGGGTTATGGAGAAGGTGGGCATGGTCCACGTGAGGACGTTCTACCTCACGTGGGCGGACCGCTTCGACGGAGTGCCGGTAGAGGCCGTGGAGTATGCGGTGACCAGGGCTGAGTGGCAGCAGCAAGAAGCCTCATCCCAGCTTTGAAATGGGCTCCGACTGTCTGGGAGTAGTTTGCAGCCTTATGGTAGCACTACTGTAGGTGTTGTTGGAGCAGGCTCAGGTATGGCCGCAGGGGCACCCTGTTGCAGGGCCGCTTGCGTAGCCTGCGCCTCCGGTATCGCTACGAACGTGACTACCGCAGTGGGCGTGTTCGTAGATGTGGGTATGGGGGTGTTGGTGGGAGTGACCGTGCTCGTGGCCGTCGGAGTGGGCGTCTTGGTGGGCGGCGGCCAGATACCTACCACTTCCACAGCGGTACGGGCGGTGGTGCGCTTCCAGGGGTAAACCACCCTCTCGCCGTTGTTCGCGCCATAGCCCGGCTCGAACCGATTGCCATAGGGGTCGTTCACAACGAGGTTGCCGTCCTGCGTGTAGCCGATCACCAGCAGGATGTGCCCCTCGGAAGTCAGCATGTTGCCCAGCAGCACCGGGTGGCCCTTCTTGAGCGCGCCCACCACGCCATCCCAGGTGGCCGCAATTTGATTGCCCGTCAATCCGTGCCACTCCAGCACCGAGCGCATGGCGCTCCAGCTTGCCAGCCCGGTGGGGCAAATCGTGCCGTACAGGCCCGCCAGCATGTTCCCTCTAGGGTCGCGGGCCGTGGCGCTGTAGGTGCGCCCGTTGTAGGTGTACACATTGGTCACGTAAGGCGCGAAGTCCATCCCAGAGGGTGCTTTAGAGGCCGGTGGTGCGGCAGCCGCGCCCGTACGCCCCTGCATGACCGTTTGCCACGGCTCCAGCTTGCCGTAATAGGCCAGGGCCATAGCTACGGAGGTCGGGCCGCACGCCCAGTTGCCATCCCCACTCGCGGCGGTGTCGTTCACCTGGTGGATGTAAGGCACGGAGAGGCTCACTGCGGGCGCGGCCACCTTCGAGTAGCCCAACGCCTTTGAGGCCAGCACCTTGCCGGCGTGGAAGTCGAGCGTCAGCAGCTTGCTTGTGGGCGAGTCGGACAGCATGGCAACCGAGCCGTCAGCCGACCATGATAGCACCGAAAGCCCCGCCAGCGGGGTGCTCAAGGCGCGCCTGCCGCCCTCAAGGTCCACCACCCACGCCGCACTGGAACGCGAACCGCCTATCATGAACGACTTGCCGTCAGCCGCCCAGGAGATATTCGGGAAGGCCTCGGCATCGCGGCGCACCAGGTAAGGCACGGCGCTTGCCGGGTCGGCCACGACAATCCCAAGCCCGGAAGGCCGCGCCAGCTTGCCCGCGACAGGCACCTTCGAGAGTGGTGCCGTGCGCGTGGGTGTCGTTGCCGTGGTTGGGGTGGTGGCTACCAGCGTACCGGAGGCGGCAACCTGGAAGGTAGAGGTTACTGTGCTCCTCGGCGGAACGGCGGAAGTTGGGGTAGCAGTCACCGTAGGTTTGGCCGGGACCGTGCCTGCGAGCGCCAATGTGAAATCGCCCTCGGCCAGCGCGGCTATCTTGGCCTGCTGGCCGGGGAACGTCCACACCGCGTAGCTGGAATACTTCAGGCCGGGCTGGCTGCGCATGATGACGGTCGCCTCGCCACCTGAGATGGGCAGATATGCCAGATGCTCCAACGTGCCGGCTTGGGTGACCTCCCGCCGCACCACGTACACACCGAGCCCGTCGCCGGAGAAGGCCAGCACGCGGTCGTTGCCGTTGGAGCCGCCCAATTTGACAGGCTTGAAGCCCGACGAGTAAATGTAGACGGTACCATAAGCGAGATCGGCGTCGGCGGGATCGACACCTGGTGCGCTGCGCACGTAGGCCATCGTCCTGCCTGCTGGCGACCAGGCGAAAGACCCTATGCCCTCGGCCTTCGTCTTGCTTATGCCGACCTGCGTCGAGGTGCCCGTCTTCATGTCAACGACATACAGGCTCGAGCCACCGTTGCGGTCGCCGCTCACCCTGAAGGCCAGCATGCCCTTGTCGTAGGCGAGCCGGGCCGCTACGTCGCCAAAGTAGACGCTGTCAACTTTGACCTGGGCCACCTTGCGGTCCTTGTTAGCGCCGTCCGCAAGCATGATGTCGTAGGTAGTGGCGGATGTAGACGCGGCATAGACGTAGGGCTGCACCGGGTACGACTTGGACGCGGCTACAACGCTGGGAGAAGACGCAAGGGAGAGGCTACCCAGGCCAAGCAGCATGAGCAGCATGGCCGCAAAAGCCACGAAGGACTTACGCGGGGCAGTGCGATAGAGATGGCGTACGGCAAAGCTGGGCAACGAAGCCCCCAATCTAACTAACTTTCCAAGGGGAATGGCACTCGCCAGTGAGGAAGTCTGCGCCCTCTCATGCAGACGATAAACTGATGTTACCCGATGTAGAAGAGGGGCGTCAAGAGTACTTTAGTAAAGATTTGGGATTTGGGATTTGGGAATTCGGATTTAGTAGAGCTCTAAACAACTCCGAAATCCGAATTCCCAAATCCCAAATTCCTAAGTGGCCTCTCGGCGACGCAGCCAGGCGCGATGTAAGTAAATAGCAAGGAGGAGCCAGGCGAAGCCGATGAAGTAGCCCGCCAGTGCATCGGAGGCCCAGTGCTGCCCCATGTAGACGCGCGATGGGCCGACGAGCACAACCAGCAGCCCGCATACGATAAGGACCAGCCACCGCAAAGGGTTGTTGCGCGGCAGCAGGGTGTAGGCCAGGTAGAAGCCGAAACCGAAGAAGGTGACGTAACCGGTGACGTGCCCGCTGGGGAACGAGTAGGTGTGCAGCGCGAAGCTGATATTGGCGAACTCGGGCACGGGGCGAGGGCGGTGGACCAATTGCTTGACCAGCTCCGCGGAAAAACCACCCACGGAGGAAAAGGCCAGGAACATCGCCTCTACGCGCCACCGGAACGCCAGCATTACCAGCACCGTTACGATTGGGGCTATCCAGTTCCAGGGTGCGAAGCCGGGGTCGCTCACCCGCACCAGGATGGCACCGATCGCGCCTGGCAGCTCCTGTATCTCGTGGGTGACGGCTATATCCCAGGAGGTAGGTTGGAGATCGGCGTTCAGCACCATGACGGTAATGACGCCGAACAGCACCACCAGCACGGCCACCACGACAAGCACAAGCTGGCCCCTCAACAGGCCAATCCAACTGCTGAGACGCCCCTGCGGCTTTGCCTGGCCGTTGCGTGGGCCTGGAGGAGTGGGTCCGGTAACTAATGTGTCAGACATGATGCCAACGGGCTGGCAATAACCGGGCCACGTATTTGGCATATGGGAGGCGCGACCCCTGCAACCTTCCGCGTGGCCTTTGCGTAGAGGTATGTGAGTACAAGCCTATGCAGAGCTGCCTTATACCGAATCGCACATGAATGTGTGGCAAGGGTATTGACAATTAGAGGGGCTTCTGCTAGCATACGGCAAGGCGTTGCTCCTCGTGCAAGTCCGGCGATTCGCGCTTGGATGGGGGTTCTAGGCCTGTGCTGTGTTAACGGTTAGACGATCTCGTCTTTAACTCGTCCCGATACCAAAACCTGCTAGAAAGGAGTCCAGCTAATGTCTTACCAGCCACCACCCGAACAACCGGGAGGCCCACCCCCCGGCCCACCTCCAGGCGGTCCCTCCGAAGGGGGCATACCGACCACGAATATACCCTCCGAAGGTGGGCAGGGAGGCTATGCGCCACCGCCCGGCGGAGGCTACACCCCACCGGCCCAGGGCGGTTACATGCCGCCTTCCTCAGGAGGAACCCCGACCACTAACATACCCTCGCAGGGCGAGCAGGGAGGATATACTCCTCCCCCACCCGGAGGCTATACCCCGCCGCCTCCCGGTGGTTACACGCCACCCCCTCCGGGCGGCTATACCCCTCCACCCGCTGGCGGGTATGGCGCGCCCCCGCCACCACCCCCACCAACCGGCGGTATGGGCCCAATGGGCTCTATGGGTGGCGCGAGCGGCATTGACTTCCAGGACCTGATACAGGGCTACCGGGGCGCCGTGATGACCCCCAACACCGCGTTCTACGAGAGCCAGATACCCAAGGCCAACCTGTTGAAGGTGCTTGTCGGGCTTGGCATCGTGATACTGGTGAACATCATCGTTGGCCTCATCAGCGCGGGTGCTGCGGCCTCGTCGCTGGGCTCCTTGCGTGACCAGTTGCGGGCGCAGGGCGTGAACTTCGATCCGAGCGCGGTTGCCGGTGGCGGTGGAGTCGCGGGGGCACTCTTCTCGATTGTACTAGTGCCCCTACTGTTCTTCATAGGTGCTGCGATAATCTATGGCTTAGCCAAGATGCTCGGCGGGCAGGGTACGGACTTCATGACCCACGCCTACCTGCTGTCCCTTAGCTACGTGCCCCTGGGCGTGGTGTCATCGGTGCTCGGCCTCATCCCTGGCGTCGGCGGCCTCGTCGCACTGGTAGCGGTTATCTACCGCCAGTACAGCCAGGGCAAGTCGCTGGAAGCCTCGCAGCGCATGCAGCCGGGACGCGCCCAGGCGGCAGCATTCATACCTATCGGCATCGCAATCGTACTCATCTGCCTGTGCGTGCTCCTCGCTATATTCGGCCTCATGGCTGCCTTCAGCGGGACGACGACCAGGTAACAGTGCTTACAGAACAACGCATACGAAGAAAAGAGAGCCTCCTCAGGCTCTCTTTTCTCATCCGGCTAACCTTACAGGGCTACGTGCCACGCCTGGACATCACGTTGTAAATCAACAGGATCGCCACTATCACCAGCAACAGGTGCCAAGAAGCGTAGCCGCCCCAGGACAGCAGGAAACCCAAGATGTACAACGCAAGCAGCGCGAACATCAACCCCCAGGCGAGGTTACGCATTTCGGATTTGGAATTTCGAATTTCGGATTTCGGCTGAGGAACTCAATCCAAAATCCAAAACCTAAAATCCAAAATCGCTAGACCGCCCGGCGTCCGGTGATCAGATTGTAGACGATTACGATGATGGCGATCACGAGCAGGATGTGGATCAGGCCACCGGCGATGTTGAACAGGAAGCCGAGGAGCCATAGGATTACCAGGATTACCGCGATCGTCCAGAGAATGTTTACCAGACTACCCATTGTGCTTACCCTCCTTTTGCCTTTTGTTGTCACCACGAGTTGCCTTTTATAACGCGTAGCGCGATAGTTTGTGACGAGGCGCTTTGCAAGCAGTTAGCAAAAGCCTCACAGCCACCCCTTGCGCTTGAAGAAGATCACCTCTGCGATGACGACCAGGACCACCCCCAGCATCACGCCAGGGTAGCCGAACGGGGATTGAAGCTCCGGCATCACGGCGAAGTTCATGCCGTACCAACCCGTTATCCCCGCCACGCTCATCAGTATGATCGACAGTGAGGTCAGCGTCTGCACGGTGATGTTGAGGCGGTTGCTCTGCATGGAGAGGTAGCTGTCGAGGGCGCTGGAGAGCAGGTCGCGGTAGGTGTCCACGCTGTCGGTGATGCGCACGATGTGGTCATACAGGTCCTGGAAGTAGAGGAGGGTTTGCTGGTCGAAGATCGGCAGGTCGCGGCGCACCAGGATGTTGAGCACGTCGCGCTCAGGGGCCAGCACTTTGCGCAGGCCCAGCAGGTCCTTCTTCAGGCTGAATATCGACTCGATGGCCTGCTGGTTGTAGTGCTCGAATATCTCCGTTTCAAGGTCTTCGACCCGGTCCACAATGCTGTCCACAACAGGGAAGTAATTGTCCACTATCGTGTCGAGCATCGAATAGAGCAGAATGCCTATCTCGCCGTGGTGCCCGGCGCTGTTCTTGCCGTTCCTGGACTTGCGATACACCCGCCCCGTCTTCATGCCGGCGCTATCGCCATTCTCATCCGGCGAGAGGACCGGGTAAGCCACCGCTTTAGAGGCACCGGCGGAGGAGGTAAGGGGGTTGGGAGCAAGCCCCACATGCGTTTCGAGGTTGGCGCGCTCCGCGTTCGTCAGGTGCCGGCACCCAGGCACGACGGGTTGCTCGGTAGCCTGAGCTTTGGGAGGCTGTATCAGGGCGACGTTCTGCCGCCAGCGCCGCGCCACCTCGGCGAGCTCAGGCAGCGAGTTGGTGTGCACCGTAATGAGGTAGTTTTCGCCCATGAACAGCGTCAGCTCGCGCAAGTTAATCCGGTCAGAGGCCGGGTTGGCGTTCATATTGACTGCGGCCTCTACCTGGGAAAGGCCCTCCCCGAGGCCAGTAGCAGGACCGGGCTGCACGGCGACCTGGACCTGCGCTGATGGCCCAGCCACAGATGCGGGGCCATCAGGCGCGTAGGACCGCATGCTGTAGAATTCGGGACCGCCGTCCATGCCGGGCCTGAAGATGCCGCCACTGTTGGTGCTGTGCCGGTCACTCTCCCCGGCTGGTGTCACAGGCTCGGTACCGGAGACGCTCACCAGGTAAAAGACCATGAGGTAGAAATGCTCGTACTGGTCCACCTTGGGGCGCGGGTGGCGGGCCATAGCGTCCTCGATGGCGAGGGGGTGCAGGCCGAACTCCTCCTGGATCAACTGGAACTCGGCAAGCGAAGGCCGCTCCAGGTCCAGCCACAGGAGCCGGTCCTTGTTCTGTACGATATCGCTGATGGAGTCGATATCGTGCACCACCAGGAACTGGTTATTCTCGTCTCGTAGCAGGCTCGTTAGCATTAGTGGTTAGTGGTTAGTGGTTAGTGGTTAGTGGTTAGTGGTTAGTGGGAGGTGTGATACTTTTGGGCAGGTCTTTCGATGCTACAACCCTTGTGTGCATGGTACTTTTGTAGGACTCAGCATGCGAAGCTATTGTAGTATATAATTCGGGCGTATGGTTCACAATGAGCCAAAACTAGCCACTCGCCACTCGCCACTAACCACTCCGTAGCAGAGGGACATGCATAGATGGAACTGGTCAGGTTCACTACATACGATGACGTAGAGTTGGTGGCTCACCTGTACCTGCCGGAAGGTAAGGGCGAATGGTCGCCTGGGCTGCTGGTCTGCCACGGCTTCGGCTCTTCCAAGGAGCGACATGCTGAGTTCGGCCAGACGGCCTCCCAGTCCGGTTTCGCTGTGCTTATTCTGGACCTGAGGGGGCATGGCGAAAGCGGCGGGCAGGTGGATGCCAATATATTCAACGATGTGGCCGCCGGATTGTTATACCTGCAAAACCGGCCCGAAGTGAACCCGATGAACATCGCGATCAGAGGCTCCTCGCTGGGAGGTTGGCTCGCCTTGCACACCGCCGCCCACCTGAAGGACCTGTCGCCCATTGTTGCCTATTGCCCCTCAAACGAGATGATGCTGATGACGCTCATGGAGGAGGTGGCGATGGTGCAGCGCGGGCACACTTCACCAATGATTACCGGCCCCTTGCCCCGCGTGAACGTCAACTCTACGATGCAACTGCTCTACCGCGTGGACATACAACGCGCCGCACGCCGCGTCAATCCCCGCCCTCTGCTGCTGGTGCACTGCGAAGGTGACGAGGTGGTGCCCCCCCACGTCAGCCAGCGCATCTACGACGAGGCCCGCGAGCCCAAGATCCTCTGGCTCCTACCCAACTGCGACCACCAGTTCGCTCAACACGACCCCGCTACCAACACCCGCCTCCTCGACTGGCTCAAAGCCTACGGCACCCAAACTGGCAAACTCTCCCCTGAGGACGTTGTGTAGGTGAGGAGACGGAAACGCAAAGACGCAAAGGACGCAAAGAACGCGC
>JAXDKH010000344.1:0-3283 GCA_034667185.1 Chloroflexia bacterium | reverse complement strand
GATTTACGGGCACTACGACGTGCAGCCGCCCGACCCCCTAGAGGAGTGGAAGACGCCTCCCTTTGAGCCGACCATACGCGACGGCAACGTGTACGCCCGCGGCTCGGCTGATGACAAGGGGCAGGTTTACGTCCACCTTAAGGCCGTCGAATTGCTGATGAAGCAGAACAACGGCACGCTGCCCGTGAACGTACGCTTCCTGATAGAGGGTGAGGAGGAGGTAGGCGGCGAGGGGATCGAGCACTACGTCAAGGAGCACTCGCAGGAGTTGAATTGCGACGCGGTGCTTATCAGCGACAGCCACATGTTCGCCGAGGGGCTGCCCGCGATAGACGTAGGACTTCGCGGGATGGTGTTCACGGAGCTAACGGTACGCGGGGCGCGGCAGGACCTCCATTCGGGCCTGTATGGAGGCGCGGTGCCCAACGCCATCAATACCCTGTGTCACATAGTAGCCAAGCTGAAGGACGAGCAGGGCCGCATCCAGGTGCCCGGCTACTACGACGACGTACGTGTGCTCACCGAGGAGGAGCGTGCCGACTTCGCCAGCCTCCCCTTCGACCCGGAGGAGTGGCGAGAGCACGAGGTGGGGTCGCCCGGATTGACCGGGGAGCCTGGTTTCTCGGCGCTTGAGCAGATAGGGGCACGGCCCACACTGGACGCCAACGGTATCATCGGCGGCTTTACCGGAGAGGGTGCCAAAACGGTTATCCCGGCTGTGGCTCGTTGCAAGATCAGCATGCGCCTGGTATCGGACCAGAACCCCACGAAGATATGGGAGTCGTTCAAGCGATACGTGGAGGAGATTTGCCCGCCGTACGCTTCGGTGGACGTGCACCTGATACACACCGCGGAGCCGGTGCTGTTGGATACGGACTCGGCATACATGCGGGCGGCACAGGCGGCGCTGTCGGACGTGTTCGGCAAGAAGGCGGTTTTCCTGAGAGGTGGCGGCTCGATACCTATTGTGTCGCTATTCAGCAAGGTACTGAACGCACCCTCTATCTTGATGGGCTTCGGTCTCCCCGATGATAATCTGCACGCCCCCAATGAGAAGATGAAGCTGGACAACGTCTTCAAGGGGATAGAGGCCTCCATGCGGTATTTGGAGATGCTGCGACGGTAGCCTGGGGTGCCGGAACCGAAAGGGCTGGGACCTCCTAGAATCTGTCTCATAAACACAGGTATTAGAGATGACTATGTGAGACGGACCCTGTCATTTCGAACGTAGTGAGAAATCTCGTCCTCCTGCACCACAATACCACTTTTCTTGTCGGCAGGGCGTACACAATGAAAGAGGGAACATCCCGGTAAAGGACGAGATTTCTCACTACGTTCGAAATGACAAAAGGGAACTCTGCCGCCAGTATGCAGTACCTCTAATCTGCGATAGCGTCTAGTCAATCGGGCGCAAGACTTCGCTCAATACGAGCACAGCCTGTCTCGCGGTGTCCCTATGGTTCGGTGTGATGAAGCTTTCCACTAGGGCCAACGTTTCTCTGTACAAGGCCAGCACTGCTTTCGCCCTGGACCTCGCCGGTGTGCCTTGCTGGGCCAACGACTCCTGTACAACTCCCGCGGCGATGTTGTGGTAGCGCGTCCAGGCGGACTCCAGCCCGACTGACTCCTGCACCTGCCGGTAGTAGGTCCGGTCGCTCTTCACCAGCACTCCCCGTTGTACTGCCACCAGGTCGGTCAGGCTCCACAGCAGATTGGTGGTCATGAGGGAGATCGCCAGGTCGTTGCCCAGTGCGAGGTCGCCCAGCAGCTTGTGCACGGCCTCCGCCGAACCCACAAGTGAAGCCCCGGCGTAGTTGTTGGCTGCCTGTCGCAACGGCTCCCAGGAGAACGCCTCAATGTCTCTCATCAGCCCCTGGATTGAACCATCCGTGTCCATCAGTATCTTGGCTCCGCGGTAGCCGTTTACCACCCAGATGGCACGGTTGGGCAGCGACAAGTCGGCCCGCACACCCGCAACCGTTTTGTAGGAGATGCTGACCAGGTAACCATCGCGGTAGAATAGCTGCTTTTTGCGCGAGGGCGCATCGTCGCGGAGGAAGGGCGCGATGTCTATGTCGCTGAAGCGCGTCGCTTCACCCCTGGCATAGCTGCCGCCAAGGACGATACCTGCGATCTCCTCGCCGGATAGCTCGCCGGTGATACTCTCAAGGAGGCGTGGGGGTAGTGAGGTGGAGTCCACTAATGGCCCATGCTGTGGGTTACTTCACGCCTATGTTGTAAACGGGAGGGAAAGACCACACTCTCTCGGCGTATTGTCCAGCCTGGGGGTGAGAGGAAGCCGTCCACCTGGCGTAGTCGCGCACGGCTCCCGGCATACGTTCGCTGGTGCCGAACAGCATGTCCAGTTGCGACTTGTACCTTGTGATGGCTGCTATCTTGAGGCCGATTAGCTCGGTGATGGGAGTGAGACGGGGCCGCGCGGGCATATTCAACTCTTGGAGGCGGCGGTCCAATGCTCCTGGCCTTGAGGCGTACGGGTAATCTTCGTAGAAGAGCACGCCGAAGCGTGGCCCAAGCTGCCGGGCGGCCCAGAACACCAGTTGGTGATCCACGTGGTGCCCCACACCCAGCGGCGCGAACACCCTCACCCTGCCGCGCTCTCCGCCGTGCTCCCGCGCCACACGCCTTATGTGGTTCGCGATCTGTGGCACCAGGGTGCGCCTCTCCTCCCTCTTAACACTGCCGAACAGGTCTTCATCGGAGTTGTAGAGCGATTGGCCCGCAGTGCTGCGACGATAGGGGGCATCCGGCACGTCCAGCCAGATTGGTTCGAGCCCGAGCAGGCGCATGGCCGCCCGTTCTTCCTCCCGCCGCACCTGGTTGATGCTTATGCCACCCTTGCCGCCTGCGTTGCCCCATTGTGTGTGCTGCCACGTAGCGTAGTCGGAGAGGGCGGTACCCGCCGGCTCAGGCGCGGCGCACACCACCAGCCCGACGCAGCGCGCACCCATCCTCGACAGCCGCACAGCAGTACCCCCGCACGAGAGGGCGATATCGTCGAAGTGTGGCGATAGGAAGATGGCTAGGGGTGGAGGCATGGTGGGGTTCTGAGTTGTGAGTTTTGAGTGCTGAGTTTAGGCGGGTCTGGAAGGTTGCGTGGGCGGTGATGTGGTTGCCGTCCTTTATACCACCTAAGTGTGTGTTGTTCCAGGTAAGAACTCGCTGTTTGGAGTTGCTGTGGTGCCAAGGTACGCGCGGCGAATGACGAAGAATTACAAGATACACCATCACAGTAGCCAGCCGACGCCCGGCGATTTTAAAA
>JAXDKH010000343.1:0-7568 GCA_034667185.1 Chloroflexia bacterium | reverse complement strand
TCTTGGAGCTAAAAAGTGGCCGCACGGTGGTGCTCACCCCCGCCGACCCCAAAGCCTTCGTCGCAGCCGTGCAGGTTCCGGAGATGAACCAGGGCAGCGGGCGCAGGAAAGGTAGGAAGTGAGTTTGGACGATGGACCATAGACGATGGACGATGTAAATACTCCTGTCATACATCGTCCATAGTCCATCGTCTATCCTCCTCAACATGTCCACGTCCCACGTCCAACTCACCCCAGGCGGCGTCACGATCAGGGTGTTTGTCACGCCCAGATCCTCGGCTAATAAGGTCATGGGGGAGCACAATGGGGCTGTCAAGGTAGCACTCACCGCCGCGCCGGTTGAGGGTGCCGCCAACAAGGCGCTGGTGGAGTTCCTGGCAAAGGTGCTGGGAGTGCCCAGGTCTTCGGTCAGCCTCATCTCGGGCGAGACTTCCAGGCAGAAGACGGTGAAGGTGCTTGGCCTGAGCGTGGAGGAGGCACTGGAGAGGCTGTCGGTGGACGGCACTGCCAAGACGCAGGATACGTCAGGAGCACGCAAAGGGGATGAGGAGTAGGGGCACGATGCATCGTGCCCGCATTGATAAAACGCCTCTGTTGAACACAAAGACCAAAGCCCCACCCCGTCATCCTGAGCGTAGCGAAGGATCAGCCACCCGTTCTTGACTCTTCCTAATCATGCGACAATGTTCCCCCTACCACTATCGTCCCCGACGTTGAGGACTCTCACCTGCCCACCTGATCCTTCGCTGCGCTCAGGATGACAAGGGGAGTATAGTCCTGTACAAGGATGGTTGGGGCTACGCACCACGGGCACGATGCATCGTGCCTCTACGCACCCAACCGTCTTTTGGTGCATTCTTGGCGCGATGCGGGTCCGTCTATTCTGCGCAGGCTATGTGCAACCCTGTTCCAGCATGACGAGTTCGTACCTGTACTGCAAGGAGCCGAGGGGAGATGAAGGTAGGCCGCTGGGCGAGCCAGTGAGGGGTACGCTCCTGTCTACTATCTCGATCTTGAGGTCGTCGAACCATACCTCGCCCTGGCCTTGCAGTGACAGCATGATACTAATGTAGAGACTGTCACGGGGCACGTCCACCACCAGGCTGTACTCCTGCCAGTCGCGCCTGCCGTATATTGTGCCCTCAGGAAGCTGGGCGACGTTGCCCGACCGCAAGTCGGCCGACTGCGCGACCGCGCGGAAAAGCACGTTCTTTGAAACGTTGTTGCTCTTGATGTAGCCCGAGACCCGTATGCGCTGGTTGCGGAACTGGGTAGTGTCAAACCACTGCTCCAGGCCGGCGCTATCGCTTTCGCCCGTCAGGCTGGGGTTGGCCTTGACGTACGCACTCGCCTTGCCGCCATGCACGTCCTTGTCGTCCAGCCCGATCTCGAAGCCGCTTGGGAAGGTGCCATCCGCCAGCCAGGTGGTCAGGCCCGCCTCGAAGTCAAGATTGATTGGCCGGTTGAGCATCTGTGCTCCAGTAAAAGCCACCTCCTGACCAACTTGCTCTATAAGTACATCGTCCACCCATAGCGTGCCCCCGCCATCAACGAATGCGCCCACCGTGAGCACTATATTCCCCTGCGGCACGTCCATGACGATGCTGTACTGGTTCCAGTCGGAGGTGTAGGGCACGGGCCTGGTGTACAGGTCGTCGTGCGCCAGCCTGCGGGAGGCGTTGCTGTCGGTCCTCTCTTCCAGATCGGCGTAGATGGTGCCCCACCTCGACACGTTCTCACTCTTCACGTAGGCGGTGATGCGCACGCGTCGGCCCGCGTACCCGCTGAGCTGTATCGCCTGCTTTACCTGGGGCACCTGCTTGCCCGACGTGGATCTGCTCCCCCTCATGCGCAGGCTGGCCGAACCATCGTGAGACACCGCACTGTCGAGGTCCACGCTGTCACGCACTCCGGAGACTTCCCAGCCGGCAATACCACCCTCGAAGCTGCCGTTGACCAGGCTGCGTGTCGTCAGCACGGGCACGTCCTGGCCTACCTCCTCCAACTTTGCCGCATCTATCCAGACCTTACCCTGCCCAACCAACCTGAGGCCGAAAGAGATGCTGATGCTGCCGGCGGGCACATCCTCCGTGATCTCGTAGCGCTCCCAACCGGTGGTGCCCTGTATCTCGCGGTTGAGCTTGCCGTCGAAGCGGCCAAACTTGGGCAGATAGTCGGTGGTGGTGAGCCACAGTTCGGCATGGTCGCGCACACCTTCGGACTTGACGTACGCCGAGAAGCGCACCCGCTTGCCCGCCAGGTCAGGCCTGTTGATCATCTTGAGCAGGTACGCATCGCCCCAGGACGTGGAAGAGAGTGGCGTCAAGTACGCGCTGGAAGAACCGCTATACGTCTCAGTGGAGTCGATCCGCGTCTGGAACAGGTACCTGTCATCGCCCAGTAGGAGCCAGTCGCTCGAGGCCATTTCGATTATAAGGTTGCCCTGCGTCGATGTAGTCCCCAAGGTGGGAGTAGCTATTGCCACTGTTGTTTCGGAGGTGGGCACATGAGCAACGTGGTCCGGTCCCGGTTGTTCATCCCTGGCCCTGACCAGCAGGTAAGCAGCCAATACAACCCCCAGCACCAGGCAAGCCACCAGCGCGAAAGGCAGGAGGGAGGGCCGACGCCCAAGGCGCGTGGGTTTTACGCCCCTTGGGAGTGGCAGCCAGTCCCCATTGACGTTGGACTTGCTCTTGCTGGGCCTGGCCAGGGCAGGAGGACCGAGAGTATTGAGACGCTGCGGAGGGGGCAACATATCGAGGCTATCGTGCCGTTCGAGCCTGGGCTGGAGCGCGCGCCATAGCTCGGCGGGCTGCCGGGTCTCACCATATTCTTCCTCGAAATGGTCCCGGAGCAGGCGTTCCAGCTTTTCTTCGGTCATGTCTTCCTGGCTCATGCCGCCACCTCTATTCTTACCTCTAAGCCTCATGCCAGTCTTTTGTGAAGGGTCCGTAAAAGGGGAGAGAGGAAACTGGGTACACCCCCAGAACCTCGTCAGGGGGCACCCCTTGCAACCCCCTCTTTGTTACATCTTGCCGTTTTCCACGCGCTCCTGACTCTGGAGGCGCAGGCGCAGAGTTTGCAATGTGCGGTGCAGTCGAGATTTTACGGTGCCCAGCGGCACGTTGAGTAGCTCGGCTATCTCGTCAAGTTGCAAGTCCGCGAAAAAGCGCAGGGCAAGCAGCCGTCTGTGCTCGCCATCCAACGCCTCCAGGGCTTGCTGGAGGTCTTCATAGTAGGCTTCTATCGCGCCGAAAGGGTTGGACTGGAGGGCTGAAATACCGTCAAGATGGTCGTACAGGGTTTCATCGAATGGGACACTTGTCAGCTTGCGCCGCCGGGCAACCATCCGGCAGCGGTTGCCGACAACGGTGAGCAACCACGGGCGAAAGGGCCTGCCAAGCTCGAAGCCCCGGAGCCCGCGCCAGGCGTCGAGCCATGCCTCCTGCACGGCGTCTTCGGCGTCCGACCTATCGGCGAGCAGCACACGCGCGGTACGCTCGGTAAGCATACCGTAAATCTCCACCAACTGGCGGAACGCATCCTGATCGCCCAGGCGCGCCCGCCTGACTAGGTCATCCTCTGCCATTTGTAGGGGGCATCTCCTCCCTCAAGAGGACCGGCAACACCACTTCCACAATAGAGTATGCAAACACAGCCGCGAAGGTTCCGGGGCGGAACCGTCGAGACAGTTCAAGTATAGTCCAACTAAATGCCGGGGTGAAGATTTCCGTCTAATGTGCTCAAACCGGAGTCTGGTCGGGGCGGCCGCGCCAGAGGGCGTAGATCATGATGCCGTCCACGAGCCAGTGGGCTACTATGGAGCCTGCGAGGTTGTTGGTGCGCTGTCGCACGAGGCCGAAGGCTACTCCGGCCAGGCCCGTGGAGAGCATCCCGCCCAGCACGGCCAGAGGCTGAACGAACGGCTTGAGGAAGCTGGGGAGGCGCGCGGCGGTGGCGAGGTTGGTCTGTGCTGCCGTGGTGTAGGTCACGGAGAAGTGCCAGCCCGCGAACGCAGCCGAGGCCCCGGCAAGAGATAAGGCTGGCGAGTGGTTGCGGCGCAGAGCTGAGAAGATTAGCCCCCTGAACAGCAGTTCCTCCAGCAGGGCGATCTTCACCGGCACGCCCACGAAAAGGTCCTGTAGTAGCTCGCGGCGCGACATGCCGTGGATAGGGCCGTACTCAAGTGGCGTATCCAGCAGGATGGGCCGGTAGAAAAAAATGAGTGGCGGGATGGACAGGGCCAGCCCGATCAAAGTGCCGCCCTGAAGCGACTTCCCCAGACCAGGCAGCCTAAGACCTACGCGTTCCAGGCCACCGGACCTGCGGGCTGCGTAGGTGAGCATTAGCACCACTAACCCGGTGTTCACCCGCCGGAACATCGACTCCGGGTTCAACCCGCGCTTTGTAGCCCACCAGGGTAGCAGGTTGCTGTAAGCCAGCGCCAGCGTGGTGAGAGCCAGCACCTCGGTGTCGGAGGGCTGAAACGTGAAGCGTGAAACGTGATGCGGTTTGCTGGGTTTCATTTCGTAAAAGGAGGGCGGTCCTTATACCAGCTTAGCGTCTCTCATTTCGCGCAGGGTCTCGTAGAAGGCCGTGGCCGTGATGGCCAGGTCGTCTTCGGTGTGGGCTGTGGACATGATGCCCGCGTGGCCGGAGAGCAGGTCCACTCCCCGGCTGAGCATGCCGGACTGGAAGGCTGCTTTTACGTTCGCGTCGTTGGCCTTGCGCAGCGTGAGCACGTCCGCCGAGCCTTCCACCAGGGTGCCATCCTTGTTGGCGCAAGCGCCTTTGCCCAGGAGCACGTGCCAGATGGGGCCATCGCCGTAGACACAACTCCCCTCGATGCCAAGCTGCTCGAGGCCGCTATTCATCTCCGTGACCAGGCGGCGGCCCATGTCATCGATCTGGCGCTGGGGCTCGCCGGTCTGCGCGATCTTGAGCATGGCGATACCGGCGCACGCGCTCAGGGGGTTGGCGTTGAAGGTGCCGGGGTGGTTGATGCGGCGGTAGCGGTTCCACTCGGCATCGCCCGGCCGGAACTCGAAGGCCGACATCACCTCGGCTGACCCGACCACGGCACCGCCAGGCAGGCCACCCGCCACCACCTTGGCGAGCGTCGTCAGGTCAGGGGTCACGCCCACCATCTCCTGTACGCCGCCCGGAGTGTAACGGAAGCCCGTCACGATCTCGTCGAAGATGAGAACGATGTTGTATTTGGTGGTAAGCTCGCGCAGGCCCTGGAGGAAGCCCGACGGAAGAGGGATAGTGCCGTATGAGGCCCCGGTCGGCTCCAGTATGACCGAGGAAATATCGTCGCCCTGCTCCTGGAGGATGCGCTCCACCTCAGCGAGGTCGGTGGGGGCCACAACCACGCTTTGCAGTACCGAATCGGCTATGCCCACCGAGGAGGGCACGTCGAAGGGAGCGTGGAAGCCCGCGGTCATGGCGTCGGACCAGCCGTGGAAGTGGCCCTGGAACTTGAGGAACTTCTGCCTGCGGGTGTGGGCGCGGGCCAGCCTCACGGCCATCATGGTGGCTTCCGTGCCCGATCCGGTAAACTTCACCCGTTCGGCGGAGGGCACCATCGCCTTGATAAGCTCGCCCCACTCCACCTCCAGCGGATGCGAGCCGCCGTAGTGGGTGCCCCTGGTAATCTGCGCCTGCACCGCCTCCACGATAGCCGGGTGACTGTGCCCCAGCAGCAGCGCGCCATGCCCCATCCAGTAGTCGATGTACTCGTTGCCGTCCACGTCCCACTTGCGCGAGCCTTGCGCCCGGTCAATGTAGATAGGCTCCACCTCGCCGAAAAAGCGGTTGTCATGCGTAACCCCACTGGGGAAGACATCGAGGGCGCGGCGGTACCATTCATGTGAGTTGGTATGGTCGTGGAAAGCGTGCTCAGCAGCCGATACTCCAGGTTGGTCCGTGGTTCCGTGCATTTCAAACAGGCTCCTTAATGCAAGCAGCCGATACCTTAGTAATCACGGTATCGACTGCCTGATCCTTCTTGTACAAGCTTACTTCCTGAATAGCCGGAACAACCCCCGCAAGAACAGCAAGCCCACAGCAGCCGCGCTGCCAAACAGGGCGAACCCCCTCCACGTGGGCGGCGGCTCCACGACTTCCCCACTCGGGGGGGAGTAGGTGCGCATGCGCCACCAGAGGCGGATGATCTCGCGGAAGGCGCGCAGCACCACCTTCAAATTAGCCCCCGACTGTTCGCCGGCCTGGCGAGCGTAGTGGTAGACGCCAACCTGGGTGAGCGTGCAGCCCTGGACTTTGGCCTTCGCCAGTATTTCGGTGTTGATGAGCGCACCCGGCGACTCCAGGTTGATGCCCTTCAGCACGTCGGAGTGCATCACCTTGAAGGCACAGTCGATGTCGCGCACGCGTATGTCGAACATCAGGCGCACGGCCATGCCAAATATCGCAGCGTTGAGCAGGCGGTGGGCCGGGTCGTTGCGCTTGATGCGGTAGCCCGCCACGATGTCGTACTCCTGCACGTGGGGCGTGAGGCGGTGGATGTCGTTGATATCGAACTGCCGGTCCGAGTCCATGAACATGATGTAGTCGCCGGTGGCGGCGTTGAAGCCACTGGTCAGGGCGGCGCCATACCCTCGGTTCACCGGGTGGTTCACGACGCGCACGTGCGGGTTCTCCTGGGTGAGAGCCTCCGCGATTTCGAGGGTGAGGTCCTTCGAGCCATCGTTGACGACAATCACTTCGTAGTCCGAGAAAGCGGTGGGGAGCACTTCGGCGGCCTCTTCAACGACCGCCCGTATGTTCGGCTCTTCGTTATGGGCGGGCAGCACCAGCGAAATCTTGCCCGGCACGAGGTTATCACTAGCGGGAGCGCGCTCGTCTGTCTCTGGGCGCTCAAGGGTCTGGACCAACGGTTCCTCCAAGCTATCGCGTCGTCGCGTTTTGGTACTGGCACACCGGAACAGCGTCACAATTAGCGCGGTGTGTATGCCACGCCCGCACAACCTACAATATTAAGGATTAACGCACAACGTATGCCCACATTACCAGCATGGTCAGTTTATAGCACTTCCATAAGGCCGTCAAGCGTTCTGTGATAGCAGCCAGGAGACCAAGATAAGAAGTACCAGGCTCAATGTCGCGCTAGGCGCTCTCCAGCACGTCTTCCACGACTCCCGGACTCTTCTCAATAACCTTAAGCAATATGCGCGCGCTACGCTCCGGTACGCGTCGGTTCTGCTCCCACTCTTGCACGGCGCGCACACTGAACCCATAGCGGTCAGCAAAATCTCGTTGCGACAGTCCCAGGCGGTGGCGAATAGCGGCAACGTCCACAGACTTGGGGGCGACGTTGACGATGCGCTCCTCAAGATTTATCGAGCCTTTCTGATAGGCTACAACTTCTTCCAGCGCCTCGATTATTTCCTGGCCGAGAGTCTTCTCCGGCATATTGTTACTCCTTGAATTCCTTCTTCAATGAAGCTACTAAAGTCTTCATCTGCTGCTTCTCAACTGCGCTCAAATCTTCCTGATCGCTCTTGGCATAGGCTGTCAGCATGAAAATAGTGCTTTCCATTTGCCAG
>JAXDKH010000342.1:0-18080 GCA_034667185.1 Chloroflexia bacterium | reverse complement strand
GCGATTTGCACGTACTTGTGCTCCCCAAGCTCGATGAAATAGCTCTCAAGGATGTCGCGAACGTGAGGCGGGACCTGCTCGCCATCCAACTCCATCTGCTCCAGTTGGAGCAGCAGGCACTCGCGCGGGTCGCGGGCGCAAATGCCTGGAGGGCCGAGCCGCTGGACTACGCCGAGGATGCGCTCTACTTGCTCCATCGGAGCATTCAGTTCTTCAGCCAGCGTGTCAACCGATACGGCCAGGAAACCCTTGTCGTCCAGATTGCCCAGGATGTACTCGGCTATATCGAACTCGTTTGGGGGAAGGGCGGAACGCAGGTCGAGCATGAGACGCTCGCGCATGGTCGGCTCGGCGGCCACCAGGGACACCGGGTCAAACTCCTCGTCGTCGCCCATGGGCGAGTAGGAGGGGTTATCTATCTCTTCGTCCCTGTAGGTCGTGGAGCCGTAGCCGAAATCGTCGGGGTTGCTGGCCTGGGGCGTCGAGGTAGCGGAAGTATTGCGGATGCAATTGAGGCAGACACCGTTCTTGAGCACCTCACCACAGATGGTGCAGGTGTGGTGCTCCACTATGTCAAAGGCGGGATTTTCCTCCGCCTCCTGCTTGATAAGGTTCTGTAATTCTTGTGAAGAGAGGGCTAGGACGTGATTGACTGCGATGAGTGTAGGGGAAACCCTGGCAGACTGTTCCTGGATGAGATCGAGGGAGATGTCCATGTGAAAACCACCTGAATCGAAGATGAAAAGGTCGTCAAAAGAGTGTGCGGGACCCTGGTTTGTAGTTGTCCACCGGGAGCACGAAGGGCAAGAACTGTGCCATGAAGGGACTATGGACGAGAGACGATGGACGATGGGAATAGTGGTTAGTGGTTAGTGGTTAGTGGTTAGTGGTTAGTGGTTAGTAGGGCCAGACCCTAATCATCCTTGGCGGGTACTTGGCGACCTTGGCGTCTTGGCGGTTCCGTCTCCTGTTATCGCCCATCGTCCATCGTCCATCGTCCATCGTCCATCGTCCATTCCCCGAACTAGGTCTTGAGATGTATTGACAAGGTGGAGAGTGGCTGATATACTGGCCCCAACTTCGGCAAATCCTATCTACAGGAGAAGTCTCTACGATAATGGCTAACAACACCTACCGCATCAACGCACCGCTCGGCATGTTCGTCGGCGGGAGGAGTCTGCCCATTTCCAGATAGGTTTGCAGCGAAAATGAACCGACTGGTCGTGGGCCTCCAAACGAATGGCTCACGGCTTTTTTGTTCCTTGCGCAGCTACACTTAACGTTCTACCCCCGTAACTGCCAAAGCCGTGAGTCAGAAGAGACCCACGGCTTTTCGTTTCTTAACCCCCGTGTACTACTCACGGGCACATTACGTGAGGTAAGAGAGTTGAACCACGTAGCAGAACACGGCACAGCTAATCGCAACCGGAAGTTAGCGCAGCACAGGGAGCTTGCGACCGCGGCCCTCGAACAGTACTGCCTGGCCGGGGCTGAGCTGACGCTACTCAGTGACGCGGACAACACGGTCTTCCGCGTCGACGTACCTGGAGCCGAGAGCTTCAACCGCCACCCCTACCTGGGGAAGGTATGCGGGCGCAGGTTCGTGCTCCGCGTCTCTACAGGGCACGCGGCGGCCACTAAGTCGGAGCTAATCTGGCTGGCGGCCCTCTTACGCGACACTGACCTGACCGTGCCCGAGCCGGTGCCCACCAGCGATGGTTCGCTGGTGGCAACGGCGAACGCCTCCCCTGCAGATGGCGCAAGCGTTGTGCTGCTCCGCTGGGTGGAAGGTATGTCGCTCGACTCGGCGCTGGACGCCGAGTTGATGGTCAAGGTCGGCCGCTACATGGCCGAACTGCACAATCACTCGGAGAGCTTCGTTCCACCCTCCGGCTTCCAGCGCCCGCGTTGGGACCGCAACAGGCTGTTCGGCGCGGACTCCGTGCTGCACATGCCGGATGCAGGCCGCTACTTCAGCCGCGACGAGTTGAAGCTGTTCGAGGCAGCCGCCGAGCGCGTGAGCAGGACGATGAAGCGCCTGGGCGAGAGCCGCGAGGTGTTCGGCCTGATCCACGCCGACCTGCACAATCGCAGCTATCTGTTCCACGGCGACCAGGTGGGTGCTATCGACTTCAGCGACTGCGGCTGGGGCTACTACCTGTACGACATCGCGATCACACTATCGGAGCTGAAGTCCCGCGAGGACTACCCGGCTCTGCAAGCTGCCTTCCTGCAGGGCTACCGCGAGGTACGCCCGCTATCCGAGTCGCATGAAGGACTGATCAACACCTTCATGGTCGCCCGGCGGATGGACCTGGTGAACAACATCCTGAGCTGGGAGGACCCCTTCCTCCTGCCCTGGGTGCCCCGCTTCCTTGAAAAATCAATCGAGGTGCTGAACAGGTACCTTGGGAACTAGGAGCGGTTAGTGGTTAGTGGTCAGTGGTTAGTGGCTAGCAAAGAGCTTCTACTAACTACTAACTACTAACCACTGACCACTAACCACTAACCACTGACCACTAACCACTATGAAAATCCCACTGAAACAATACAGCCAGTTCCTTGGCAAGTACCTGCGGACTCAATTGCCCTTGGTGCTGGTGCTGGCATTGGTGCTTTTTGCCAACATCGGGTTGCAACTTTGGAACCCGCTTATCCTGAGAGACTTTATTGACGGTGCCACCAACCGGGCGCAGCTAGAAGGCCTGGTGGGCATGGGCGTGCTCTTCGTCAGTATCGCCCTTGCCAGCCAGGCGCTATCTGTTGTGGCTACATACCTGGGCGAGAGCATAGGTTGGAATGCTACCAATCGTTTGCGAGTAGACCTGGCTCTGCACTGCCTGCGGCTCGATATGCCCTTCCACAAGACGCACACCCCCGGCGAGATGATCGAGCGCATCGACGGTGACGTCAGCGCCATGTCCAACTTCTTCTCGACTTTCGTGATCAAGGTGTTCGGCAACATACTGCTGATGCTTGGCGTGATTGTAGTGCTTTTCTTCCAGGACTGGCGCATCGCTGTGGCCCTGGGTCTCTTCGTGGCGCTCATGCTGTTCGCCATGTGGAAGATGAACGGCTTCGCGATTCCACCACACCGGGACGAGCGGGAAGCGGCAAGCGGGCTGTTCGGCTTCATCGAGGAGCGACTTTCCGGCCTGAACGACATCCGCGCCAACGGTGCGGGCGGTCATGTGATGCAGGGCCTCTACAAGGCCATGCGCACACTCTACACGAGCGGGCGGCGCGCCTGGCGGGCAGACGGCACCATGTGGAGCACCTTCGTGGGCCTCTTCACCCTCGGCCACATAGCGGCGGTGGGCGTTGGCGCTTGGCTCTTCCTCTCAGGCGACATCCATTTCAGCACCGTCTTTCTCATCTTCCAGTACACGATTATGCTCGACCAACCGCTGGGAGATATAACCGACCAGTTGAAGGACCTGCAAAAGGCGGGCGCGGGCCTCGTGCGCGTGCAAGAGCTGCTTGCCATGCCTGTCGTGATCGTAGACGGCAAAGGGACCGAGTTTCCCATGGGGCCGCTCGCGGTGGGCTTTGATGACGTATCGTTCGGCTACGGCGAGGAAGAAATGGTCATGCACGGCGTGTCGATGGACCTGAAGCCCGGCACTGTGCTCGGCCTCCTGGGACGCACCGGCAGCGGCAAGACTACGCTGGCGCGCCTACTTCTCCGCCTGTACGACCCGGCACAGGGCGAAGTCACCCTAGGTGGCGCGGACATATGCGACGCAAAGTTGCACCAGTTGCGCCACGCAGTAGGCTTCGTAACGCAGGATGTCCAGCTTTTCAACGCTACTCTGCGCGAGAACCTGACGATGTTCGATGCCACGATACCGGACGCGAAGATAATGCAGGTGGTCCACGAGCTTGGCCTGTCGGACTGGTACAACGCACTGCCCGAGGGGCTTGATACAGTGCTGGGCCCCGGAGGCGGAAGCCTGTCGGCGGGTGAGGCGCAACTGCTGGCTTTCGCTCGCATCTTCCTGCGTGATCCCGGCGTGGTGGTGCTGGACGAGGCCTCATCCCGGCTCGACCCCGCAACGGAGAGGCTGATCGAGAGGGCAGTCGATAGGCTGTTGCGGGGCCGCACGGGCATCATCATCGCGCACCGGCTTGCCACCGTGCAGCGGGCCGACGAAATTATGGTACTTGAGGACGGCAGGGTGCTGGAACACGGCCCCCGCCTTGAACTGGCTAACGATCCCCGGTCGCGCTTCAGCCAACTGCTGAGGACGGGCCTGGAGGAGGTACTGGCGTGAAAACCTGGCGAGTCATGGGAAGCGTAATCGGCTTCCGGTTCGGACTCTATATGCTGAACACGGTCGTCTGGACCGTGTTCTTCGGCATACCGATAATAACCGGCCTCATTATGAAGGCCTTTTTCGATGCTCTCAGCAGCGGCGCACAGGCAGGACTGACCATCTGGACCCTGCTCGCCCTGAGCGTGGTTGTAGGGGTAATCAGCATGAGTGCGCTGTGGCTCGGCATCGACCAGTGGTCGGTATTCTGGTACTCCGGGCACGCGCTACTGCGAAAGAACATGATGCAGTGGCTAGTGAGCGGCCCCGGCGCCAGGGTGCTCAAAGAAGCCCCCGGCGAGATGGTCAACCGCTTTCGCGACGATGTCGAGCACGTGCTTATGTACATCGACAACTGGTTCGACTCCACCGGGCAGGGCCTGGTGACACTCGTGGCGCTCGGCATCATGTTCTCCATCAACTGGGTCATTACTGCCCTGGTGCTGCTGCCCCTGGTGGTCGTGATCATCGCGGCCAACGCGATGAGCGCGCTGCTCAGGAAGTACCGCAAGCTGAACCGGGAGGCCACCGCCCGCGTAACGGGGGCCATCGGTGAGATGTTCGGCGGCATCCAGGCCATCAAGGTTGCCTCTGCGGAACAGGACGTACTGGCTCACCTGCGCGTGCTGAACGAGAAGCGTCGAAAAGCTGCCCTTATGGACAGCCTGCTCACGCAGCTAATCGACTCGTTCAACGCCAACACCATCAACATAGGGACCGGCCTCATCGTGATCGTGGCCGCCGAGTCGTTTCGAGCGGGTCACTTCACCGTGGGCGACTTCGCGCTCTTCGTGAGCTACCTGGTCATGGTTACCTCAGTCCCGCGCTGGATAGGCAGGCTGTGGGCCAAGTACAAGCAGACAGGCGTGTCGGTCGAGCGCATGGGCTCGGTGCTGGAAGGCACGAAGGCAGAGGACCTGGTTACGGGCGGCCCTATATACTTCCAGCATGACGCGCCCGCCCCGGAGTTCACACCCAAGACGGCCCAGCACACCCTGGACTCCCTCGAAGTGCGCGGCCTGAGCTACAAGTACCCCGGCAGCCAGCGCGGTATCGAGGATGTCGGCTTCACGGTGGAACGCGGTTCGTTTACCGTGATAACCGGGCGCATCGGTTCGGGCAAGACCACTGTGCTGAAGGCCCTGCTGGGGCTGGTGCCTCTCGACAGCGGTGAAATCGTCTGGAATGGTGAGCGCGTGGACGACCCGGCCTCGTTCCTGGTGCCGCCACGTAGCGCGTACACACCTCAGGTGCCTCGCCTCTTCAGCGAGACGCTCAGGGACAACATCCTCATGGGCCTTCCCCACGAGCACGTCGACATAGAGGGCGCGCTCCACCTCGCCGTCATGGAGAGGGACGTAGCCGCGATGGAAAAGGGGCTGGATACGCTGATCGGCCCCAAGGGGGTAAGGCTGTCGGGCGGGCAGGTGCAGCGCGCCGCAGCCGCCCGTATGTTCGTGCGCGACGCTGAGCTACTGGTCTTCGACGACCTCTCAAGCGCCCTCGACGTGGACACCGAGCGAGTGCTGTGGGAGCGGTTGTTTGCGAACCGGCAGGCCACGTGCCTGGTCGTCTCGCACCGCCGGGCCGCCCTCCGCCAGGCCGACAACATCATCGTGCTCAAGGACGGCAGGATAGAGGCTTCCGGCACGCTGGACGAGCTGCTGCTCACCTCCAACGAAATGAAGCTGCTCTGGCACGGTCACGCGGGATACGCTGACGACGCCATAGTAGAAGAGGAAGGCGAAAAAGAAGCCGTCGCGGTCTAGCAGTCTAATCATAACGTAGGGGCAGGCCCCCGTGCCAGCCCTTGGTGGCCGGCGCGCAAAGTACAAATCTCAAACAAGGGCAGGCACGGGGGCCTGCCCCTACAGGTGTTTTCTCAAGAAATTGAGCTTGCACGAGGCACAAGGAGCAATGAATGAGTGACGAGGTTGATGATCTACGGGTAATGCCACTAGCAGGCTACGAGCCGGAGATAGGCAGGTGGCTGTGGGCATTACAGGACATCCGTGGGCTTACCCTGCGCAGCCTGGAAGGACTCACAGATACCGAAATCGACACGACACCACCCGGCGCTGACAACTCAATCGGCGTGCTGCTCTACCATATAGCCCTCATCGAGGCCGACTGGCTCTACGTCGAAGCACTCGACAACCGCCCCATCCCTCCTCATATCGAGGCTCTCTTCCCCCTCGCTGCCCGCGACTCGGAGAGCCATCTTTCTGCAATACAGGGCATTCCACTAGAAGAGCACCTACAGCGACTCGCAACAATACGCAGTGCGCTATTGGAAGAGTTCAAGGCAATGACCCTCGAGGGTTTCCGCCGCCCCAGGCACTTCCCCCGCCAATACGACGTCACCCCCGAATGGGTCCTCTACCACCTCATCGAACACGAAGCCGAGCACCGGGGGCACATCCAGACGTTGCGCTCGCTGCTGCGAACGATGGACGATGGACGATGGACGATAGATGATGGAGGAGTAGTTAGTGGGTACTAAGAACCAAACCATCATCCTCTTTGCGCGTCCTTTGCGTCCTTTGCGTCTTTGCGTTTCCGTCTCCTATCGCCCATGGTCTATCGTCTATCGTCCCCAGTGGCACACTAGTTGCACATTACAGCGCCGACGACCAAGTGGCCGGGCGCCAACTTGCCTCGACCCACTGACATAAGCCTGGCCTCATACGGTGGATCACACCCACTAGAAATGAGGTGAACCAGATGGCATCGCCCACGCCGGAGAGGGACCAGCTTGGTCCGGTGACTGCTCCCCAACGTGGAACCGCAAACCCCGAAGGCAACAATAACCAGGCATCGTCCAGAAAAGTTCCACTTCTTCCACTCAGCGACAACGTAATTTATCCAAGATCCGTCTATCCCCTGGCGTTAAGCGGAGAGCACGCCCAGCAGGTGGCGGCTGCGGCGCAGGAGTCGGGCGGGTATGTCGCTATGTTCCTGCAGCGGGAAGACGCCGACGACAGCCCCACCGGCACGGACCTGTACCCCGTGGGCACGCTGGCCCGTATGTCTGACCTGCATCCCGGTCCCGACGACCTGCTTGAGTTCCAGGCGGAGGGGCTGGAGCGCGTGGTACTGCGCCGCATCGTCCAGTACGAGCCGTACGCCGCCGCATTCGTGGAGGGCCTACCGGAGGAGCAGACGCAGGCTGAGGGTGTGGCTAACCTGTTCGAGCAGACCAGGCGCGCCTACGCCGCCGTACTCGCAGGCTCTCCCGCCGAGCAGCAACTACTTCCTATACTTGAAGAGACCACCGAGCCCCTCGACCTCGCGTACCTTGTGGCCGCTACCATCCCCATCTCCGCGCAGGCGAAACAGGCCATATTGGAGGCGGAAGGGGCGCACCTCAAGCTGTCGCAACTGCTGCTCTACCTGCACAAGGTACTTGATCTGAAATCCACGCACGCGGCAGGTGACGGTGATACTGGGAACGGGACCCAGGCCTCACCCGCGCCGGAGACCCCACGTCCCTATGGTCTCAACCAGGCAGCCGTTGACAGGGCCGACCTGGAGCAGCGTATTGCTTCGGCGGGGCTACCTCCCCATGCCGGAAGGCAGGCGGAACGGGAGCTTGAGCGCCTCAGCCTCCTCACCCCAAGCTCGCCCGACTACAACATGATCCGCACTTATTTGCAGTGGCTGGCCGACATGCCGTGGCGGGTGGACGAGGAGCCCGACTTCGAGCTTGACCGAGCACGTGGCATACTGGACCGGGACCACTTCGGCCTGCAAGAGGTAAAAGCCCGCATCATAGAGTACCTGGCGGTGCGCAAGCTCAGGAAGCAGCGTACCAAGGATGGAGACGATTGCCTCGATAGCCAGATATCCGACGGGCCGCGTCAGCCGGTGCTCTGCCTGGTGGGCCCGCCGGGCGTTGGTAAGACCTCCCTGGGTCGCTCGATAGCAGAGGCGCTGAACAGGCCATTCGTGCGCATTTCGCTGGGCGGGGTGAGCGACGAGGCCGAGGTCAGGGGGCACCGCCGTACGTACCTTGGTGCGATGCCGGGCCGCATCGTGCAGTCGCTGGCAAGGGTGGGCAGCGCGCAGCCCGTGATGATGCTGGACGAATTGGACAAGCTGGCGACGAAGGCTTCCGCGGGCGGCGACCCCACGGCGGCCCTATTAGATGTACTGGACCCGGAGCAGCAGCGCGAGTTCGTGGACCACTATGTTGAGGTGCCGTTCGACATCTCTTGCCTCTTCTTCGTCGCCACCGCCAACAGCATGGACCCCGTGCCCGAAGCCCTGCGCGACCGCCTGGAAGTGATCCGCATCTCCGGCTACACAGAGGAGGAGAAGCGCGAGATAGCCGTGCGCCATCTCATACCCAGGCAAATGGAGTGGCACGCGCTCACGGAGCAGGACGTGCGCTGGCAGACTGAGGCGGTGCTGGAAATCATCAGGAGCTACACGCAGGAGGCGGGTGTCCGCCAGTTGGAGCGCGAGATCGCCACCGTCTGCCGCCGGGTCGCCACGACCATAGCCGAACACGGCACGCGGCACCGGTCCCTGGTGGCCGACGCCGACTTCATCGCTGAAGTGCTTGGTACGCCCCGCTACCTGCCCGAGGAGCCTTCCGCCACCGACGAGCCGGGGGTGGTCACCGGGATGTTCTGGACGCCCGTAGGCGGCGACATCATGCACATCGAGGCGCTGCTCATGCCCGGCGGCAAGACGCTCACGATCACCGGGCAGTTGGGCGAAGTCATGCGCGAGTCGGCCCAGACCGCCCTCTCCTGGGTGCGCGCACACGCCGAGGAGCTTGGTATCGACCCTACCTTTTACGACCGGCACGACATCCACCTGCATATCCCTTCCGGCTCGGTCGCCAAGGACGGCCCCTCAGCCGGTATAGCTCTCGCGACGGCCCTAGTGTCCCTGCTGACCAAAACGCCCGTATCCAGCGAGCTAGCCATGACCGGGGAGATAACCTTGCGCGGGCGGGTCCTGCCTGTGGGCGGCATCAAGGAGAAAGTGCTGGCTGCGCGGAGGGCGGGGGTGCGCAAGATCGTGCTCCCCACGCAGAACCGGCGCGACCTGGACGAGATACAGCCGGAGCTGCTGGAGGACCTGCAAATCGTCACCGCGGATACGATGGACGACGTGCTCAGCGTGGCCTTCCCGCGCACGCCGAAGCGAGGGCTATTGCCCAGGCGGTATGGCCGCGTGGGCGTGGGCCATCCTAGGCCGCGCAGGCGACTTAGCGAGCTACCGGGTGTGGCGCGGGGCAGGTAGCATAGTACTAATGGCCTATGCCCAAATTACTGCCGCTGGCACAGCTATTGCTCCTGTAAACATGCCACCGTGTACGTGAGGCGCGTGTAACACGGGTGGACGACGAACGCAAACGGGTACTTTGGACATTCATTAGGAGGTCACACACAAATGGCTACAGTAGTTGGATTGTTTGACTCAAGAGATAGCGCGCAGTCGGCTGTAGAGCAGCTTCGCACCATGAACATCCCCACGGAAGACATCAGCGTCGCGATGCGCGCTGGCGATGGTGGCACCGAGACCACCACAGTAACAACGGATGGCGACGGCGGCGCGGGTGGCGCGGTCACGGGTGCGGTAGGCGGCGGCCTGCTTGGCGGACTCGCGGGTCTGCTCGTAGGCGTCGGCGCGCTCACTATCCCCGGCATTGGCCCTATCGCCGCAGGTGGTCCCCTGGCGACAACGCTGGCGGGTGCCGGTATTGGCGCTGCGGCGGGCGGCCTGGTTGGTGCCCTGGTTGACGCAGGCGTGCCCGAAGAAGAGGCCACATTGTACGAGACTGGCGTGGCCCGCGGCGGCGTCCTAGTCACGGCCACTGTGCCCGACGGCCAGGCGGCTGCGGCTCAGTCCGTATTGAACCAGTACGGCGCGCGCGACGTACGCGGCGATGCGGCCAACTATGGCGATGAGAACTTCCGCTATGGCACAACTACCGTCACGACTGACGACGATATACTCAACCAGAGTGGCGCGAACGAAATCAGAACCGTTCCCGGCGGCAACGAGGACATACTCAACCAGAGTGGCGCGAACATGCGTGCTCGTGGCGATGACGACGGTGGTGTAGGCGCTGAGGCGTCCGGCGGTCTTGCTGGGGCTGCGGTTGGCGCTGGTATCGGCGCTGTAGTTGCCGGTCCTCTAGGCGTGGGCCTGGGTGCTGCGATAGGCGGCGCGACAGGTGCGGCTGCCGGCGGCGCGGCGAAGGGCGACGATGCAGGTGATGAGGTTGGCGCGACCGCAGGTGGTGGCGCGGGTGCTGCAACCGGTGCGGCCCTGGGCGCTATTGGCGGCCCCGTGGGCATGGCGGCCGGCGCTGCGATTGGTGCGGCGGTCGGCGGTGCTGCCGGTAAGGCAACCAGCGACGCGGTGGAAGGCGAGACAGGCGGAGACTACGACGCAGGTCGTGGTACCACCTCCTATGCAAGCGACACCACTTACTCGGACCGAGGCGACGACAAGACCAATGAAGGCCTCGGCGCTGGTGCCGGTGCTGTAGGCGGCGGCATCGTGGGCGGCCTCGTCGGTGGCCCGGTGGGCGCTGCAGTAGGCGCGGGCCTGGGTGCTGCCGGTGGTGCCGGTGCGGCTAATGCTGCCGAAGGCGACCACGACAACGCGGGCGCGGGCACGGGTGGCGCGGCAGGCGCAATCGGTGGCGGTATCGTCGGTGGCGCGATTGGCGGACCAATTGGTGCTGCCGCTGGCGCTGCTATCGGTGGCGGCGTGGGTGCCGGTGCCGGTGAGAACGTTGAGGAAGACATCGAGGGTGGCCGCGGGACCGCTTACAACAGCGGTACGGGCACTTCCGGCTACGGAACCAGCGGCACCACAGGTTCCACCTACGACGACAACACCAACCGGACCGTCTAGTAGACAAGCGGCATGGTATGGGAACGGGGCACTCAGTTGAGTGCCCCGTTCTTTTTCTTTTCCACCTTTTGCCGCCCACTCAGGGCCGTGCTATAATCCTACCGGCGTTCAGACATGGCAACACCCAACGACCGCAACACGCTAGGAGACACACAATGGCGGCTACTTACTCGGCAACGGAGGGGGCGCTCAAGAGCCTGGCGTTCCAGCACATCCTCACTGTAGAGCAGTTTAACCCTGAGACGCTGGAGGCGTTATTCGCCCTGGCGCAGCAGATGGACCGGCAGGTGGCCGAGGGGCGAGTAGAGCCGCTGATGGCGAACAAAATCGTGGCGAATGTTTTCTACGAAGCGTCCACCCGCACCGACCTGTCGTTCCAGGCCGCCACTCAGAGGCTAGGCGGGCGGGTCATCACGACGGCGGGCGGCGTGCACTATTCCTCCGTGACCAAGGGCGAGAGCCTGCACGACACTATCAAGACGATCGCGTGCTACTCCGACGCCATAGTGCTGCGCCACCCCCAGCGTGGAGCCGCACGCGAAGCCGCCGCCGCCTCCGATGCCCTGCGCCTCGCCATGCACAGCCCCGCCCCCATCATCAACGCAGGCGATGGTATAGGCGAGCACCCCACGCAGGCTCTGCTCGACCTCTACACGATCAAGGACCGCTTCGGCAGCGACATAGATGGGCTGACCATCGGCTTCGTGGGCGACCTGCGCAATGGCCGTACAGTCCATTCCCTCATCAAGCTGCTGGCTATCGACCGCTGCCACGTCAACGTCGTGTGCATTGCCCCTGATAGCCTCTCCATGCCGCCGGAGTACATTGAGTTCGCCCGCTCGCGCGAGATGCCGGTCACCGAGACGCAGGACCTGCAAGAGGCCATACAGCATGTGGACGTGCTCTACGTCACCAGGGTGCAGCGGGAACGCTTCGTCGCGCAGCAGATGGAAGACCTCTCTGCCAAGATATACGGCCTGCCCCAGGAAGCCCTCGACGCCGCCCGCCGCGACACCTTGCGCCCCCTGGCCGACCTCAACGCCGCCCAGGAGTACCTCGCCGCCCGCGACACCTACGTGGTTGACCCCATGATGCTCAGCCAGGCCCGCCAGGACATGATCGTCATGCACCCCCTCCCCCGTGTCAATGAAATCCCCGAGCAAGTAGACAGCGACGACCGCGCCTACTACTTCCGCCAGGTCCAAAACGGCCTCTACATCCGCATGGCCCTGTTGGCAAGCGTGCTCGACTGCTTGCGCTAGTGGACGATAGACGATAGACGATGGACGATAGCAGGTCTCCTATCGTCTATCGTCTATCGTCCACTAAGATAATTGTCTTATGTTATACTGTGCCATTCTACGCTAAAGGAGTGTAGCTTTGGCACCAGACGACGTTAGGGACGCAAGCAAGTCCGGCACATGCAAGGTCGAAATCGAGGACCTTTACCGCTTCAGATTGCTTGCCGATCCCCAGGTATCCCCCGATGGCAACATGGTTGCCTACGTCCAGACCCGCCTTCGCAAGAAGCAAAACGATTACGCCTCCAACATCTGGCTGCTAACTCTCGACGGTAGCCGTGAGCCTGCGAAGTTCACCGGGAGCGACAAGCGCGATTATCTCCCCAGGTGGTCGCCCGACGGCGAGCAGTTGGCCTTCATCTCCACCCGGTCGGGAAAGCCCCAGGCGTGGGTCATCAGCGCGCGTGGCGGCGAAGCTCGGCGGCTTACAAAGAGCAAGCACCCGGTGACCGACCTCGCGTGGTCGCCGGACGGTAAGTGGATCGTCTTTGTCGCGCCCGTGGACAACGAGGCGGACAAGCGGCGAGCCGCGGAAGGTAAGTCCGAAAAGGCGGAGAAGAGTTCGGGCCACGACAGCGACGCGAGAGAACCAGGCTACACGGGCGAAGAAGGATTGCCCGGTGCCATCCTCCCCGCTGGAGAGTGGGAGGAGGATAGCGACGAGGAGGCCGGGGCCGAGGACAAGGGCGACCACGCCAAAGAAATCACCTGGGTGCACTTCAAGGCTGACGGCGCGGGCCTGTTGGAGCGTCGGCAGCACTTGTTCATTGTGCCGAGCAAGGGTGGCACTTCCAGGCAGCTTACCGAAGGCGATTGGAACGCCGCCACCCCGCGCTGGTCGCCGGACGGCAAAGAACTGGCATACATTGCCAACCAGGAGCCCGACGCCGATTACTTCAACATCCAGGACATCTTTGTGATGCCCATTGATGAGGGGGGCATGCCGGGCGAGCAGAGGCGCGTGACGGACCACGACTGCGCCATCAATAACATGGAGTGGCTGAGCGACGGTAGCGGCTTCGTGGTGTTCGCCCACAGCCGCATTCAGGAAGCGGCCTTCTCAACCAACGTGCAGGTCTGGACCATCAGCACGGCGGGTATGAAGAACCGCCTGACTGAGGGTTTCGACCGTTCGGCGGCCAACATCATCAATTCCGATCTGCGCTCGGCTGCCGGCGAGATACGCCCCCGGTTGAGCCAGGACGGTTCGGTGGCGTACTTCATGGTTACGAATGGGGGCGCGTGCCAGGTCTACTCGGTGCCCACCTCAGGCGGCGAGGTTACGCAGGCGGTGGGTGGCAACCGCGAGGTGCTCAATTTCTCGGTCGCACCCGAGGGCCTGGTGTTCGTAGCGAGCAACTGGGCCACGCCCAACGACCTCTACTACGCGGCTTCCACCGGCGAGGAAAAGCGGCTGACGGACGTAAACGCCGACGTTGTCCCGCAGTTGCGGATAGCCGAGCCGGAGCAGTTCGAGTTTGAGACCGCGCCCGGCGTCAAGGTGGAAGGTTGGATTCTGCGCCCACCCGGCTTTGACCCGGCGCAGAAGTACCCGCTAGTGGTGGAGATACACGGCGGACCCCATACAGCTTACGGCTACCCCTACTTCCACGAATTCCAGATTCTGGCTGCCAGGGGATATGTCGTGCTTTATACCAACCCCAGGGGTAGCCAGGGCTATGGCCAGGACTTCTCCGACGCCATCATCAGCGATTGGGGCGGGGTAGACTACGAAGACATCATGGCCTGCGTGGACCACGTAATTGGCATGGGTTTCATAGACGAGGAGAGGCTGGGCGTGATGGGCGGCTCGTACGGCGGCTACATGACGGGCTGGATAATAGGGCACACGCAGCGGTTCAAGGCGGCGGTGGCGAGCCGCATGGTATCCAACCTGCACAGCGCCTGGGGCAGTGGGGACTTCACATGGCGGCTGTGGAACTTCGAGATGGAGGGCGACCCATACAAGCGCACGCAACTCTACATCGAGCGCTCACCCGTGACCTACGCTCACGAGATGCACACGCCCCTGCTCATCACCCACGCCGCCGACGACCTGCGCTGCAACATCGAGCAGGCCGACCAGATGTACACGGCCCTCAAAGTGCTCAAGCGCGACGTGAAGATGGTGCGCTTCCCCTCCGGCGGGCACGACATCTCCCGCAGCGGCAAACCCACCCTCCGGGTCGAACGGTTGCAACACATCGCCGGTTGGTTCAATGAGTACCTCAAGCCGAAGGAGTAAAGGGGGCGACGACAAACAAAGGGGATTATTGGAGGGGCACTATGTATGGTGCCCCTCCAGCTATATACAGTTAGAGCAGCGTGTCGCACAACACCACGCACACCCTGCTGGCCCCAATGTTAGCGCGGACCAGTCCCCGGATAGTACCTCTGTCCTCACACTGCCCTACTGGTGGTGGATTCCCTTTTACTACCAACAGACTTATGCTGGTTTCAAACACTCGGACTCGCTTAGTTAGGTAGGGTAACCATGCACACGATATCGAAGATGCCAGCCATGCAGATCTCTGATTCACCATACCAATCAGAGCATAAGCTCACCCCGCGAGGCCCCATACTGATAGTTGAAGACGATACCGTTATCAGGGAAGTAATCTGTGAAGTCCTGGAAGATGCAGGCTACGAGGTGGAGTGCGCAGCCGGTGGATATGAGGGACTTCTGAAAGTGCTCGATGTAAATCCCGCCCTGGTGCTCCTGGACATGCGAATGCCGGGAGTTGACGGGTGGTCGTTTGCTACTAAAGTGAAAAGCACACATCCACTGGTGCCCATCGTCGTCATGACGGCAGCTAGCGACCCAAAGAACTGGGCCGAGACTATACAGGCCAACGCCTACCTCGCCAAGCCCTTCGACGTGGACGATCTGGTGGCGATAGTAGAGCGCTTTGCCTGTTGAAGCGGCCGGCCTGGTTCTCAGTCCTCTGACACGAAGCGATCCTGCAATTCAGTAGGCGCAAACCCCTGGAGGTGTGCTAGGGACTCCCCCTCGCACCTACATCTAGCACGAAGCCGTAGGTCCCCTCCTCACGCTCTCCTTCCCTAGCCGGCCAAACGACGTTCACCAGCAAGATGTACTTGCCGGCGGGCACTGTGACGGGTAGTGGCACACTGAATGGCATCCCTGGCGCATCACCGGTCGAGAATATTGGTAGAGATTGCGGGCTGAAGTAATAGGTGCCCCCTATTACCGCGCCTTCGATGGAAGCTTCAGCGGGTTGTGCGTAGAGTTGCGCCGCAAAGCGTTCAGGCGCAGGGCCAAGATCGGGATTGGACATGAGTTGCGACCGCAATGCCAGCACCTCACCCTCGCCCACGGGAATCGGCGCACCGGGCACGGGCACTCCAAGAGCCTCAGCGCATTTCCCACCGTGACAATAGTTGCCCAGCCCGCCCAGTTGCTCATCACTGCTGCCCGCCACGATCAGCCCTGGAACGCCAGCCGTGCCACCTGCGAGCTCATCAAGCGGATATAGCACCGCCACCTGCGCGAGCAAACTATCTTTCTCCACGACCTGTGCGAAGAGCCACAACGGCTGCTCCCCTGTCTGAAGGCTTGGCATAGCAAAGGAGGCATGCACATTACCGCGGCTGTCTACCTGCCCTGTGCCAAGTTGCACCCTGTTCTCGCCCGAGAAGGTCCGAACCGAGAGCACAAGCGTCTGAGAGGGCGGCCAGTTGGTACCTACCAGATGAATTGTAGACCCTTGCACTTCATAGCCGATTTGAGCCCCGCTCCGCGACAGCGACATGACTCTAAGCGCGCTAGCGTTGATACGGTGTCCAAGTGCGGTGCCTTCCACCCTCACGAAGTCTCCGGCTGACAAGTGCAATCCGGTTGCCTGATAACCCTCACTGTAGGACGTGAGGGAACCGGGTGAGAGAGACACCATCCATTCTTCGCGACTGGGGTCCCTTACCAGCAACGAATACCCGCCCGCCCCCTGGACAATCGAGGTCAACATGCCCTCGACAGCCCTTCTGCCGGAGGGAATCCTTGCCGCCAGCGGAAGCGCAGCCTGCCTTTCTCCCAGGTGAGCGACAACACTGAGGTTAGCGCCCGCCAGCAGCGCTGACTCCAATTCCTCACCTATAGGAACGAGCAGACCGAATGTACCCCCTGGGGCGGTCTGGACGGCGAACACGGATGGTTCTGCAAGAGTGCCAGTGCCAGTACCCCCGGCCAGCTTTATCTCAATTGCCACTGGCGTGTCAGCGGGCCAATTCCAGCCTCGAAGTTGTAAGCTATCCCCGGTCACTTCTGCCGAAATAGCCGGTTCCGGGGCCGCACCGCCGTAGCGCCAGTCGTAGTAGGCGCGGCCTACGTTCGCCATCTCTACCTGCCATTGGGGAGGGTTGGCAGGATTATAGGTAATCGACCTACGCTCGAACAGCTGCACCAGCACCCTCGTTGGCGCACCTGCTACCAGCACGTCAGCCCAATATGCCTCGGTTATCGGCCTGCCGAGCACGTACAGCGGGTCCATAATCTGGCCCTGGACGAGCCGGCCACCCTGCAATACACCCCCGGTTTGCCCGGCCCACTCCGTAAAGATCGCGGGAATGTTGTGCCCGGACACTTCGTCATACATACCGAGAGTAGACGCGCGCGGACTGGCACCGGGTACCGCCTCTATCAGTGGGCGCACGCTACCATCCCGCGCGACGACTTGTGTTGCCAGTCCCGCCGTGGCTTGTGGTACGGTTGCCAACAGCCTAGAAAAGGCGGCGTAGGTTGGGGCGTTGGGACTACCCGCGTCGCCTGCTACTGGCACGTCGGCGGGCGCTCTCGTCTCAAGGGTGCCATTGCCGGTCTGCACTCGCCCCGACACCATCTCGGTCACCAGGAGACCACTGGTAACGAACCAGTTGGAGACACGGTCGGCGCCGGGGTCGTTCACTTCCATGCGACCCTTGTCCAGGTACTCGACCAGCCGTTTGCCTGTGGGCGACTCGGCGTAAGCTTCGTTCGCCACCGCGAATGGCACCGGGCCCCACAGCCACGACCGCCCCGCGGCCTGAATAGCCACGGGTCCGTCCGATTTCGCCCACAGGTCGAAAAAGGCGCTATCGGCCAGCCACACCGCAGGCCAGGACACGACTCCTGTCTGGCTGTCGACAGCCCGCGCCGCCGTGGTACACCACGTCGCCAACACCAACAAGAGAACCAGTACAGATGAGACTCTCTTCATAACTCGTAACTCGTAACTCGTAATTGCTAATTCGTAATTCCCGAAGGCGAGTGCCATAATATCACACTTTTGCACCGCCAAAACCCCTGTGCTATAATGCGCATTGCCACGCCGGACCCTCATCTCGCTATGTTCGAGCAGACGGTTTGCTTCCAGTGCCGGGCGAGCCGCCCCCGAATGCAGGAGCCTTGCAATGATGGATTTTTCGGGCACCACCCGCGTCGACTACGAAGATATACTCCGCGCCGTCGGCTATTTCATAGACCAGAACAATATCAAGGAAGTCTGCATCATCGAGTTGAACGAGGGCGTGCTGGTGCGGGGCATTCGCTATACGACCGACAAAACCTCCGGCTACCAGACCATCTCAG
>JAXDKH010000341.1:0-7296 GCA_034667185.1 Chloroflexia bacterium | reverse complement strand
CGCATACCCAAACGGCGCGTGCGCGAGTTCGGCAGGCGGCTGGAAGCCCTATCGCAGGAGTTCGGCGGCAACTCTGTGCCGGGTGAGAAGGTCTATGGCTTCGTCGCAGGGGTGTACTTGACCGATTGGCCGCAGGGGAGTGACGAATCGTGAGTGACCAGCAATGCATCTTCAACGGGAGGGAAATCATGAGCCTCGATGCAACTGAAGTCAGGAAGATTGGCGAGTGGCTGGAGCGTACCGGAGTGCAGACGGCGTGTCCGGCGTGTGGTTCCACGGGTACCCAGGTGCCTTTTGACGTGGTGGCCGCGCCGGTGAAGAAGCCTAGCGGGCTGCACATCGGTGATAAGATGACGCCCATTGTGCAGGTGGTGTGCAACAGGTGCGCGCACGTCAGCTTCTTCCTGGCAGAGCCGATGGGCCTCAATCGCTAGGGGGCAGTTTGGCCCCGTCGCCATCTTCGAGCCGCCTCAGCAACTCTTCCTGTGGGTACCATAGCTCGCGGGCCTTCCCCAGCATGTAGATCGAGCCGGTAACAAAGACCATCCCTCCCGGCCCCGTCACCTCAATGGCTCGTTTGATGGCGAGCTGCACGTCAGGCTCTACGTTGACGCTCACATCCGGCCGTACCCTGCGCGCTAATTCCGCTATCTCACTTGCTGCGAACGTGGGCTTACCCAGCACGCGCGCTTCCGTGGCAATCACCCGGTCCACCCCCGGCACTATCTCGGCGAGCGAAGCCAACGCGTCCTTCGTCTGGAGCATGCCGATAACCAGCGTCTTTTCCATGCCTGCGTAGTCGTGGCGGAGTGCGGAGGCGGCGGCTCGCATCTTCTGGGGGTTGTGCGCGCCGTCTATCACGACCAGGGGCGCGGTCTGCATGATCTCCATACGGCCCGCTATCTTCAAGTGGTGCATGGCCTCACGAATAGCTTGCTCCGTAATCACCAACCCGTGTCGCTCCCGCAGCAGGAGGGTTGACATTACCGCCGTGCCCGCGTTGGTCGCCTGGTACTCTCCCACAAGACTAACGTACATGTCGTTCACGCTACCGAACGGTGTTCGTATGCTGGCAACGACCCCAGGCTCTTGATGCCGGGTGTTCTCGACGTAGTAATCGCGCCCCAGCCGGTAAAGGTCCGAGTGCTGGGAGGCGGCTTCCCGTTCGATTACCTCCAACGCCTCCGGTTTGCTCTCGCCCGTTACAGTGGGCTTGCCCGTCTTGATGATGCCCGCCTTGTGCCAGGCTATCTCCGGCAGGGTGGTGCCGAGTTGAGGCACGTGGTCAAAATCGACGTTGGTGATAACCGCCAGGTCATAGTCGCCCGCGTTGGTGGGGTCGAAGCGGCCTCCCATACCGGTCTCAAGCACCACCCACTGCACGCCCGTGCGCTGGAAGAACAGGTGCGTGAGAGCTACCCATGCCTCGCCATACCTCGGTTTGTCGTTGGGGAATAGCTCGGAGTAGCTTTCGTACAGCGGCTTGAATTGATCGACTAGCTCCACCAGGCCGGAAGGGGAAATCAACTTGCCGTCGGCCACCAGCTTCTCGTTAGGTACTTGCAAGTAGGGGCTGGTGTGTAGCCCGGTGCTTATGCCCGAAGCCTGGAGGATGGCCGCTATCATGGTAGCGACGGAACCTTTGCCGCCGGTGCCCGCTACGTGTACGGTGTGGTACGCCTGCTGGGGGTTGCCCAGGTAATCGAGGAAGCGGATCGCGCGGGCTAGCCCCGCTCCCTGGGCGCGCCTGATCTCGTCCTGGGTTTGCGGTATGAGGTAGCGTTCGCCCTTTGGATCGGTAATGAGCGATCCGAGCCAGTGTAGGGCTGCGTCGTAATGGGCGCGGATCTCCTGCCAGTCGGGGTTGTTCGCCGGGTGCATAGGTGCCAAGTCTATGGTCTCAGGCAGGCACCGTGCCGCCGGTCATGAGCAGGCCGAGCTTCTCCCTGGTGGCCTCAGCGCGGGGCATGGTGGCTACCAGCTTGCCTTTGTAGATGACACCTATCGTGTCGGAGAGCGCCATTACCTCGTCAAGCTCGGCGGATACGAGGAGCACCGCCACGCCCTCGTCGCGCTGGGCCACTATCTGCTTGTGGATGAACTCTATCGAGCCTACGTCGAGGCCGCGCGTCGGCTGGGAGGCGACCAGGAGGCGTATCTGGCGGGAAAGCTCGCGAGCCAGGATTGCTTTCTGCTGGTTGCCGCCGGAGAGGTTACGCGCCTGCGTCTGCACCGAGGCGGTGCGCACGTCGAACTTCTTCACCAGCTTGCGGGCGAAATCGAAGACGAAATTGTCCATGCGCAAAGGCCCTCTGGCGAACGGCCTTTCGTCGTAGGTGCTCAGGCAAATGTTGTCGGCCACCGAATATGTGAGCACCAGGCCGTGCTTGTGCCGGTCCTCCGGCACGTGAGCCAGGCCGCTATCTATCAGCTGGCGGGTGCCGGTGAGCGTAACGTCGCGGTCGTCCAGTGTGATCTTGCCGTGGTGCACCTTGCGCAGCCCGGTGAGGGCCTCCACAAGTTCGGTCTGCCCGTTCCCTTCGATGCCCGCGATGCCGAATATCTCACCTGAGCGCACCTGCATGTCGAGGCCGTCCACCGCCATTTGCCCCCGGTTATCCTTTACCCCCAGCCCCTCGATTGTGAGCACTGCCTCACCTACATGGGAGGGCTTCTTCTCTACCTGTAGCAGTACCGTGCGCCCCACCATGAGGGAGGCAAGCTGCGCCTCCGTGCTGTTGTGAGGGTCCGCGGTGCCTGCCACCCGGCCATGCCGTAGCACCGTGATGCGGTCCGCAATTGCCAGCACTTCTTTCAGCTTGTGGGTAATAAAGACGATGGCCTTGCCGCTTTCCGCGAGACGGCGCATGATGACGAACAGGTCGCGCGCCTCCTGCGGGGTGAGCACGGCGGTTGGCTCGTCCAGGATGAGGATAGCGGCGTTGCGGTAGAATGCCTTCAGTATCTCCACGCGCTGCTGCGAGCCGACCGGCAGGTCCTCAATCTTTGCATTGGGGTCAACGTGGAGGCCGTAGGTGGACGATAGCTCCTGGATGCGCTTGGCTGCGGCGTCCTTGTCCAGCACCACGCCCGCCTGCGTGGTTTCGCCGCCTAGCATGATGTTTTCGGTCACGGTGAGGGGCGGCACGAGCATGAAGTGCTGGTGCACCATGCCGATACCGGCGGCGATTGCGTGGCTCGGCCTGGTGAAGCGCGTCTCCTTGCCCTTGATATAGATAGCACCCTCGTCGGACCGGTATAGGCCGTAGAGGATGTTCATCAGGGTGGACTTGCCCGCGCCGTTCTCGCCCAGCAGCGCGTGTACCTCGCCCGGCCTCAGGTCGAGGTCGATATGGTCGTTGGCGAGCACGCCGGGGAAGCGCTTGGTAATGCCCCGCGCTTGCAGGGCGTACTCGGCGCTGGGTGCGGGCAGTTGGGTTTCAGGGGCTATGGTTTGCATAATCACCTAATCATCTAGTTCTTCATGTTGGAGTGCTCGCCGGATGCGAACCCTGTTGATGGATGCTGTGATGATAGCACCAGAAGCTAAATCAGTATCGTAAAGGCGGAGGACAGTCAAGCATACTCGGCCTTGCTGTTCTGTGCTCATATTGGTCAGCCTGACGATACCCGAATGCGGCCTTCCATATACGATTACCAAGCCGCCAAAATCCTTATCCATGGTTACAAGAACGCGGCCCTCGTTGTGTGCTCTTGCCAACAAGACTGCATCTCCGGGGTCCGGCGATAAGCTTCCCGCCCAAAATACGTCATGTCCCACGTCTTCTAATATCTGTTGAATATCGGCTGATACACAACTATCCAGTAGAACCTTCATGTAGAACCTTTATGTAGAACTACTGACGATTAGAGGTTCAACTGTCTCGTGCCCCACTAAGCGGCGCGCATAGACCAGGCAAGCTTGGACATCCTCGGGCTCCAGCCAGGGGTATGCTTTAAGCAAGGTCTCGGTCGTATCTCCAGCAGCAAGCATTCCCAGTATATGCTCTACGGCGAGTCGACGCCCGCGGACAATCGGTTTCCCCCCAAATATCTCCGGATTGACAGTGATCCTCTGTAACAATTGCGTTTCGTCCATGATTTACTCCAATCTTACTTATCATACGGCACTCCCACCGCCGCAGGAGGCGAGGAGCGCCCTACAAAACCCGCCAGCACGATAATTGTCACCACGTATGGGAGCAGCCCCACAATCTGCGGCAGGAAGAAGAACGGGAGGTCGCTGCTGCCCGATGCGCTAACGCACTGCTGTATGTTAATCTGTATCGCCTGCGTGAAGCCGAACAGGAGGGTGGCGAGCCATGCGTTGATTGGCTTCCAGTTGCCGAAGATGAGGGCCGCCAGGGCAATGAAGCCTCGCCCGCCAGTGATGCCGGGGCTGAAGCGCGACACCTCGACCGTGAAGTAGGCTCCGCCCAGGCCCGCGATGCCCGCGCCTATAATCACGTTCGCGTACCGCATGAAGAAAACGTTGATGCCAACCGTGTCGGCTGCGCGGGGGTGCTCGCCCACGGCACGTGTGCGCAGGCCCCAGGGCGTGAAGAAGATCACGAAGTGAGTGACCGCCACCAGCAGCAGCGCGGCCCACACGACCGGCTGGTGATTGAAGAGCCTACCCCATATCTCCAGGTCCGAGAGCACGGGTATGCCCAACGTGGGTAGCTGGCCGGGGCTGGGGGCGTTGCGGTTGAAGAACTGGTCATAAAAGAAGCCCGTGAGGCCGAACGCCAGGATGTTGATTACCGTGCCGCTGATGATCTGGTCTACCTTGAAGGTGACAGACAGCAGCGCGTGCAACAGGCCCATCAATCCCGCCGCTACAATCGCTCCCACCAGGCCCCACCACAGAGAGCCGGTGAGCACCCCGACCACGTAGGCGCTGAAGGCCCCCATCAGCATCATGCCCTCAATCGCTATGTTTACCACGCCCGACCGCTCGCAGAAGAGTCCGCCCAAAGCGCCCAGCGTGAGGGGGGTAGCTACACGTATCGTGGTAGCCAGCACCGAGGCGATAAGAATGTCTAGAGCTACACCGCAGATGTTCATGGCTCTTCACCGCCCGCCTCGTAGCGTCCCGAACCGCGTTCTTTGGTGGTAGGAGAGTCGTCCCCCATGTCGGGGTCGGTCTTGGGATAGCTCTGGGCGATAGGCTCCATTTCGGGCGCGTCTTCCACCGGCGTCTCGGCTGCTGATGCGCCCACGGAGGCTGCTAGCGCGGCGGGTGCTAGGGCCATGCTTACGCCCACGGGCCTGGCCTTTATGCGATACAGCCAGGTGATTATCACATCCGCCGCCACGAACAGCAGTATCAGACCCTGCACCACCGAGATGATAGAACCGGAAATCTGCGTGTTGAACTGCATCTGGCTGGCACCCGATTTAAGGCCGCCGAACAGTATGGCCGCCGCTACCACTCCGAACGGGTTGGTGCGTCCCAGGAGGGCCACCGCGATGCTGTCGAAGCCGTACCCGGCCCCGAAGCCCAGTTCGTGGCGGTGCGTGACGCCCGTGACCTCGAACGCGCCCGCCGCGCCCGCCAGCATACCCGCCAGGCCCATCGCCACTATGATGCTGCGCGGCACGCTCATACCGGCGTAGCGCGCGGCATGCGGGTTCGCGCCCACCGTCTTAATTTCGAAGCCCCAGGTCGTGCGTTTGAGAAACCAGTACACGAGAGCAGCAACCATGATGGCAATGGGCACGCCGAGGTGCATTTGCCAGTCGGTGCCGGCGAATAGCTGGGGTAGCTGAGCTTCCGAGGCGATGAGGGGGGTGCGCGCCTGCACGTTGCCGGGGGTGCGGTCCTTCATCGGCCCGCCAAGCAGGTATGCCACGATGCCCAGGGCGATGTAGTTGAGCATGATCGTGATGATCACCTCGTGCGCCCCGGTGAATGCCTTGAGCACGCCTGGTATCGCGCCCCAGAGCATGCCCGCGATGAGGCCCGCCGCCAGCGCCAGTATCAGGTGGAAGGGGAAGGGCATCCCTTTGATGGCATACCCGACGTACGCGGTGGTGACCGCGCCCGCCGCTAACTGGCCCTCGGCCCCGATGTTGAACAGGCCGCACTTGAACGCGAGAGCCACGGAGAGGCCCGCGAAGATGTAGGGGGTGGCCGTCATGAGCGTGGCGGCGATGTTGCGCGGCGTGCCCACGGCCCCCTGCCACAGCCCGGCAAAAGCGCCCTGCGGCCCGATAACCTTTTGCAGGTCGCCCGTGGTAATCCAGATGACGATGCCGCTGAGCACGAGGGCTGTGAAGATCGCCAATATCGGCACGAGGAAGGACCGGCTGGATTGGGCCCATACCGAGGCGAGAAAGGAGGGCTGGGGAGGCTGTCCGCTGCCCCCGCCGTCGCTCCCGCTACTACTCCCGCTTCCGCCTGCCGTTCGATCTACATTGGTCGAAATAGCGCTCACGTTGCTCTCCCAGCTATATAACAAAGGGCGGTGCCACCTGCATTATACAAGTTACACCGATCTGGGGGAAATTGGAAATTGGAGTTTCGGATTGCGAATTTAGGAGAGGTGAGGTGGGAAGTGGGGACACCCCACGCTATGAGTGGAATACATGGCAGCCCTACAAATCCGAAATCCGGATTCCCTCTCTTGCCCGCCTTACGAAGATGCTGTATCCTACTCGCTAAACGCGCTTACCGTGGGCGGGGTTTCGCTGTACGCACTTGTGATGACAGTTACTGCCGAAAGGGAGAAGTAGATGCCCAGGATCAAAGTCGATAAGCAGGACCTGGTTTTGGCCAACAAAGGAGTCGAGATACGGCTGTCGAGGGACTACTCGCAGCTTGAAGAAGAGTCGATGCGGCGGTTGCACGAGATACTGGAGCCCTACCCGAAGGCCCGCCGGTTCGTTGAAACGCTCGTGGCTGACCCGGAGGTGCGGGCCAACTGGGACATGGCCGACTACATGGCGGTCGCCAAGCTGCACTTCAACGATCATGGCGAGGTGCACCACAAGGTAGTGGCTACCGTGTCGGCGAGCCTGCTGAAGCTGCTGCTTGACGCGGACGTGCAGCCCGACGTGGTGTCCTCCGGCGGGGGTGACGCGGACGATGCGTTCCTGGCGGTGGTGGCCGCCGCGCTACTGCACGACATCGGCAACCAGGTGCACCGCGACGGACACATGCTGATGAGTGTGGTGCTGGCGATACCGATTCTCGACCGCATCCTGGCCGAGTTCTACCCCGAAACGGAGCAGAGGATAGAGATACGCGGCTTCATCCTGCACGCCATACGCACCCACGACATAGACCTCCGC
>JAXDKH010000340.1:0-3869 GCA_034667185.1 Chloroflexia bacterium | reverse complement strand
CTATATAATGAGCACCTGCCGGAGCCTGGTATGTAGCCGGGTGGCATCGACACCGCCGAATGCTAAACGTGAGAGGCATAGCCGTGAACCTTGAAACTATGAGCGATTGGTTGCTGCCTGGGCTGGGCATCTTTGTGACTCTGGTGATGCTGCCCACTGTCGTGCTCATCTGGCACGCCAAGCGGCAGCGCCGTCCCAAGTTCGTAACGCAGGACGATTTCACCGACAAGTTCGACAAAGTGATGTCCACAACCAACGAGGCGACACGCCTGGCGAGAGAGGCTTTCACCACCTCCGTAGCTGCCCTCGACGCCACCAGCAACGTGGCCCAGGACACCCGCAAGACCCTCGGCACCATCAGCGCTACCATCACCGACCAGCACGACGACCTGAAGGGCACGCTCGTCAAAGCGATGGAGGACAGCCGCGCCGTCAACCGGGCCGTGGTCACGGCGGTGCAGGGGCTGGTGGACCACACTCGCGAGGAACTGAGCGTGTCGAGGAGCACCGCCAACGACATGGCCGAGGCGGTCAAGGCCCTCAAATCGATCTCGACCGACTTCAACGAGGCGGTCGTTACATTGCGCGCCTCAACACCTGCGGAAGTGGAGCAGGCAGAGGAGCTTTCCTCCGCCGCCATCACCGAAGACCTCTCAACCACCCAGGTGGGAGGCCGCGTAGGCAACCATGTGTACTCCGCGAAGGCCCCACAGACCCACCTCCGCGATGTGTCGCTCACCCGCGGGCCGCTAGATACTCTGCCCCAGTTCGAGGACGAGGAACCTGAGCTAGAGGACGCTACCACTCCCCTACTCGGCAGGCTGGGCCGGGTAGAGGTCGCACCTATGGACGCCACCTTGCCCAGCCATGTGGCCCCGGTCAGGCCCGCCGTGTCCAGCGACGTTATGGAGTTGCTGCAACTGTACGCCGGGGCCTTCGCCGACCTGGTGGCTGCCTACCAGCGCTCACGTGCCCTCAACGACCGCGAGATCGTAGAGCTTGCGGGCACGTATTGCACGACCTGGATTTCCAGGCTCCAATCCCTGCACGAGAGGCGCGTCCCGTCTGAGGTCTGGCAGCGGTTCTATATGCACGCGATTGCGCTACAGACCGTGAACGACTTCCGCAGCCGACTCCAAGGCTCCGCCCTCCGAGTGGCCGCCGACCTGTGGGAGCGCCAGAGCAGAAACGTCCCAGGCGCGCAGGAGGTCTTCCGCAAGATCGCCGCCGAAGTCAGACGGCAGGTAGGCGAGGTAGAGCGCCAGGTCCAACCCCCCGCGGAGTACACAGCCAGGCGCGTCTCATAAAGAAAAGTGACGCTAAACGGCAAGACGCCAAGGACGCCAAGGACCACGCCAAGATTATAGTGGTTGGAGAATACAAAAGGACCAGAGTACGATGTCCTGTACTTTGGTCCTTTTGCTTAGAACCAAACAATCCTTAACCTTGGCGGGTACTTGGTGTCTTGGCGGTTCCGTCTCCTATGAGGTTGTTGCGGGCGATATAGGTTTGCCGCACTTGAAGCAGAAGCGGGCGTCGCCGGGGAGTTGTGCGCCGCAGTTCATGCAGTAGATCGTTGAGGACTGGGCGCTGGGGGTCTCGCCACCCGCTGAGGGGGTTTCGGGAGCCGGTGCAGCCGTGGGCACAGTGGGAGCGCCGGAGGTGGAAAGGGCCTCCTGAGGCGTGGCCGGACCGGCGGTCGCAGCCTGTTGGGGCTGTTGCTGTGCCTGGTCCGGCGCGGGTTGGGCGTACGTATAGCTTACGGCGGCAGCGGCGGGAGCAGACTGGGGAGCCGGTTGAGCCGTATACACCTGTTGCTGAGGCTGTTGCTGAGGCTGCTGAGGGTAGACCGGCGGCGGGGTGTAAGGACCGGGCGTGTAAGGTGCGGCTGCCTGGGCGGGTGCCTGGGCCGCTGTCGGCTCTGTGACTGTGGGCATGCCCGCCGCCCGCAACAACGCCTGCTCGGTGCGGAAGAGGGCTTCGTCGTCCAGGTTGGCCTGCTGCGCCATGCCCCAGACCTGCGTGAGCAGCACGGGCCAGGCGACGAACAGCATGATCATGGTCGGTACCGCCTGCTCGCCCCAGATGCCGACCTTCGCCCTAATGAGCGTACCGTCGATGGCGGGATCTATTTCGATGTTGAGCGAGGTCTTCATACCCAGCACGGCCTTGAAACTGTCGCCCTTGCGCAGGCTGATGAGCACGCCCCCTGTGCCCGTCGGCTTGCCCGTCACCTCGTACCCCTGCGCCCGGAAATAGTTCATCACCTCGGAGGCGGCAGGGCTCAGGTCCGCTAGCCTGACGGGGACCGTCTTTACCGATTCGAAAGCTGGCATGTACGTTCTCCTTCGTGTCTACAATCTCACCGGTCGTGCCGGGAATTAGTGACTGCCTGCCCTCTTGGCCTGCAATAGGCTGAGCACCGATAGCTCGCTAAGGGCGTCGGTGGCGACGGCTTTAGCCTCCGGCGAGAGCAGCCCCTCAAGTTGCTTGAGCAATTCGGCCACTCGCTGCGCCTGCTCGGCTATCTCATCATCTTCAATCACGTGGTCGTCGGTGATCCGCTGGTAGGAAGCCGACTGCATGATGTAGTCGTCGAGCACCAACAGGCCCGACTCGTCAAACCAGGGCTTATCCATACAAGACTCCTTGCTCTGAATGTAAGCAGCACCGCAGGAAGATCATTATAGACCCCCATGCGAAGCATTATAAGAGGGCGGTGGAAAGTCGTCAATGAGACGATGGACGATAGCAAAAGAGACGGAACCGCCAAGACGTCAAGGACGCCAAGAGCGCGCCAAGAGGAAGATGGTTTTGTGGTGCGTAAGGGCACGATGCCTCGTGCCCCTACGATATTTACTGGACTCTCAAGGAGATGCGTGTCTCTACTTCAGGGCGGACACAATAGTGTCGGTGTCGTAGCGCATCATGCCCTCATAGGTGGCCCCTGGGGTGCCGGGCGCGCCCAGCGAGTCGCCGTACAGGTTGTCTATCACCTTGACGCCCGCGTCACTGCCAATCTGCCGCGCCAGCGAGGGGTTGATGGAGCTTTCGAGGAAGATCGCCTTGACCTTCTCCGCCTTGAGCTTGCTGATTAGTCCGGCCACGTCCTGCGCGGAAGGCTGCGCGCCAGTGGACATCGAGGGAATGATGGAGCCTACAAAGGTCAGCCCGTAGGCGTCGATATAGTAGCCGAAAGCGTCATGATTGGTCACCATCTTGCGGTTCTCGGGCGGAATGGTGGCTATCTGGTCCTTGATGTACTTGTCCAGGTCGCGCAGCTTGCCGGTGTAAGCTTCCGCATTGGCCCTGTAAGTAACTTCGTTGGTGGGGTCGGCCTGGATCAGAGCATCGCGGATGTTGGCCGTCATGGTGATAGCGTTGCCGGCGTTGAGCCACACGTGCGGGTCGGACAAGCCTTGCTCAGCTTTCTCCTCACCGGCACGCAGAGGGATGCCCAACGTCACCGTGATGAGGGGCCGCTCACCGCCCGCGTTCGCGATCAACTTGTCCACCCAATCGTCGAGGCCGATCCCATTCTTGAACACCAGGTCGCTCTCAGCAATGGTTTGCACGGTGCTTGGCTTCGGCTCAAACTCGTGCGCATCGGCACCGGGCGTTAGTATTGAGCTTACCGTGCCCCGGTCACCCAGCACCGCCTCGGCCATGGAGCGAATCTGCGTCGTCGTGGCAACGACGTTCAGCCCGGAGGTTGTGCTCGTACGCGTGGTGGAGGTGGAGCTGCCAGTATCGCATGCGGCCAGCAGCACCAGGGCCAGCGTAGCCATAACGCGTTGCAATTTGCGCCAGCGGACGGGGGCAATCACTTATTGATCCGCCATTGGCACGGGTGGCAAGTTATCGCGGCA
>JAXDKH010000339.1:0-14554 GCA_034667185.1 Chloroflexia bacterium | reverse complement strand
GCCGAAAGATGGAAACCACTTACGCTCCGGCTTCGGGCCAGCCGGTGGTGCGCTCAGAAGACGGCGTTGGTACCTCCTCGCCGCCTCCAGATGGCCTCACGTACCCTGCGGTTGCGACCTGGAAAGGTTCCATCGTCGCCCCCAGCATGGGCAGGTATCGCCTGTCGCTGGAAACGCAGGGCGACGGCAACCTGCTCGTAAATGGCACGCTGGTGCTCAGCACGACCGCACAGACCCCGAAATCGGAGACCGAGTTGCTGCTGGCGAAGGGTCCGCAAGAGATCACCCTGACCGGCACCATGCGGGATGCCGCATCGCAGGTGACGCTAAGGTGGGCATCTGCAAGTTCTGAGTTGGCTCCTGTGGCCCAGCAATACCTCTGGAATGGGCCGGGTCGTGCCCTCTACGGCCAGATCAGCAGCCAGCAGGGTCTTGACGTGGCGACGCCCCCGGATACCCCAGGAGCGCAGCAACCCAGGGTCATCATGAGCCGGGTTGACGGCTTCCTCGGCTTCCGGCACAGCCCGGACGCGACTATCGGTGGCCCCATGTACGCAACGTGGACCGGCACCCTCGACATTCAGCAGCCAGGTAACTATATATTCGACGTGAACTCAAACGGCGACAGCGCGGTGTTCGTGGACGACAAGCTCGTGACCGTCATCCGCGCCAACGGCCAGCCGGTACAGGCGGGTGGGCAGGTTGACCTCCAGCCCGGCCCCCACAAGTATGAGCTTCGCTACAACTGGTCGGGCGGCACCGGCTACCTTGAGGCCTTCTGGACGCCGCCGGGCGGCGAGAGGGTTATGCTGGGCCCCGATGTGCTGCACACCGGTGCCGGGATCGTAGACCCTGCCACGTTAGCCAGCGAGCCGCCACCGGCACAGATTCCAACGCCCGGCGACCAGCCGCAGCAAGGCAACGAGGCTCGCCAGCCAAAAGCAGTGCTGGGGGGCGATGCCGGACTGAAGGAGCCACGAGGCCTAGGGGTGGACAAAGCCGGTAACATGTACGTGGGCGACAAAGGGAACCGCCGCGTGGTGGTGATCGCACCCGATGGGAGGGTGCTGCGGACCTGGGGCAAATCGGTGCCTGAGAGTTACAAACCGGAGCAGGGCGAGGCACCGGAAGGTACCTTTGGTGACATCAACGATATAGCCGTGGCCGAGGCTGCCGATGGCAACACCTACGTATACGTGCTCGATTCGCTGCAGAGGGTGCAGGTCTTCACATCTGAAGGCACACAGGTCGGAACGTACCCGGCGAAGGACCTGGCTTTGTACGGCCCCAATGGTGCCGCGGTGGGCCCTGCGCCGGGCCAAGCTGGCGCGCAACGGCTGTACATCTCTTCTACGGGCCAGAACAGGGTTGTCAGTTTGCCGGACATTAAGGAATATCAGAATGCGCCGAAAGGCACCCCGATGTCGCAGTTGATGGCGAGCCTTGAGGGTAACGAGGGAGACAAGCTCGAGCAGCCCGTCGATAGCGTGGCCGACCCTACTAATCCGAGCATCTTGTATAGTATAGATTTGAAGGACCGTATCGTACAGATGCAGTTGCTGGCACCGACCGGCGGCGCGGGGGCATCAGCCACGTCTACGCCAGGTGTGTGGCGCATCAGCAAGCAGTGGCGGGTACCCGTGGGTCGTGCGGAAGGTGGGTCGCGGCTCGCGATCAGCCCGGACGGCAAGCAGGTCTACATGAGCGACCCTGACAAGAGCCGGGTAACGGTTCTGAACACAGAGACCGGCTTGCCGAGCTATTTTGGGAACGACGGTAGCGGCGAAGGCCAGTTCAAAGGCCCCAGCGGTATTGCTACGACACCCGATGGTACCCTGTATGTGCTGGAGCGCATCAACAACCGGGTGCAGGTATTCGACATGAGCGAGAAGCCGAAGTAATGGACCACGCGCAGCTTTCAGGGCAACCAAACGTGGTGCGATCCACGGCTCAGGTGGATGCACCTGTGGATGCGGTCGCCCCCGGCCGCGTGCCTGCTGCCCCAACAACAGATGCCCTGGCCGTCAAAGATGCACCTACTGGAGAGCAGGCGACCACAAGAGGTCTTCTTTCATCCTTGTGGCGGTCGCGCGGACTCTTTGGCGGTCTGCTTGCAATCGGCATTGCCTACTATGGGCAACGTGCGCTTATCGAGCGCAATGACTTCCCACTGTCAACGCTCTGCTACGGTATCGCCATAGTCGTCCTCATCCTATCGCTACTCCACCCTTCCTTGCCGTGGAAACGCGCATCGGAGCTAGATGCTTCGTACACCTCAGATGACTTGCAGTCCTCCCAATTGCCCGCAGACGGGGCAAGCGAGAACGGGCACGTAGAGGCTATACCTCAGCCTTCGCTTGCTGCAACGGAATCGCCTGCTCTCCTAGTGCGCCGGGCGGGCTCCAGGAACTTGCCTTCGGCAGGCGACTCGGCAGTGGCTCCCAACAGTCCGGGGAACGGTGCTGGAAAGCCAACAGGGCGTCACTTTGAGGCCTGGGTGCCAGGTTCCCCCGATGTTACTGTTCCGGTGCGCAAAGCGCAGGCCAACAATGGCTCCGTCCGCTTGCGGACGGCTGCCCCGACCCACGTTGTTAGCGACCAGCATACAACTGTTGCCGTAACGCAGAAGTCAGGACCACTTGGCCGTATTGCTGCCTGGCGGGCGCGGGTTGGTTGGCGGGTTACCGTTCCGGCGTTGGCGCTCGCGTTTGGCCTGCTCGTGTGGTCTTTCCTCACGCTACGAGCCAATGTTGTGTCCCCGCTGGGTGGCTGGTTGTGGGCGGGTGGACTGGTTGCCCTGCTGGTGGCCTTGCTGGGTGTCCCGGGCTGGCCCAGAGGCAAGAGCCCGCTGCCGGGCCCCAGAGGCGATTTCTTCGGCCCCGGCGTGCCCAATATGAGTGGCCGCTGGGCGGTGGTGCTCATCATCGTTATTTTGCTGGTGGCGGCGGCCTTGCGCCTCTACAACCTGGAGTACCACCCCGGCATATTCGGGGACGAAGGCGAACGGGGCATGGACGCCCGCCACATACTTGAGGGTAACGGCGCGCTCATCTTCGGTTCCGGCTGGTGGGGCGTGCCGAACCTCTACTTTTACCTGACAGCGTTCTTCCTGGGGCTGCTAGGCGACCACAACATGGTGGCGGACCGCATGCTGTCGGTGGTAAGTGGGCTCATCGCCGTCCTGTACGTCTACCGCACCGGCAAGCTGCTCTGGGGCCCGCGCGTGGGCCTCATCGCGGGCGCGCTCATGGCCGTGTCACCCCTTGCCCTACAGTTCAGCCGCCTAGCGGGCGAAAGCACCCCCACAGGCACGTTGTGGGCAGTCGGTTTCTTCTACATGGTGCTGGCATTGCGCGACCGCAGATGGACCGACTGGGTGCTCATGGGCCTCGCCTGGGGCTTCAGCCTATACTTCTACGCGGCGGGCAAGCTGATTATTCCGCTTGCGGCGGCGCTCGGCCTGTACTGTCTGGTGCGGTGGAGGCTGGACTTCTTCAAGCGGTATGCGCTCGGCTTTGCGCTTGGGGCAGTAGCGATGCTGTTCACGGCCATGCCATACCTGGTCTATGCCGCCGAAAGTAACTTCCAGGTCGTTACGAGCCGCGCCCAGGAGACCTCCATCTTCTCGCCGGCAAACCAGGCTGTAACCTTCCAACGCTATGGTCTCACCTATGATCCCGCGCTTGCACAGGGTTCCATAGTGCAGAGCGTCACGTCTCACCCTGTGGAGTGGGGGCGTCTCATCTACGAGCAGGGTCGCGAAACGCTTGACGTGCTCTACCGGCGGGCCGACCAGGTATTCTTCTACGCCATCAAGGAACACGGCGGCACGATGTTCCCACCTTTCTGGGCGGCCATCGTGATGCTCTCGCTGGCCTACGCTACCTGGAAGGTGTGGGATAGCCGCTTTGGATTGGTCTGGATTTGGTTCTGGTTCGGCATGTTAGGCTCCATGCTGACGGTCGATACGCCCAACCTGCAACGTGTGACCGGGGCCTGGCCCGCCCTCATGCTGCTTCCGGCTGTGTTACTAGACCGGATATTCGCAGCGGGGTGGCCGTTGAATATGTCGCTGGCGCGCAAGTGGGCCACTGTGCCCATTCTGGCCGCAGTCATATTCTTTGGTTACACCTCCGTGCAGGAGTATTTCGTCCATTTCGTTGAGCTTTGCCCTTACTGTGGCGACACGACCCAGGCACGCTACGCCTTGGCCCTGGGTAAGGACTACAAGGCATACGAGTTCGGCGTGGGCGGCTACGACGTCTATTTCACCTATGGCAGCACGCGGTTCCTGGCGAAGGACACGGAAGGTGTCGATGTGCTCGCGGCGGCTGACAGGTTGCCCGCAATTGACAGCAACGGTAAGGGGTTGGCCTTCCTTATCTACCCGAGCAATAGAGAGTACCTGCCGCTGCTCAGGCTCTACTACCCAGGTGGCACCGAGGAAACGATACGCAACCCTAGCGGCGTAGAGCAATTCGTATCCTATAAGGTGACACGGGAGCAGCTTGCCACGTTCCAGGTAGCCCGCGCCACGTACAGCCCGCCCTCCGGTGGCCCAATCACCAGGAACGAGCCGGGCTTGGGCACCGAGCAAGCGCAACCCGAGCCGCAGGGACCCTCACAGCCTTCCCAGGCTGCCTTCGAGCCGTGGAGCCCGCCCGCAGGTGTGTCATACCCACTCAAGGCGACATGGGAGGGTGGCCTTGTTGCGCCGCAGTACGGTACTTATTCTTTTGTGCTGAATGGCGATGTTTCCGACGGGAAGCTGGAACTTGACGGAAAGACCGTGCTTGGTGGAGAAGGGCCCAAGACTGGGGAGACAGGCGAGTTGGTGCTGGCGAAGGGCGTGCACGAGGTGCGACTGAGTGGCACGTTGGCTAGCGCTAACAGCAAGCTGGGCCTCCAGTGGGGCGGTGCCGGTGGGGCACCACAGCCCGTGCAGCCGAGGTTCCTCTACAAGGGGCCAACGGGCGGCCTCTCAGCCGAGCTAATCCAGGGGCCACTCAGCCAGCCCGTGGCAGATATCTTGAAGGCCCCGGACCCGTTCAAAGGCCAGCAAGTCACATTGCGGCGGGTGGACCCATTCGTGGCCTACAGGCAGGCAATCGATTTATTTGGCAGCGGCCCTTATCTCTCACGATGGTACGGCAAGCTGAAGGTGGCGCAGGAGGGGCAGTACGGTTTTTCGTTCGCGGTGCCTAACAACCTGGCGCTTTTCGTTGACGGGGCGCTCGTGATCGATGGCAGTTCCGGCCTACAGAGTGGCAATGTACCTCTGACCGCGGGGCTGCACGACATCGAGCTACGTTACGCCTCCACGGGAGGTGGCGCTCGCATTGAACTACTTTGGAGCCCGCCCGGTGGCGAGACCGCTATCATCCCGCCAACTGTTCTTGTGCCGCAGGAGAGAAGTTGGCCCAAGTCCGAGGTCCCCAATGCCCCTGGAGGCCAGGTCCAACAGCCACAGCCACCACCTCCCCAGCCGCCCGCGAACGTCCGCAAGCCGAAGGCGGTTTTGGGGGCAGACGCAGGTTTGAAGGCACCCCGTGGCCTTGCAGTGGACCGCGCCGGGAACATCTACATCGGTGACAGCGGGAACAGGCGTATAGTTGTGCTCGCACCCGACGGGAGGGTTCTTCGCACCTGGGGCACTCCCTTGCCCGATACGTACAAGCCGGAGCAGGGTGAAGCGCCAGACGGGCAGTTCGGGGAGATATCCGACCTGGATGTGGGTGAAGGCACCGACGGCAAGACCCTGGTCTATGTGCTGGACAACACAACCAGGGTGCAGGTATTTACATCGGACGGCCAGCAGGTAGGCACCTACCCCGCGAGGCAGCTTGGTATGTACGGGCCGAACGGGTTAGCGGTAGGACCATCCGGCGAGGGCGACAACGGGCACGAATTGTACGTCTCGGTTACGGGCCAGAACCGCCTTGCTGCCTTCCCCTCCATAGACAAGGTGTTGAGCAGGCAGCCGCGTGCAGTGCTCGGTGATATTGTCGGCAACATACGGGGGCCGCAGGGAGCCATTCTGGAGCAGCCGGTGGATGTGATTGCTGACCCCACAAACCCCGATACCATCTACGCGATAGACCTGCGCGACCGCGTGGTGCAACTGAAGCTTAAGCGGGACGGGGCTGGAAAGGGCGCATCCGACGACCCTCACCTGCTCCCCTCTACTATAGCCAGGCAATGGCAGGTTCAGGTGGGCCGGGACGCGGGCGGCTCCAGGCTGGGCATCACCCCCGACAGCAAGCGCATCTACATGAGCGATCCTGAACGCAACCGCGTGATCGTCCTGGAGCTTGACAGCGGCGTCGTAAGCTACTTTGGCGAGCTAGGCAAGGGTGAAGGCCAGTTCACAGCCCCCAGCGGCGTAGCGGTAGGCCCAGACGGCACCATATACGTGCTGGAGAGGCTCAATAACCGCGTGCAGTTGTTCGATGCAGACAAGTAGAAACAGCTAGGGTTTGTCCGAACACGGCGGTTGAAACCGCGTGCAACATCTACAAAGTCGGCATGGCCGACTGTTCTTGCCTTAAGAAGTCCCCGAAGGGGGACTTTGTAATTGTAGCCCGCAGATTTTTCTGCCGGGCCATAGCTCCGGGCTGAGTCAGGCCGGGTACGTGGGTTGAGCTTCATCTTGGCGCTCCTGGCTTACCGGAACAATGAGGCTCTCGCTTGGCTGGGGAGCACCCTCAATCGGCGCTCCGGTTGCGAAGGCGGATGTCCCTGTTTGCTGGACGACAGGCTGTAGAGCTGCCCGGCCTTTGCGTTGCGCCCACCAGGCCAGGAGCAGGCTGAGCACCACGATCACCAGGATTATTATTCCGGGAACTACGCTCTTGGACCAGGCCGCGGCTGTAACCACATCCCCCGCCCGCTTGTCCTGCAAGTAGTAGAAATAGGGCAGCACGAACGACGGCAGCGAGGCGTTGAGCGCTGCCGGGTCTATTATCCCCTGTAGGCCCTTCGGAAGCTCTTGCAACACCATGGGCAGACCGTAGGTGATGGCATTGTTCACGCTGGCGGCGCTGGGTTGGTGGTACATCCATTGTGGCTCGTACAGGTATCCCGAGACCATACCCAGGCTCACGATCAGCAGGAGGCCGTAGATGGCGTAGTAGCCGATGTTGCGAATCCGGTCGAGAGCGAGTCCGAAGGGCATCGCCAGCAGGGGCAGTATCGAGGCCAGGTAGCGCGCAGGAGGGCACCACTCGCCCCAGAACTGCGCGTAGTTGGCGATCACTCCGAAGTAGGGCACGAAGACCAGTCCAAGCCAGAGCAGGTCGCGACGTTCGGTCTTGCGCACGGCCATCAGTATGACGCCCACGATAGTGAGTATGTAGATGGGCGCGGCTATGAAGAGGCCCCACTGCGCATCGATTAGCAGACCAGCGGCTCCCCGGAGCGTACCGGCCACGTCGCTGCTCCCCGCGTGGTCGGAGGCGTTGGGTATGACCTGCCGGTACCTGTCGTAGAAGAAGAGCATCAGCAGGCCAGCCGAGACCACCGATTGACCCACTATCAGGATATAGCTGAGCAGCTTCTGTCGCGTCGCCCGCTTGAACGTCATGTAAACAAAGTAGATGAACAGGGCCGCGCTGACGGGGATGAAGCGATAGTGCAGCCACGGCAGGAAGGCAATGCTGGCGCCAATTGCCGCAATCTGGAGCAGGTTATTCTCCCACAATCTGATGCGGCGAAACGCGTAGATGACGAACAGGGCCGCCGGTAGCTCAGGGAATATCAGGTACGAATAGGGCAACTGTGGGACCGTAAAAGCGAAGGCGACCCAGGTAAGAAGGGCGGGCCAGAGCCGGGTCGTGCTCTCACGCGCCAGGAGGTAAACGTTCGCGGCGAGCAGCGCCCCCAGCGCGACAAGGAAGTAGACCACAAGCTCGCGCCCACCTGCCACGAAGGCGGGGAGTATCAGCAGGCTTAGACCAAGCCCATGTTTTGAATAAAGCTCGTTGCCTGTGCCGTTTGTAGGGAGGGGCTCGTTCGCGTCGGTGCTTGCGCACATGCGGCTGGCGGGGACCAGCTTGGCCGGGTGCGGCGGCAGGGGGAACGGCGTGGATCCCCAGCCCTCCCAGCCTTCAGGGTATCCCATCCAGGGATAGTAGAAAGCAGGGTGGAAGCTGGCTTCATCAAGCTGCCGGTAATTGTTGCACTCGTTGAGGTCGCCGTCCTTCCAGATGCTGATGGCGGTCATCATGTAGAAAGGCTCGTCGCCCGTAACCGGGTTGAGATGGGTCATGATGCGGGCCACGAACAGCGAAAGCACCAAAAAGGTCACCACAAAGATTGAGGTAGGCTCCCAGAATGGCACCCGGCGTGCTGCCACGCCGCGCACCTCGGCTTCCTCCGTTGCGGGGGTGGGCGTCCATGGCAGGGTTGTTGCGTTGTTGCTAACCGAGCGAAGCAGCATAGAAGAACCAGGAAGGATTAACTGTGTGGTTTGTGCTACGAATTCGTAGGGCGCCCACGCGGAAGGGGTAAATCTCGCCGGACCAAAGCGGCATTTCATAGCGATTCTATCACTCGGTTGCGCAGGCGTCAAATTTACCGCTGTCGCAGGGCCGCGCATCCGAGCAGGCTGCTGCATGTGCAATAGATTTGCATGGGCCATTATCGGTGTGCTACAATTCCACGGCTGATAGCGGGCACACTTTTGATGTTTAAGCCCACGAGGAGCACATGGACACCCAACCGACGCGTCAGGCCGGGAACACATCAAACGGTCGCACCCCCGTGGGGAGCAAGGACCACAAACCGCGCGTGGTGGTTGTGATGCCCGCGTACAACGCCGCCCGCACCCTCGCCAAGACGCACGGTGACCTTCCGAAGGACATTGTTGACAAGGTCATCCTGGTCGACGACGCCAGCCGGGACGATACGGCCAGCATAGCGCGCCAGCTTGGCCTCGATGTGATAGTGCACGTCCAGAACAAGGGCTATGGCGGGAACCAGAAGACCTGTTACATCGAGGCCCTCAACCAGAAGGCCGATGTCGTGGTTATGCTCCACCCGGACAACCAGTACGATGCCACTCGCATCCCGGCAATGATCGGCCCGATCCTGGAAGGGAAAGCCGATTTAGTGCTAGGGTCGCGGCTCCTGGAGGGGCGTAGCGCCACGCTCAGGGGTGGAATGCCACTCTGGAAGTACGTTTCCAACAGGTTCCTCACCATTGTTGAGAACTTTTCGCTGGGTACCAACCTGTCGGAGGCGCACACCGGCTTCCGCGCTTACTCGCGCAGGCTGCTGACCACGATACCGTTCCTTCTCAACTCTGACGACTTTGTGTTTGACAGCCAGGTGATAGCGCAGACGGTGACCTTCGGATTCAAGGTCGCGGAGGTGCCGGTCCCAACTCGCTACTTCCCGGAGGCTTCGAGCGTCAACTTCCGCCGGAGCGTTATTTACGGACTCGCGACGCTGAACGTCTGCCGCAAGGTCTGGCTGCACCGCAGAGGTTTCCGCAGGTACGCCATTTTCCGCAAGCGGCTCTCCAGCGTGCTGAGCCGCGAGTACAAGGACAAAATCTTCGGGGCGGAAAGCCTCGCAGGTGAGACGAAAGCGGGTACGAGGTCGTAACGCCCTAGTACCGTAATAAGGAAGACACCTGTCACGTTCTACGGTAAATACCCCTACTGGAGCTAGCATTTTGTTCAAGTCGCGGCGTTTCATCATCGGCCTGGTGATAAGCGTGGTCTTCCTCGCCTGGGCGCTGTCCCAGGAGGACCTGGGCAAGGTCTTCGCCACAATCGGCGGCATGAACTGGGTCTCCCTGGTCCCGGCGCTGGTGCTCTACTTCCTTGGAGTCTGGGTGAGGGCCGTCCGCTGGCGCATCCTTCTACGTCCTCTGCGTCCCAATCTTTCTCTCTTCAAGACCTTTGAAGTAGTCGTCATTGGCTATATGGCTAATAACGTCCTGCCTGCGCGCATCGGTGAGCTTGTGCGTGCCTACGTATTGAGTAAGCGTGAGAACGTGCGCAAGACCCCCACCCTGGCCACTATCGTTGTGGAGCGCATCTTCGACGGGCTTGTCATGATTGGCTTCGTGGCGAGCGCGCTGCTGTTTGTAATCCTCTTCAACCCTGACATCCTGAGCGTTGGCACCGGCCACACCTTTGGTACGCTCATCGTCAACTGGAGCCCTTATATTGTGCTTGGGGCGGCGGCGTTCCTCGCATTCCTCGTATTCTTCGTTGCCATTGCGTCGTCTCAGCGCCGGATGGAGGGGCTGCTTCGCTTCGGACTGCGCTTCGTACCGGGGCGTTTGCACGAGCGTGTTGAGCGTTTGGCAACAGCCTTTATCGTGGGTCTCGGCTCCCTCCGCTCGATCACCAACCTGGTCATGGTGTTCGCGCTGTCTATTACGGCCTGGCTGCTCGAAGCGGGCATGTACTTCGCAATCGGGAACTGGGGCTTTGGTCTTACGGGGTCCGATGCGCAGCCCGTGCCTTTTTACGCCTACGTCCTGGCTACGGGTATCGTGAACCTCAGCACGCTGATTCCCCAGGCTCCGGGCTACGTAGGCGTATTCGAGGTGGTCGGGATAGGGGTCCTGGTAGGAGCTTTCGGTGTTGCCAGGGGTGCGGCTACTTCATACGTGTTCTTGCTGCACGCAGCCCTCTACCTGCCTGTGACGCTGCTGGGCGTGTTCTTCCTGGCCCGTGAAAGCCTCTCCTGGCGCGAGCTAACCGACCTGGAGAAGCAGCGCGCCGAAGCCTCAGAGGAGGCTCACGAGATGGAAGGCCCGGTTACCGACATTGAGCTTTCCCAGGAAGGCAAGCTGCCTGACCAGGGCGCTGACCGGCCCAACCAAGGCGGCCCTGCGGACGGCAATGACCGTCAAGGGCAAAACAATCTCAATAAGGAAGGGTAATCACTCTTGGATATCTTTCAGGCTCTTGTCCTGGGGCTCTTGCAGGGGCTGACCGAGTTCCTGCCGGTCTCCTCCTCCGCTCATCTCGTGTTCGTGCCCTGGCTCCTGGGCTGGAACGATAGGGCCGTCACGAGCATACAGTTCGACGTGGCCTTGCACATGGGCACTCTGCTGGCGGTCCTCGTCTACTTTGCCGCCGACTGGCGCAGGCTAATCGCCGCGTTCTTCGCTTCGGTTTTCGAGCGGCGCATAGGCAACGACCCCGACCGGCGTCTCGTGTGGCTGATCCTTATAGGGACGATACCGGCGGCGCTCGTGGGCCTACTTGCCGAGAGTAAGATAAACGACATCTTTCACGACCCGCAGAACCTGCGCACCGGATTGCTCGTGATAGCGATCATGATGGTCGTCATGGGCGCGCTGCTGTTGCTGGCCGAGCGGGTGGGCAAGCATGCGCTCACGACGGAGGGGATAAGACTGCCCACCGCCGTACTTGTGGGTGCGGCCCAGGCTCTCGCGGTAATCCCTGGTGTTTCGCGGTCCGGCAGTACGATTACGGCGGGCCTGTTCGCGGGGCTGAAGCGTGAGGCAGCCGCGCGGTTCTCGTTCCTACTAGCCACCCCTGTAATACTTGCAGCGGGGCTGAAACAGGTGTACAACGTGGTCCAGGAGGGCGGTGTCCCGGCGGGCGAGCAGGCAGGCATGCTCATCGGGTTCGCCGCGTCCGCGATCTCGGGCTTCGTATGTATTTTCTTCCTGCTGCGGTACTTGCAGCGGAACTCAACAGCCCCGTTCATATGGTACCGGTTCATGGTGGGCCTGGGGCTTCTCGCGCTTTTGCTGATCGGCTTCCGTAGCTGACGCACCCCGCCTGCACGCACTCGCCTCGCTTGACACGCCCTTTGCTGTGCCATATAATAGCGAAGTTGACTCGCAAAAGCGGGTCGATGTAAATTCATGTGAAAGTGGTATATCGTGGACGGGACAAATTCCAACGGCGACCTGGTTTTCAACGTAGCCCAGCTACTCAAGGAACGCGTCGGCTCCACTCGTAAGTTCCATTTCGATACGCCTGACCTGGTGCTCGATGAGGACCCGGGTGAGGGCCAGGTTTTGTATGCGGAAGACCTGCACGGCGACGTAAAGGTAACCCGGCTGAGCGAAAGTCTGCTGGTGCAGGGTGATATCGACGCTTCGGTGCTTATTGAGTGCAGTCGGTGCCTGGAGACGTTCTCGCTACCCGTCGAGGCACGCTTGGAAGAGCAGTTCCTGCCTACGATAGACGTGGAAACGGGAGCGCCGGTGCGCCGGGCGGAATTCGAGGAAGACGACCAGACCTTCGATATCAACCCGAACCACCTGATGGACCTGACGGAGCCGGTCCGGCAGGCTCTCCTGGTGGCCCTGCCGATGAAGCCTCTGCACAGCGAAGACTGCAAGGGCATTTGCCTGACGTGCGGGGCGAACCTGAACGAGGTTGACTGTGGGCACGCTGACGAGCCTGTAGACACGAGATGGACCGGGCTGCGGGAGCTACGGATTGAAGACTTCCCGGCCGGAGATAACGTAAACTAGAGTAACTTAGTTCTTAGTCAAGCTAACTGATTGGCTTATAGAGGAGAGCAAAAATTATGGGTGCGACACCCAAGCAGAGAATTTCCAGCAAGCACAGGGGCGACCGCCGCAGCCACCAGCACCTCAAGCCGGTGCAGCTCGTCGAGTGCCCGCAGTGCCACAATCCCCGCATGCCGCACCACGTTTGCCCCACCTGCGGTACTTACCGTGGTAGGCAGGTCCTTCAGATCAAGGGCACCGAGTCCGGGCAGGCATAAGGCAGACGTAAAGCGTAGACCGGGCGAGGTCTTCGACGTTGAGCACATCGCCGGGCAGCATCGAGCTATGACTCTATATCTCCATGCTGGAGACGATATGGAGCAACCGTATTGTGGCTAAGTATGCGGCTATAACCGGCTGGGGCAGCGCGGTGCCCGATAGGGTACTCACCAACTTCGACCTCGAAAAGATAGTGGAGACCTCGGACGAGTGGATTACCACCCGCACAGGCATCCGCGAGCGTCGCATCCTGAGCGACGGCGAAACGACCTCCACTCTTGCGATAGCCGCCTCCCGGCAGGCCCTTGAGCGCGCGGGCGTATCACCCTGGCAGGTCGATCTCGTCATCTGTTGCACCGCCACCCCTGACTTCCTCTTCCCCGCGACTGCCTGCCTTGTCCAGCATGAGATCGGGGCGGAAAACGCCGGGGCCTTCGACCTCGAAGCCGCGTGCTCCGGGTTTGTCTACGGACTGAGCGTCGGCACCCAGTTCATCAAGGCAGGCTCGTACAAGACGGTGCTCGTGGTGGCCGCAGAAGGCCTATCGCGCTTCCTTGACTGGACGGACCGCGCTACCTGCGTGCTCTTTGGCGACGGGGCGGGGGCTGTAGTGCTCGAAGCCACCGACCGCAAGCAAGGCCTCCTGTCGTTCGTGCTCGGCTCACATGGCGTGGGTGGCGACCTCATCAAGTTGCCCGGCGGGGGCGCGACCATTCCCGCCAGCCCTCAGAGCCTCGAACACCGCGACCACTTCATCAAGATGAACGGGCAGGAAGTCTATCGTTTCGCTGTGCGCATAATGGGTGACTCGGCGGTAGAGGCGCTAGAGAAGGCAAATCTACAATACGACGACATATCCCTCTTCATACCTCACCAGGCAAATACCCGCATAATCAAGTCGATAGCGGACAGATTGAACCTCGACCCCGAAAAGGTCTTTCTAAACATCGAGCGGTACGGCAATACTTCGGCTGCCTCCATCCCCATTGCCCTGTGCGAAGCTGTGGACGACGGCAAGGTGAAGGACGGCGACAACCTTCTGTTCGTGGCTTTTGGGGCCGGGCTGACCAGCGCCGCATCGGTCGTGCGGTGGGGGCGGTAGTACCATGAGCGACCAGGAGGCGGGTGCACCACATGAAGGTGCCGGCCCCTCTTCAACGGCCTGGGTATTTCCCGGCCAGGGTTCGCAGACCGTGGGCATGGGCAAGGCCCTGTACGACCTCCACCCGGAAGTCCGCGCCCTGTACGACACAGCCGACAGCGTGCTCGAGTATTCCATCTCCGGACTCTGCTTCAACGGCCCCGCGGACCAACTTCAGCGTACCGACAACGCACAGCCAGCCTTGCTGCTAACCGAAATTGCGCATCTCACGGCTCTGCGCCTGCGATACTCCGGCCAGTACGATACAGCTGCCTTCGTAGCGGGGCATAGCCTGGGAGAGTATGCTGCGCTGGTGGCCTCTGAAGTGCTGACATTCGAGGACGCTCTGCAACTGGTGGCCGAGCGGGGGCGGCTGATGAACGAGGCAGGGTCCGCGCTTGACCAGGCCACAGGCATGATCGCAGTGCTAGGTCTTCCAGAAGAAGCGGCAGGGTCAATTTGCAGCGATGCGGGCGTGGACCTGGCTAATCTGAACGCGCCGGGACAAATCGTACTGAGTGGCCCCCAGAGTGGCCTTGAGAGAGCAACTGAGCTTGCCAAGGCTGCGGGAGCCAGGCGCGTGGTGCCCTTGCAGGTAAGCGCCGCCTTTCACTCGCGCTGGATGCGGCCTATGTCGGAGCAGTTCGCCCACTACCTGGGCGAGACCGCATTCGCCGAGC
>JAXDKH010000338.1:0-2892 GCA_034667185.1 Chloroflexia bacterium | reverse complement strand
CTTGGCGGGTTCTTGGCGTTCTTGGCGTCTTGGCGGTTCCGTCCCCTACCTGCTTACGTCAGCCACGGGTGAGCACGCCCGCCCTGGTCGCGAGGTCGAGGAAGCTGGCGAGGCCCTTTTGTTCCTGGGGACCGAGGGTGTAGCGCTGGTGGGCTAATAGCTGCTTTACGGCGTCCGGCTTCATGCCGAGGCGGGTGGTGGCCTCGCTCAGAATGGTGGCTTGCTGCTCCATGCCGCTACGCTGTGAGCGTCGAAGGGCCTCCTGCAGGGCCTGTGGGGCACCCGGTTTGCGCTGTTCGAGGTCGCGGGGTGTCGCCAGCATCTCCCACACCATCGGCAGGCCCGACTGCACGTACCATGCGACCCCCATGTCCTCCGCCACCCACTCCGCTGTGGGTCGTTTGGCTGCCTGTTTCGCGGCATCGTCCCCGTACACCAGGCGGGCGGCTTTCGCGTCATAAGCGGGGTCGTCCTCTACACGCAAGTTGAGCGTAATGTCGTAGTAGGGCTTCAGCAGCGTGCGGACCAGGTACTCGGCGGAAGAGCCTGCCGCGGGAGGGGTCACCGCGAGGTCGCCGCCATCCAGCAGGTCGAGCCTTTGTGGTGCTATCAGCAGTATTGTGGCTGTCATGCCCTCGGAGGCAAGCCCCCAGCCGCCTAAAGGGGACAGTGTGCCGCTGTTCTGGACCACTCCGGCGGGCGGAACGAACGCGGCGTCGATCTCACCCCGGAGCAGGGCCGAGAGCAGACCGGCGGGCGTGTCGTGTACTACCTCCAGCTTCCAGGGAGAGTCGGGTGCAACCCAGCCGGACCTGAGAGGGTAGAGCAGCGGTAGCAGGTTGGCGCGGTCCCAGTAGCCGAGCCGTAAATTGTGGAAATCTCCCCCAGGCGTGTCCATAAGTTGGAATTCCCCTCCCGGTAGTGTTAGAGTATAAGCCGCCGGATAGTGGCGAGTGGCGAGTGGCGAGTGGCGAGTGGTTAGTGGCTAGGTGGCGGCGCTCGCCAGCTTGTGGCCCAAGCTGTCGCCAGCACCAAACACGCGCCACTGCATTATCCGTACCGCTTACAAACCACTAACCACTCGCCACTAACCACATCTCCCATGAAGCAGTGCCCTAACCCCAACTGCATACTCTACACGCGCCTGGAGGAACTGCCGGACGCCTATGTGAAGTGTCCGGGGTGCGGCGGCTTGCTTGAGACCATCGACAGCCAATCAGGGCGGCTCGGTTCGGGACTGCTATCGAACCGGCAGTTATCGGGGGGGCCTGCACCCAAGTCCGGCTCCTCGCTCCAGTCGGCTTCACAGGGCCAGCCGCATCCCACTCCACCTCTGGTTCCCGGTGCCGACGCCGACCCTTACGACCCATATGGCGTATCCGGTCCCTACGACCCATATGCGCCGCTACGACCGTTGCACCCCAGGCAGCAGGCGCAGTCGGACCCCGCGAGTGGCCCTTATGCGGTTGCCCCCGCCGATACCGGGCAGCACGGGGCGGCCCAGGCTATGTCCTTGCATGTGTCGCAGGCGGCGTATGTGAGCACCTCGCAACTCAACACAGCGAAGTGGAGCACCGCCAGCAAGGTAGCTTTCGGCGTGGGGAGCGTGTTGCTGTTGCTGGCATGCGGGCTGCTGGGCTGGATCTTCAGCAACCGCTTCTTCCCACAGTCGCGGGTGATCGCCAGCCCGCAGGCGACCGAGACGGCCCTGGCCCTGGTGCGTCCACCGGTGAATTCGCCCATACCTCAGCCGTCGCTCACCACGATCGCGGGTAATTTCCCCGGCCCAACGCTGGTGGTGCCCACCCGCCCGGTTGAGGAGCCTACTACCCTGGTGATAGTGCCCACTGAAGCTCCGCCTACCGAGGTGCCACAGGGAAGCGTACCACCTACCCAGCCCGCCCCTCCGGCCCAGCAGGAGCCTACAGGGGGCATCATCACCGCGCACATGACCTCGGGGGAGGGTGGTTCAGCCGATGTGTATACGCCAAGTGAGCCGTTTAACCTGGCGGCGCAGGCCACCTTCGGTCCAGGCAACGTCACCAGCGTGCTCACCCGCTGGTACGGCCCCGAAGGCTCACAAATCTACGCTATGCAGAAGGACTACACCCAACCCGGCACTTACTACGTGGCCTTCAGCGTGCGCAAAAGCACCCCTTGGCTCCCAGGCACCTACCGGGTAGACATCTACACCAACAACTCCCCCACACCCTCCTACAGCGTCTTGTTCAGCGTGGCGAGCGAATAAGTGGACGATGGACGATAGACGATGGACGATGGACGATAGCAACTCCTACCATCGTTTATCGTCTATCGTCCATCGTCTCCATTACATCGCGCTTGCGACAGTAGGAAGGCCCGCCAGGGCTGCCTGTACTTCGTCGGCTGGGTACTCATAGTCTTCGAGTTCGCCTGCCAGGTAGCGGTCGTAAGCGGTGAGGTCGAAGAAGCCGTGCCCACTAAGGTTGAAGAGGATAGTAGTGCTTTCGCCCGATTCTTTGGCGCGCAACGCCTCGTCGATGGCCGCACGTATCGCGTGGGCCGACTCGGGGGCGGGTACTATGCCTTCGCTACGGGTGAACTGGATGGCCGCCTCGAACACCGGGTTCTGCGCGTAGGCCGTGGCCTCGATGAAGCCGCCATCTACCAGGTGGCTGACCAGTGGGGCCATACCGTGGTACCGCAGTCCACCCGCGTGGATCGACTGCGGTATGAAGCTGTGCCCCAGCGTGTGCATCTTGACGATAGGGGCCATCATAGCCGTGTCGCCGTAGTCGTAGGCGTAGACGCCCTTGGTGAGCGACGGGCAGGCGGCAGGCTCCACGGCCAGCACTCGCAGGTTGGGCGACTTGCCGGTGAGCTTGTCGGCCACAAAGGGGAAAGCCAGGCCGG
>JAXDKH010000337.1:0-9498 GCA_034667185.1 Chloroflexia bacterium | reverse complement strand
ACCCGGCGGTAGCGGAGGCTGTGGTGCTCGCTCGTGAAGACACCCCTGCTGATAAGCGTCTCGTCGCTTACGTCGTGGGGCGCGCAGCCAGCGAGGAGGGTGCTGGGGAAGCAGGGGAGCCGGTAAATGCTGGGGAGCAGATCAGGCAGTGGCAGACACTTTACGATGAGGTTTATAGCCAGGATAGCGGGTCAAAGCATAGCACCTTCAACACGATAGGCTGGAATAGCACCTACACCGGCCTGCCGTTCTCCAAAGAGGAGATGAGTGAGTGGCAGGAGGCTACGGTCGCCCAGGTGCTCGCGCTACGCCCGAGGCGCGTGCTGGAGATCGGCTGCGGGACCGGCCTGCTGCTGTTTCGCATCGCGCCCCACTGCGCCAGCTACTGGGGCACTGACTTCTCGCCCGTGGCCCTCGATCACGTCCGGCAGCAGATGCAGGTACCCGGCCAGGAGCTTCCCCAGGTAAGTCTCTTACAGCGTGTGGCCGACGATTTCCAGGGAATAGAAGCCGGCTCGTTCGATGTGGTTATATTGAACTCGGTCGTGCAGTACTTCCCGAACATACGCTACCTGATGGGCGTGCTTGAAAAGGCTGCGGAGGCGGTTGCTCCGGGGGGCGCTATTTTCGTGGGTGATGTGCGCAGCTTCCCACTGCTGGCAGCTTTCCATGTCTCCGTTGAGCTACATGACGCTTCTCCCGGCCTCACTATATCGCAGTTCCGGCAGAGGCTGAACAGGCGGTGGCTGCAAGAGCAGGAGTTGACTATAGATGCCGCCTTCTTCAGGGCTTTGGGACGCCTCCTGCCCCAGGTTAGCTGTGTGGAAGTGAGGCTGAAGCGGGGCCACCATCTCAACGAGCTGAACCGCTTCCGGTACGATGTGATGCTGCATGTGGGCCCCTCCGCGATTGAAGTTGCACAAGAGCTTGACTGGGCAACGCACGTGCGAGATACAGATGCGCTCAAGCGTATATTGGCGGTCCACCCAGGCCCCATCGCCATAAGAAGCGTACCCAATGCCCGCGTCAGGCAGGAGGTAACGGCCGTCGAGTTACTGGATGAGATGCCTGGTACCGCCACCATAGCGGACTTGCGGGCCAAGTTGAGCGCGTCGGCGGGTGGGATTGACCCCGAGGAGATGTTGGCTATCGGGGAGGAGCTAACGTATTCGGTTGGCATCTCGTGGCCGGACCGCTCCCTAGATGGGGCTTACGACGTCGTGTTTAGCAGGGTAGCAGCCCAGGTCGGCGTGTCGGCGGAAGGTGGCGCCGGTGAAGAAATGGGGGAGGTGAGGGCGTGGGAGCAATACGCTAACAACCCGGCGCAGGGCGCCCTCACCAGGCGGTTGGTGCCGCAATTACGAACCTACTTGCAGGAGACGCTTCCTGAGTACTCCATCCCCTCTACGTTCGTGCTGCTGGACGCACTACCGCGCACAAGCGCAGGCAAGATAGACTACCAACTTCTTCCCGCGCCCGACAGCGCCCGGCGCGAATTGACCGACGCCTTCGTGCCGCCGCGCACTCCCGCCGAGGCAATCCTCGCCGATATTTGGACCAGTCTGCTGGGCGTGGAACAGGTCGGGGTGCACGATAACTTCTTTTACCTCGGCGGAGACTCGATCCTGGGCATCCAGGTGATAGCTCGCGCCAACCGTGCCGGTCTTCGCCTTTCACCGAGGCAGCTTTTCCAGCACCAGACCATAGCTGAGTTGGCGGCCGTGGTCGGCGTACAGCCAGTCAGCCAGGCAGAACAAGACCCGGTGACGGGGCCAGTCCCGCTCACCCCCATCCAGCACTGGTTCTTCGAGCAAGACCTGGCAGACCCTCAACATTTCAACCAGGCAACGGTGGTGTGGTTGGCGGGGGACGTGGCTCCCGGCATTGCAAGGAAAGCCCTACAGGACCTCCTGACGCACCACGACGCTTTGCGCATGCGCTTTACGCGGGATGAAGTGGGTTGGCAGCAGGCTAACGCCGCACCCGGTGAAGCTGTCCCTTTTATGTGGAAAGACCTGTCCAGGCTGCCCGAGCAGGAGCAGGAGTTGGACATCGCGGCTACCGCGGCTGAAATGCATAGCGGTCTGGACCTGGGCAGCGGGCCATTAGTGAGGGCCGCCCTATTCAGCCTGGGGCCCGGCCAGGCGCAGCCTCTCATCGTAGTGGCCCACCACCTTGTCGTGGATGGCGTATCCTGGCGCGTGTTGACGGAGGACCTGCGTGCGGCCTGCGACCAGATAGCGCATGACGCGCCGGTGCGGCTACCTCCCAAGACCACTTCGTTCCAGCACTGGGCCAGGCGGCTCAATGAGTACGCGCGGTCGCCTGCATTGAGACAGGATGGGGTCTACTGGCTTGCGCATGCGGGAGCTGTAACACCGCGCTTGCCACTCGACTTCGAAGACGGTCCCAATACTGTGGCTTCGTCCCGGCGGGTGCGCACCTACCTCACCGGCGACGAAACCATCGGTATGCTGCACGACATACCGGCCGTGCAGCATACTGAGGTGAATGACGTGCTGCTGGCGGCCCTGGTGCAAGCGTTCGCCGGGTGGACGGGCGTGCCGTCTATCCTGCTCGAACTGGAAGGCCACGGTCGCGAGTCGATCTTGGAAGACGCGGACCTTTCACGCACCGTGGGCTGGTTCACGACGGCCTTCCCTGTGCGGCTCGATCTGCACGACGGGGCAACTCCCCAGGCCGCCCTCATGTCGGTCAAGGAGCAGCTACGGAGCATCCCGAAACGTGGTCTCTCCTATGGCCTCCTGCGCTACCTGAATGAGGATAGCAAGTTTGTGGCGCAACTGCGCGGCCAACCCCAACCGGAGATAAGCTTCAACTATATGGGCCAATTCGAGCATACAGCCGAGACGCGGCCCCGGCGGCGAGGGGCGCGCGTCTCCACCGGGCCTTCCCGCAGCCCCCGGCAGCTACGAAGCCACCTGCTGGAGATCAACTGCGCGGTAACGGGGAAGGAACTTGAGGTGGCGTGGACGTACAGCGAAAACGTGCATCGCCGTGCCACGATCGAAACCCTCTCCGAACAGTATATGGACTCCTTGCGCGCGCTCATCGCCAGTTGCAGGTCGGTGGAGTTCCCCAGTCTCACTCCCTCGGACTTCCCTATGTCCCAACTCAACCAGCAGCAGTTGAACCGGCTCGTCACGCGGTTGACCAAGAGGAACGGTAACCAGGATGGATAGAGTGGACATCGAGGACATATACCCGCTTTCGCCAATGCAACAAGGGTTGTTCTTCCACAGCCTGTACGCTCCCGACTCTGGGGTATACGTCGAACAGGTAGTGTGGGCCTTCTCAGGCGACTTCGACGTTGCTGCGTTCAAGGCTGCCTGGGAGCGCATAGTTGCGCGGCATACGATCTTGCGTACCGCCTTCATATGGGAGGGGATGCCGGAGCCTGTGCAGGTGGTGCTACGGCGCGTGGCCCTGCAATGGGAGGAGCACGACTGGAGAACCTTGCCCACGGCGCGCCAGCAACAGCAGATAGATGCCTACCTGAAGAGTCGCAGGCAGGAAGGCTTCCCACCCTCCGAAGCGCCCCTGATGCGGTTCGGACTTTTGCGAACCGCCGACGACTCATATCAGTTCGTGTGGAGCTTCCACCATATCCTGCTCGATGGGTGGAGCATGCCCGTGCTTACCCAGGAGCTTTTCGCCTGTTATAACGCCATTTGTTCGGGCCGAGAACCGCACCTTCCGGCCGCTCAACCTTACCGGGACTATATAGCCTGGCTCCAATGTCAGAGCATCGCCGACGCTGAAGCCTTCTGGCGCTCGACGTTGAGGGGCTTCACCACTCCCACCACCCTGGGGATAGGCCGAATTACCGTAAGGGCGGCCCGGCAGGAAGAGGGGTTCGCCTCCGAGCAAGTGTGGCTATCTACCGAGTTGACGGCCAAACTGAACGCCCTCTCGCGCGGGCACCATTTCACGCTGAACGCGTTGGTACAGGGCGCATGGGCCTTGCTGTTGAGCCGCTACACGGGCCAGAGCGATGTGGTGTTCGGGTTTGCCGTCTCAGGTCGTCCCCCCGAGTTGCGCGGGGTTGAGACGATGGTGGGGCTGTTCATCAACACGCTCCCCGCGCGGGTGCGAGTGCGCGATAAGGCTCGATTGCTCGAATGGTTGGCGGAGATACAGGAGGGCCAAATCGCGGCGGCGGAGTACGCTTATACGCCCCTGGTCCAGATACAGGGGTGGAGCGACGTACCACGCGGGCAGGCGCTATTCGAGAGTCTCCTGGGTTTTGAGAACGCCCCAACCGCTGGCGGGAAGCGCAGCCCCAAGAACAGCGAGCAGGAAGGGCAGGGCGAGCAGGACGGCTTGGAGGTGCGGCAGGTCGATTCGTGGTCGCAGACCAGCTATCCCCTGAACCTGGTGGTGGTGCCGGGCCAGTCGCTGAAGTTGCAAATCACGTACGCCCGCGACCATTTCGAGCGAGGTACGATTACCGGCATCCTGAGGCACATCGAGAGCCTGCTTGCAGCGATGGCTGCCAACCCCTCGGCGCGGTTAGGCGAGCTATCGTTCTTCTCCGATAGTGACCGCCGGCAGATGCTTGAGGACTCGAAGGCCAACGCCGCCGATTACCCGAAGGACGTCACGATCCATGAGCTGGTGGAGAGGCAGGCGAAAAGTACCCCGGAGGCTGTGGCCATCGTTGCCGGCGGCCAGGCCCTTACCTACCGCGCCTTGAACTCCCGCGCCAACCAACTGGCGCGCCGGTTGCGTGCGCTCGGCGTCGGCGCGGAGACACGTGTGGGCGTGTACCTGGAGCGCTCGCCAGAGTTGGTGCTGGCTTTGCTGGGTATTCTCAAAGCGGGGGGGTGCTACGTGCCCCTGGACCCGTCGGACCCGTCCGAGCGCCTTGCCTTCATGCTTATCGATGCTGAAGCGCCGATTGCCCTTACCCGGAGGCAGCTTGTAGCTCGCCTGGGGGAGTACCAGGGCTGGGTAACTTGCCTCGATTCGGACTGGGGAGCCATCGCCCAGGAGAGGGCGGACGACCTGCCTGCCAATGTAACAGCGGACAACCTCGCCTACGTAATCTACACTTCAGGCTCCACAGGCAAGCCGAAAGGGGTAGAGGTGGTCCATCGCAGCGCGATCAACCTTATCACCTGGCATCAAAGCACTTACGACGTGAAGCCGAGTGACCGCGCCAGCCTGGTAGCTTCCCCCGCTTTTGACGCGTCGGTCTGGGAGCTATGGCCGTACCTTACGTCTGGCGCTACAATCCTTATCCCGGACGAGGAGACCCGCGCTTCCCCCTTGAGGCTCGTCGACTGGATGGCTGCTGAGCGGATCACGATCTGCTTCCTGCCCACGCCGGTCGTGGCCTTGCTGCTGGATGGGCAGTGGCCCCCAAACCTGGTATTGCGAGCCTTGCTAACGGGCGGGGACAGGCTCCCACAGCGGCCGCAACACCAGCCACTCTTCGATATAGTGAACCACTACGGTCCTACAGAGAACACGGTGGTGACCACCGCCGCTCATGTGGCCGATAGCGCGGAGCACAGCGCCTTGCCGGCCATAGGGAAGGCGATCAGGAACGTACAGGTGTACGTGCTGGACCCTCAGATGGAGCCTGTGCCCACCGGCTTACCAGGAGAACTCTTCATAGGAGGGGAGAACCTAGCACGTGGGTACCTCCTGCGCCCCTCCCTCACCGCTCAACGCTTCCTCCCCAACCCCTTCAGCACCCAGCAAGGGGCACGTATGTACCGCACGGGGGACCTGGCACGCTACCTTCCCGACGGCAACTTGCAGTTCTTAGGCCGCACCGACCAGCAGGTGAAGATCAGAGGGTACAGGATAGAGTTGGGAGAGGTGGAAGCTGCCCTCAATGGGCACCCGGCGGTAGCGGAGGCTGTGGTGCTCGCTCGTGAAGACACCCCTGCTGATAAGCGTCTCGTCGCTTACGTCGTGCCCAAGGGGAGCGGTGATAACTTGTCGGCCATCGGCGAAAATGGTGGGAACGGGCTTACACCTACCGGGGAGCAGGCCTGGCAACTGGGGAGGGGCCACCTGGCTTCTGAGCTACTCAGCTATCTGCACGACAAGCTTCCCGATTACATGATACCTACGGCATATGTGCTCCTCGACGGGCTGCCACTCACGCCGAACGGCAAGGTAGACCGGCGGGCGCTACCCCCTCCCGAGGCTGGGGCGCAGGGCCAGTCAGAGCATTATGTCGCCCCACGCACCCGTACTGAAGAGGCAATGGCCGCGCTATGGGCGGGCCTGCTGGGCGTCGAGGGGCTCGGGGTTGAGAATGATTTCTTTATGCTGGGCGGGCACTCGTTGCTGGCCGTCCAGCTTATATTTGCGATACAGGATACTTTCGGGGTGGAGCTGCCGTTGCGCAACTTGTTTGACACGCCGACCGTGCGCGGCCTGGCCCAACTCATAGATGAACTTGTAAAATCAGACCAGACGCTGCAGACACCAGTGATCGTGCCCGCCCCTAGGACCCGATACCGCGCAGACGCACCGGCACAGTAGTATCTGCTAAGGGATATCTAGCAGCCGGGCAGAGACTCGGCTAACACAGAATGCGAAGTGCAAAGGAGGGCTAGTAGTGCCAATACGCCAACCCGAGAGCGCCGATATTGCGCTTGTACGGGAAGATTCGGGCGAGGTAACATTGTTCCTGGACGGCGGCCAGGCGATGCAGGCGTGGGAGCAGGAGCTGATGCACGAATCGGCCGACATCATGTGCTCCTATGGTTCGGTATTCCTCGAAGTCGGATTGGGACTGGGTATCTCTGCCTTGTACATTGCGAAGCACCCGAACACCCGCAAGCACGTGGTCGTGGAGAAGTACAAGCGCGTCATAGACCTCTTTGAGCAGCAGCACCCAACACTTCCCCCCACTCTGACCATCATCCAGGCGGACTTTTTCGAGATGGTTTCCCAGATCGAGCCTGCCAGCCTGGACGGCATCTTCTTCGACCCCTACCTGCCCAAGGAGATGAATGCCGACGAGGATCTTTGGAAGGAGGTCGTGCCATTGATGACTAGCGCCTTGCGCGTCGGGGGCGTGCTGGTCCCGTTTCTCACATCGCGCCCGGTGTTGCGCTGGCAATTCGTGCCCTACTTTGACCGCGTCATCGTTGAGCGCCGTTCTTACACCGCGTATGACACAACGGAGTATATGTCCAGCAGGTCAGGCAATGCCTATATCCAGTGCTTCGTCAAGACCCGCTAGGCGCGAACACCCAGACGACGCAGGACCTGAAGACAGGGGGCAGTTATGGACCGGAACGAGAGGGAAGACGAGACTATCTACAAAGTCGTGGTCAATCATGAAGAGCAGTATTCGATCTGGCCTGCCGACCGCGAGAACCCATTGGGTTGGAGGGATGCGGGCAAGACGGGTTTGAAAGCCGAGTGCCTGGCGTACATAGAGGAGGTATGGACCGATATGCAGCCCTTGAGTTTACGCAAGCGCAAGGAAGGGGCCGAGCCGGAACAATGAGCCAATGACATACTCCTCTGTTGAAACCGCTGGTTGGATCGTGCGTGCACACCGCAAGGAGCGCGCGCCCCTTCTGCGCCTCTTCTGTTTCCCGTACGCCGGAGGCAGCGCCTCGGTGTTCCGGGGTTGGGCGGCTAAGCTCCCGGTAGAGGTGGAAGTATGCGCGGTCCAGTTGCCAGGGCGACAGCAGCGCTTGCGAGAGGCCCCTTACACCAGTCTGCCTGCCCTGGTGGAAGCTCTGGCGACGGCGATCAAGCCTTACCTGGATGTTCCCACCGCCTTCTTCGGACACAGCATGGGTGCGCTCGTCAGCTTTGAGCTCGCCCGCTACTTGTTCAGCCAGGGGCACTCCGTTCCCAGGCGGCTATTCGTATCGGCTTGCCGCGCGCCACAGCTACCTGACCTGGAGCCCCCTATCTGCACGCTCCCTACCGGCGCGTTCATAGCGGAGTTGCAACGACTGCACGGCACGCCTACCGAACTATTGCAAAACAGGGAGTGCATGGAGCTGCTGTTGCCTGCGTTGCGGGCGGACTTCGCGGTCTGCGAGACGTACACCTACCTGTCACAGCCACCGCTCCCCATCCCCATCAACGCCTATGGAGGTCTGGAAGACAAGGTGATCGGCTTAGAGCAATTGGAGGCATGGCGGGCACAAACCAGCGCATATTTCAGGTTGCGTCTTTTGCATGGAGATCACTTCTTCCTGGATTCGAGACGAGCCGAACTGCTGGCGGATATCGCGGATAGCCTGGTGATTGCACCCGCCGGATTTGCGCATGGGCCAGGCGAATGATAGCGTCAGATTCGAAGTGGGACAACCCACCCGCCCATATACGCCCGGCGGACGGGGAGGTGCATGTGTGGCGCGCTCACCTGCACTGGGCGGCCTCACAGCTCTCCAGTCTACAGCAGACCCTCTCCTCCGACGAATTGCAGAGGGCGGGGCGATTTCAATTCGAGCGTGACCGTCTCAACTTCGTTGTCTCGCGGGGCGTGTTGCGAAACATACTCGCTTACTATCTAGGTGTCAAGCCAGGCGAGATCACGTTCAAGTACAGCCCCTATGGGAAACCAGCGTTAGCGTTCACCAACGCCACCCTCAGCTTCAACATGTCGCACTCGTCGGGATTGGCACTGTACGCGATAACGAGAGGGGGGAGGGTCGGCGTAGACGTTGAATACGTAAAGCCGGGCCTGCCCACCGACGGGCTGGCCCAGAAGTTCTTCACCCCGGGGGAGACGGCGACCCTCTTGGCGCTTCCTCCGGCAGTGCGGCATGAAGCGTTCTTCACGTACTGGACGTACAAAGAAGCCTACTTGAAGGCTCGCGGCGAAGGTGTGGCAATGGGATTGAAGGGGCTTGATGTCTCGTCCTCCACGGGTGCCCGGGGGGCATTGGTCAGCAACACGAACGATCAGGCGGAGGTAGAGCGCTGGACCTCGTGGGAGGTTACGCCGGGTGCCGGTTATAAGGCTGCCGTCGTTGTTGAGGGTGATTGCTATCACCTGCGATGCTGGCAGTGGACTGTGGACCTTGTGCATCGGGCCCAAGTTGCTGCTAATGACTGAGTGGCTGTGGCGTGCTCGGCAGCCCATGCCTGTAACGCTTCGCGCATGAGGTCCTCGCCCTTGCGGGTGTAGCGGTGGGCAGGTATGCAGTCCACAAGTGCCCGAAGTTCATCTACTTAGTAGTTCAGTGAGAAGTGCCGATCCCGTAGCCGGTCAAAACTGTGGACGAGGTTCTTGGTGGTAAGGCTTGCCGAACTGCGTATAACCCTCTAGTATATCCCGCACCATGGATTCTTCTGGGGTACCTTTTGCAAGCCTGTGACAAAGGATGTATAACAAGTGAGTTGCAGTAAAGTGCTTTTCCCATACTCCGATGGCTTCGGCAGGTAACTCCGTTAGCATCTTATAGTGGATTAACTCAACCGCCTTGCCGCGCTTTAGTATCTCGTCTATTTCGCGCTTCCAATCATCGTCCATCGAGAGTA
>JAXDKH010000336.1:0-8338 GCA_034667185.1 Chloroflexia bacterium | reverse complement strand
CGCTGCCGCCGAGCCGACCGAATTGACAACCGCCTGGTCCACCAGGAAAGCAGTGCCGACCAACGGTACCGACCTCGAGAGACCGGCGCGAGCATATGCGTTCAGCAGATCGACCGCGGACTGGCCGTAGTAGCTGGCGAATACGACCGCGGGCTTGCTCTGGCGTATCGCTGATGTCAGGGTGGCTAGACCATTGTCAGCTGCCGGTTGGTGGGTCACGTGAGTGGCAAGCACCCGGCCGCCACCCGCCTCGAAGCCCATCTGGAAGGCGTAGAGGGTATCGTAGCCACTGTCGTAGAAGGACGAAGCCATGATAGCGGTGCGCCCCAGCGTTGTGGCTGCCCACTTGCCGAGCGCGTAGTTGGCCTCCCACATACCAAGCGTGTGGTGGAAGATGTAGGGACTGGTCTCGCCCGTCCTGGCGAGGTTCTCACCCAGGCCGGTCGCGACGAAAGCGGTCTTGTTCGCTTCAAGCACGGAGCGCAGCGAGCTAGCTACGCCGGGATTGACCATGCCCAGCATGAGGTCGAGCTTCTGAGCGCGGAGCATAGCCTCGGCCTGGACTTGCGCCTTCCCGCAACATGCACCCACCTCCGCCGTAACGATCTTCATGTTCTGGAGGCCTGCCTGGCTGAAATAGAGGTTCATGCCCGCCAGGAAGTTCGCGCCCATCTGTGGGTAGACACTGGATTGAGGGAGCAGCACTCCAATTGTGCGGCGAGCCGTCGACTTGGATGACCCCGTTGTGACCGCGCCACCCACCGGCGAGGTTTTCGCAGCAGCTCCCTGGGCTTTTGAGAGAAGAGGAAGCGCTATCAAAGCGCCAGCGATCTTGCTGGCATTAACGATAAACTCACGCCGGTTATAGCCGCTGGCATCCGCCTGCACGCTCTGTTTGCCTTTCATACTCTTCTCCAGTTAGACACTATGATATCCGGACGCAAAATAAGCAGGCGCAATAGCCTGACTGTCTTAGAGTCCACAACTGTTGCAATAGTAGCACTGATTCCCGCGATTGTCAATAACCAAAATAGCCTAAAACTCTCGCGTCTTACGGTACTTTTGGAGAGCTCATGGCAGGCGGTGCGTAGGCAGCGTGCTTGCGATACAAATGCGGCATCCTTTCTGCGCGTCAATTGGACTCAAACCAGGGTAGAGCAACACTAGAGACCGGTCAGATCTACTCCAAAGCGTAGGCCACAGCCTGGTCCACACCCATAGCCAGGCCACGCCCCCACTCATCGTGCCAGCGCGTTTCGCCCAGCTCGGCACGAGTGTCAGCCCAGTGTTGTTCGTAACGCTCACGGTCGGTGGGCGCGATTGCGAGGCTCAGAGACTGCCGCAGACCTTCCGCCGCCGCCCAGAGTCTGGCGGCCCTGGGCACCTGCCCGCTGTGCATAGCAACCTCAGCTAGTCCGTCGAGACAGTAAGTTATACCGGCCTTGTAACCGAGGGCGTTCCTGATCGCGAGGCACTCCTTGTATATCGGGGCCGCCTCGTCGTAGTTACCGCGCCTTGCCTCCAGGTTCCCGAGGTTGCTCAGCACCAACGCGATGCCAAGTTTATCGCCCATTTCCTCATGCATGTCTAATGCCTCTTCATAAAGGGCGCGCGCCTCTTCCAACAATCCTTCGCGGTTTAATATGTTGCCGAGGTTAAGCAGCGACACCCCCAGGGTGCGCCTGTTACCTAGCTCCCTGCTAAGCTCTATGCTTTCCTCGTAGAGCCGTCGCGCGGCCTGCGGGTCACCCTGCTCGCGCGCCACCACACCCAGGTTGATCAGCGGCATGGTCATTCCACGCTTGTCGCCTAGCTCCCGCCAGATCCGGAGGCCCTGCTCATAGTAGCTGCGGGCCTCAGCATAATTTCCAGCCCTGAGAGGTATGTTCCCCAGGTTCAATAGCACGTTAGCTTCAGCGCTTCTGTCCCCTAGCTCTCGCGCCAAAGTCAGGCTATCTTCAAAGAGGAGGCGCGCCTGCTGGGATTCGCCGCGGTGCTCGAACAGGGTACCAAGCATGTTGAGACTGGCACAAATACCGTCCTTGTCACCGAGCTCCCTGGCAATCGACAGTCCCTCCTCGAACCGCTTGCCTGCTGCTTCCCTGTCGCCCTGGTACCAAACAAGGTCTGCGGCTCGCAACAGCACCTTGACTCTGAGTTTGCCAAGTCTGTTGGCATCCAGCGCATCAGGCTCATTTTGAACACCTTCCGCCACATCTGCAGCCAGGTGCCCGTTGTCCAGGACAACCAGGGCACTCTCCAGCCACTTACGCCCTTCGCTGAATAGGCCACGGATCTGCCAGTACCGCCAGAGGGCTGCGCTCAACCTGACCCCTGTCAGGACTGCCTCTCTTCGCCTCTCCGGACCTTTCTCTACTCTCTGGCTTCCCAGTGACCACTCAAGCGCCGCGCGCAAGTTGTCGTGCTCTTCGTCCAAGCGGCTGAGCCAGGCTGCTTGGTCGCGGCGCAACAACTGTGGCTCCGCGTCTTCGGCAAGTCTTAGATAGAAATCAGCATGACTTACTCTCAACGCCTGACTCTCAGCACTCTCAATTACCTTTGTATTTGCGTAATCACGCAATGAGTCAAGCATGGTATATCTAATAGCACCGGAAGCCGCCTGTTGTCTCAACAAGCTCTTATCAACAAGCGAGGCCAGGTTGGATGGCACATTGTCACTGGCGCTTGTCCGGGTTGTAGAGCTACTGGGATATGTATGCTCCGAACTGCGATGCTTGTTCTCCGCCGCTGCCCCAAGCACCTCGGCTATCGCATCTGTGCGGCAGCCACCGGCGAACACCGACATAGCCCTGAAGAGGGATTTCTCCTCCTCCGCGAGCAAGTTGTAGCTCCACTCTATGGCGCTGTACAGGGCGCGCTGCCTAGGGGGCAGGTCCCGCGGGCCGCCTGCAAGTAAGTCAAAGCCCTCCCGCAGCCTGGCACTGATCGTCTCCGGTGGTAGCGACCTGATGCGCCCGGCGGCCAGCTCGATGGCAAGCGGCAACCCATCCAGCCGCGTGCAAATGCCGGCTACCACGGGCGCGTTCTCTGCCGTCGGTTCGAAGCCAACGAACGCCGACCTGGCGCGGTGGACGAACAACTGCACAGCCTCGTACTGGAGCAACTCGTCCGGCTCAGCCACGCGGTCCCGTGGGGGCAAAGCCAGCGGAAGCAGGTCGAAGTCATAAGCTCCGTACAGGTTAAGCACCTCACGGCTTGTCACCAACACCTTCAAGCGCGGGGCCGTCGCCAGCAGTGAAGCCACGGCAGTGCCCGCCGGGAGGACGTGCTCGAATGTATCGAGGAGCAGCAGCACTTGCTTGTTCTGCAGATAGGCTTGCAACGATTCGAGTAGCCCCTTGTTCCCCGATTCTCGAACGCCGAGCGTGGCGGCTATGGCCGGGACTACCAGGTCGGGACTGTCAACACCTGCCAGGGATACAAAGTAGACTCCATCCGCGAAGTACCTCAGCACAATATATGCAACCTGCAGCGCCAGCCGGGTCTTGCCGACGCCCGGTGCGCCTTTGAGGGTTAGCAGGCGAACGTCGGAGTCAACCAGCAGGTTACGCAAAGTGCCGGCCTCGGTTTGGCGGCCAACGAAGCTGTTCAAGAGCGCAGGGAGATTATGCGGGGCGGTAATGGCTCTCCAGGGTCTGCCCCGGTCATCGCCCCCACTGGCCAGGCCGTCTTCGTTAGTGCCCACCCTGGCGCGGGCAAACTGTAGAAAGTTAGGTTGCTCCTCTGAGGGAATGTCGAAGAAGGCAGCGAGCAGGCGGGAAAGCTCCTTGGAGGGCCGCAGGTCTCCGGACTCCAGCTTCTTAACGGTCACGACGGAGCACCCAATAGCCTGCGCCAGGTCCTTCTGGGTCAGGTCCAGGTCCTTTCGTGAGTCCTTCAGCCAGCGGCTGAACGGAGTACCTACCGGCATGTGAGCTTCTCCTACCATTGGGAAAGGCCTAACTGCTAATCAAGGTGGCACGGACCCCTAAAGCCCATGCTCCTCGCAGTAATTATATAGCCACTTGATGTAGTATTGCCAGAATATTAATAGGATGATTTCGACAGCCGGGCCACGAGTCATTGACAAGGCCGGACCAGTTACGGTATATTGTCGCCAGGCAGGACCCTCCTACTGCAAAGTACCTGCCTGATCCTCTTTTCGCAAGGTCTCCAACATAGGGTGCGACACCCATTACATACAGGGTGGTAGAAAGCTAGCCGCGACTTATACGGCTGGAGCTTTGCTTCGCACTCGCTCCTGATCCCCTGTGAGACCTGAAAGCACATCGTACATCGGACGATGCCGCGACTCCCTATCTTCTAGAGCGCCATTTCTCACCGGGCCTTCCTAATACATGCCGGAGCCACCCTGCAAGCTGGATTGCGCGCTTCTATGCACGCCTTTTCAGCCTGGTACCTTCGTCTCGTAATCGGGCAAGATGACTAGCCACTCAGACCAGCATGCACATAGCGGCTTGGGCGTACCTGACCGTGCTACTGGCGAGCCTTGGGCAGGCATTCGCAGGATTGTTAGGAGGGACAAGAGCATGAACGTACAAAGAGGGACGGGCAAGGTCCTAATATTTGGAGTGCTGGCGCTGGCACTTCTGTTTGTAGGAGGAGGGGCCGCGCAGGCTGCCTTCTTTACGCAGCAGCCATCGTCACCACAAGCCACGCGCTACGTGGACGACAACGACAACACGTGCAGTGGGCAGTCGCCCTGCTATGCCGGCATCCAGGATGCGGTGGACGCCGCCAACTCCGGCGATACTATCATCGTGGCCGCCGGAACGTATACCGAAGTTATAGTCACAAAGCCCCTGATTCTGCTTGGCAACCAGAATGGTTTCGATGCGCGCAACCGCAACACCCCCGACGAGTCGGTGGTCACCTGCTGCGTCACAAACGTCGGCAACCCGGCGGGCTTCCTGGTGCAGGTCGGCAACGTCACGATTGACGGCTTCCAGGTGCAAAGCGCCTCCAGCCCGAGTGCCACCGGCCCCGGTATCTACCTGTTCGGTTCGACTACCGGTAACAAGGTGCTCAACAACATTCTACAAAACAACGTGTTTGGCCTCTACCTCAACAGCTCCGGTGGGGCGCAGACGTTGGTGCAGCACAACTACTTCAGCGCCAACAACGTATCGGGGCCGGCGAACGGCAACGGCATCTACACGGACCAGGGACTCTCTAACGCGTTAATTGTCGACAACAGGTTCACCAATCAGCTCAGCGCGGCGATCTTCCTGGGAGATAACGATACAAATACCCCTACCAACCCACCTATTGCTCCCCACGTGTCGAATGTGACAATCTCGGGCAATTATCTGCTCAACGACGCGCCCATCTTCCTGTACGCCACTACCAACTCAACCATCACGAACAACCTCAACTACTTCTCCACGGGCGCGGGTATCTACCTGGGCGGCAGGAACAACGGCATCAGCATCACCGCGAATGTAGTCGACCATGCGGCCCCGGCCTTCAGCGCGATACGCATTCGTAATGATTACGGGGCGGCAGGGGATGCCAACCAGAACGTCACTCTCACCTGCAACACCCTGACGAATAACGATTGGGGCGTGCGCATCGCAAGCGACGGCTACACCGGCTCGATGGATGCACGCTACAACACTTTCTCAGGCAACGCAACGGCGGGCGCGCAAAACGACAGTTCCGCCACCGTCGATGCGAGCAGGAGCTACTGGGGATCGCCCACTGGCCCCACCAACGGCAGTAATCCAGGTGGCACCGGCGACGCCGTGATCGGCAACGTTAATTTCATGCCCTTCGCGACCTCGACGTTGTTCTGCCCGAACGGCAACCCTCCGCCCACAGCCACTACGACGAGCACCACGACGTCTACAAGCACTGCCACGGCTACGCGCACCTCCACTGCTACTACAGTTCCGAGCGTCACCGCCACGGCCTGCACAATCACGTTCGCTGATGTACCTCCCGCGGGTCCCGGCTCCACGTTCTACACCTTCATTCGCTGTCTTGCCTGCCGCGGTATCGTGACCGGCTACCCGTGCGGCGGTCCCGGTGAGGGCTGCAACGGCAACGAGGACGCATATTACAGGCCCGGCGCTAACGTGTCAAGGGGACAGCTATCGAAGATCATCGCCAACTCGGCGGGCCTCAACGACGACATAGCCGAGGGGCAGCAGCAGTTCGCCGACGTTGAGCCTGGCGATCCCTTCTACATTTATGTAGAGCGCCTGGCCCAGACCGGAGCCATAGCGGGCTACCCGTGCGACACAGCGGACGAAGGTTGCGATGCGTTGCACAGGCCGTACTTCCGCCCCAACAACCCCGCTACGAGAGGGCAGATCTCAAAGATCGTGTCCATAGCAGCGGGCTTCAACGAAGAGATACCCGCGGAGCAGCAGACGTTCACGGACGTGCCGACCGACAGCCCCTTCTGGGTGTACATCGAGAGGTTGGCTGCACGCGAGATCATCTCAGGCTACGGAGAGGCAAGCAAGTGTCCCGAGACCGGCGCACCATGCTTCCGCTACAACGACTACACCAGCAGAGGCCAGATGGCGAAGATCGCGGCCAACACCTTCTTCCCCAACTGCCAGACCCCTGCTCGTAAGTAGGGCTACGCAGCGCGGCACCATGTGCTAACAAAATAGGGCGCGACGACAGGGCCACCGTCTGGTGGCCCTGTCGCTTTATTCCACCTGTATACGAATCTATATACACCTTCCTATACCTGATTATATCTTTGCCAGTATACCTCGGACCTATCAGGGAAGGGGTATTTCTGCTTTAATTCTATGTAATAGGCAGTGCTGGGTGATAGAGCAGGCGCAGGCTCTTGCAGGTTCTTCTATGCAGGGCTTGGTAGCGTGCTGCCTTCTCCGGCTGTACAAGTGAAGATTGCTTTTGAAGAGCATATGAAGGAGGGAGGTGAGGCTGCAAGTTCCGCACTCTATTGCAGGACACCGCGAAGGGGAGCAGAAAGACGTCCGGTGCACCGGGGTGGAGGCCCCAGGACACCCCTGCTGAGCACCTGGCTCGGCCGGTTCGTCTTCTCTCCATATACATCTAATACCCACGAGTAAAAAAGCACCACCCTTATGAGGTGGTGCTTTTGTCTTGGCCGGAGGCTGCTTCAGTATGTTGGCAGCCTCCAACTATTCTGATGGTCCTGGGCCTGCTAGCGCTTGGAGGCAGGTTGTGCGGTAGACTGGCTCTCGCACTCAGGGAAGAAGGTGTTAGCCACGATCTTCGATGCCTGTCCTCGAGTGATGGTGTTACCGGGCTTGAAGAAGGGCCTGTTCTGAGCGTCACAGGGTCCACTCCTCGGGTCCGCTGTTCCACAGGCATACCCGCCCATGACCCCTCTGTTGGTCAAGCGCATGATCCAGGTGTAGAACTGGCTGCCATCCCCATTGGGTGGTACATCTGCGTAGTGCTGCCCACTCACCGCTTCCGAGAAGCCGGCAGCGTTAGACACTATCTTCGCCATCTGCCCGCGTGTGGCATTCTCGTTAGGCTTGTACAGGCTGGGGTTCTCAGGGTTGCACTCTTCTCCCGCGTTTGGTCTCTGCGGGCAGGGATAGCCACCCACTATTCCCCTGTTGGTCAGACGGTTGATGTATGCGTAGTACGGAGAGCCGGGCGGTACGTCTGAGTAGATTTGGTTGCCTGGGTCCTCGTTGAAGCCCGCGGAGTTGGATATCACCTTGGCTATCTGCCCGCGTGTGATATTGCGCTCAGCGTGGAACATACCATCTGGGAAGCCCGTTATTACACCTCTACATACCAGGCACTGGATATACGCGTAGAACGTATCCGGTGGGTTGTTGTCAGGGAATGTCATCGTGCACTCCGGCACCGGCGTCCTGGTCTGAGTAGCTGACAACACCGTACCTGTGGAGGTCACGCTGCTGGTACTCGTCCTGGAAGCCGTAGATGTGGGCGTGTAGGTGGAGGTAATGCTTGGCGTCACCGTCAGGGTGCCTGTAGGCGTTTGTGTAGGCGTATTGGTGATCGTCGGCGTGTTGGTTATGGTAGGTGTGTTCGTTTGAGTTGCCGTATTAGTCTGGGTTGCAGTGTTGGTCTGCGTCGCCGTATCGGTCGGAGTGTTAGTCTGCGTTGGAGTATTGGTTTCGGTAGGCGTGTTAGTCTCCGTAGGCGTGTTGGTTTCCGTTGGGGTATTGGTTTCTGTGGCAGTATTGGTCTCCGTAGCCGTGTTCGTCTCCGTGGCCGTTTCAGTAGGCGTGTTGGTTTCAGTGGCCGTGTTGGTGGCAGTATTGGTTTCAGTAGCCGTGTTCGTCTCCGTCGGCGTGTTGGTTTCAGTGGCCGTGTTGGTGGCAGTATT
>JAXDKH010000335.1:0-4316 GCA_034667185.1 Chloroflexia bacterium | reverse complement strand
CCGATGGGGCTGTTCCCACCAGGAACGACGGCAAGTTCTATTTGGTGAGCCGGGTCGAAGTGTCTCGCCTGGCCGAAGCATTGAGCGCCTACCAGCGCCGCCGGCAGACGGCAGCCACCCAAGTAGTCACCGCTTAGCTCATTGACAATGCGCCTTTGATCTTAGTCGTAGGCGCGCGCGCCCGGTTTTACATCGAAGAGAGTAGGTAGGCATCATGTGCCTACCTTTTTCTTTGCCTGTTTGTCCCTGGCGGAAGCTAACCTGGTGCTATCGCCTTCACTCCACGGTGCCCGACTGTCGTTTGAGCCGGGTGCCCCCTATTCTGTGACACTTTTTGTGACGCCCATTGTCATAGAACATTGCTTATGCTATAGGCATGAAGTTCCCGTGGCGTACGTAGCCGTGCACGCGCCAATGCCCGCGTTCCAGATTTCCACCGCATCGGATAGTTCGGGAGCCGGTTGGCGACGACGAGATTTGCAGCCCGGCACGTCCGGCAACGCTCGTTCAAGGCAGCACGTCCAGAGCTAATTGCTAGACCGAGGCTCACCAGTCCTGAAGGCTTTGACCCCGAAGGCAACATAGGAGGCAGGAAGATGGATCTGACCACTGTAGTATTCGAGCGCATTCAAATGGTCCCGATAGGCAAGACGCGCATCACGCCCCCGGTTCTACCACAGCTACCGATAGGTATGGACCCCGTAATCATTGAGAAACTGGAAAAGGGCGGTTTCTTTACTCCACAGGTTGCGGAGGATGGCGCAGGTAACGTGTTCCTGGCCTACGTGAAGAACACCGGGGCCGATGCCTTCGTCAACGTTGTCAAGGAGCTTCCCGACGGCACACTGGCGCCGGGTGGGTGGGAATTCCACGCCGCAAACGTAAACAACATTGCCCACAAAGGCGACCACGTCGGCCTAATGCTGAGGGGCGACAGCTTGCGCGTGTACCTCTCCTCACACGGGTTGAACGAAGGCCCTAGAGACATGGTCATCTGGCGGGGAGTGAAGACGGGGGTGGCTATCCCCAACCAGAAGCCGCTCATAACCGCTGAGAAATGCGTGGCACCGGGCAACCTGCCCTATTTTCGCACCGACGGGTTCGTTACACGTGGACAGGCTGCAATCATGCTCCTGAGGTTTGCGCGTTGGCTGCTGCCGTTCATCGGCATCAACAAGCAGATAGTAGCTCCGCCCAATCGTAAGTTCCAGGACGTAGACCCTGGGACAACGTTCTTCGAGGCCGTTCAGTGGGCCAACGAAGCCGGCATTGTGGGCGGGTTCCAGTGTAAGCCGTAGAGGCTCGGGTTCTGGCGTGCGGACGCTCGACCCTGTACGCCAACTTTATGCCGCGCCGTGTCGCTGGCACTTGTTGTTAGCGAGGCGCTCCAAAGGGGTAGACTCCTGGAGCCTACCCCTTTTCTCATGCCCTGGAAACGAGTTACTTGTCGTCCTTCTTATCCGATTCGTACTTCACGTTGACTTCTTGCTCCCAGTATTCCTGAAGCTCCTTCTCGCGGTCCCGCTGGGCCTTCTTCCCCGCGTCCATCGCGTCTTTGAGGCGGCCCTGTATCTCCTCGCGGCTCACCCGGCCCGACTGTGGGGCCACCACCAACGCCGCCGCTGCTCCAATCGCCGCGCCCAGGCCCAGGCCCAAAACGAAGCGGAATGTCTTGCCTATCACTCCCATGGTTTACTCCTGTTTGTAAAACGTGAGTCTGAAACGAGAAACGAGAAACGTGATGCGGCTTGTGACATGCAGTCGCTACAATTCGAGCAACCGAATTGAGCAAATCGCATCGCGTTTCTCGTTTCTCGTTTCAGACATTGCTTGCCTCTGATGCTTTGCCGCCCATTATAAGCATGAACTAAGCCATCTGCAACAGGACTCATGGCCGCAGGCTACAGTTCCTTGGAACGGTTGGCGACCCGGTCCTGTACGAGCGCGTAGAACTCGGCCACCGGCATGTTGTTCTGCTGCTCGCCGTTGCGCTTACGCAGGGACACCGTGCCCTCAGACATCTCCTTCTCGCCCACCACCAGCATGTACGGCACCTTGAACAGCTGCGCCTGGCGGATCTTGGCGTTCATGCGATCGTTGCCTAAGTCGGCTTCGGCCCGTATATCGACGTCCTTCAGCTCGCGGGCTATCTTCTCGGCGTACTCGTTGTGAGCGTCCGAGACCGGGATCACGCGCACCTGGTCGGGCGAGAGCCACACGGGGAAGTTGCCCGCGTAGTGCTCCAGCAGGAAGCCGATCATGCGCTCGTGCGTGCTGAGAGGCGCGCGGTGGATGACCAGCGGCATCTCCGCCTGCCCTTCGTGGTTCGTGAACTGCAGGTCGAAGCGCATTGACTGTGCGAAGTCTACCTGGTTCGTCGCCAGCGTGAACTCGCGGCCAATCGCGCTCCAGATTTGCACGTCGATCTTGGGGCCGTAGAAAGCCGCCTCGTCCGGCACCTCGACGTAGGGCACGCCGCCCCGGTCCATCGCCCGGCGCACCATGTCCTCCGTCTTCTGCCACAGACGCGGGTTGTCTACGTACTTCTTGCCCAGGCCCCTGGGGTGGTGCGTGCTGAAGCGCATGACGTAGCGGTCTATCTGGAACAGCTCGAAGTACTTGAGGTAGAGGCCGATTACCGCCATGAACTCCTGCTCGAACTGTTCCTCCGAGCAGTAGATATGAGCGTCGTTCATCTGCATCGAGCGCACCCTGAGTAGGCCGAAAAGCTCCCCACTCTTCTCGTAGCGGTAGCACGTGCCGTACTCGGCCAGCCGGAGGGGCAGGTCGCGGTAGCTGCGGGGGCGGCTTGCGAATATCTTGTGGTGGAAGGGGCAGTTCATCGGCTTGATGTAGTATTTCACCCCCTCAAGCTCCATCGGCGGGTACATGCTGTCGGCGTAGTAAGGCAGGTGCCCGCTCTTGAGGAAGAGCGACTCCTTAGAGATGTGGGGCGTGCGCACCCGCTCGTAGCCTGCTTTGCGCTCCACTTCCTTCGCCAGCCGCTCAAGCTCCTCGATGATGATGCCACCGCGCGGCGTCCACATTGCCAGGCCAGGGCCGACCTCGTCGTCGAAGAAGAAGATATCGAGGTCCTTGCCGAGCTTGCGGTGGTCGCGCTTCTTGGCCTCCTCCAGCATTTGCAGGTGGGCCTCAAGCTCCTTGCGGTTGCTCCAGGCCGTGCCGTAGATGCGCTGGAGCATGGGGTTGTGCTCGTCGCCGCGCCAGTAGGCACCAGCCACGCTCATCAGCTTGAAGGCATCGGGCGGCACCTGTCCCGTGTGCTCCACGTGCGGCCCGCGGCACAGGTCCTCGAACGTGTCGTGCTTGTACGTGCTGATGACCGGTGCGACTTCGACCTCGTTACCGTACTCGTCCACCTCACCCTTCGCCAGCCCCTCGATTAGCTCCAGCTTGTAAGGCTGGGCCTCGAAAAGCTGCCTGGCCTCGTCCGCGCTGACCTGGCGATAGTTGAACTGGAACTTGCCCGCAATGATCTGCCGCATCCGCTTCTCGATCTTCTCCAGGTCGTCCGGCTCGAACGTGCGGGGCTTGCCGCCTTCGTCCCTGCCCAGGTCGAAGTCGTAATAGAAGCCATTCTCGATGGGGGGCCCAATCGCGATCTTCGCATCGGGATAAAGCTCCAGCACCGCCTGCGCCATGATGTGGGCCGCGCTATGCCTCAGCTTGTAAAGTTGTTCCTTCTTGGCCTCGTCACCGTTGAGGCCAACCACCTCTGGCTTGCCCGCGCCCGGAATAGGGCCACCTGCTACCTGACCTACCATTTTCTTCCTCCTTTGCCCGCACCGCGGACACTAAGACGTTCCTTCCAACCCAGAAGAGGAGAAGGGAGGGAACTGGGGAACACCCCAGGCCCCGGCAGGGTTGCACCCTGCACCTCCCATCACAACTCAAAACTCAACACTCAAAACCCGCAACTTAAAACAAAAATCCCCTCGCCCAACCGGGACGAGAGGTTCAATCTCACGTGGTTCCACCCGCATTCGACGCTTGACTCCATGGTAGTCTTGCGTCCTCGTGGGGCCTGTAACGGGGCATACCGGCCTCGCATACTTGCTTGCGCGTTGGGCGGGGCGGCTCGCAGGTGGTTTTCGCTGGTGCCTGGCTACGGGGGCTTTCAGCCGGTGACCCCCGCTCTCTGGCTGCTCGGCGTGGCAGCTACTCGTCCTGGTCAGAGCCTGTTGACGTAGATTGTGAGCCATTATAGCAGTACGCTGGAGCCATCGTCAAGGCACCGCGGGCCTACATGACCTCGGTCTGCGGTTGGATTTCGGTGGAGGCGGAACTAAATCACG
>JAXDKH010000334.1:0-10835 GCA_034667185.1 Chloroflexia bacterium | reverse complement strand
AATCCTGGTCAGGTGCTGGGCCTCGTCCACCTCAACTACCTTCGGCCGCCGTTGCCGCACGCCTCTCTCAACGGCTCGTCGGAGCTTTTGTATCTGAGTAGCCGTGTCTATTTTCATCTCGCCTTCTTCGTTCATTGTGATGCCCTTGGTGCGAAAATCAATTTTGCCATAGAGGAGTGGATCCGCCAGGCCTATCAAATATTCGATGTAAACATCCGTCCATAAGGAGCGACCTGAGTCTGGGCCGGGTACCCGGAAATACACGTATATAAGGCGGCCCAACTGTTCGACTAGTTCTGCAACAAAGCGCCGCTTCAATTCCTTTTGTATTTCCTTAAGCAGGGTCGTTTTTCCGGCACCCGTTGGGCCGTATATTCCCAGCAGGTAAGAACCGGCAGGGCAGAGGATGGCGTCCATAGCATCAGCGAGAGCCTTTTGGAAGATGCGATGTTCGAATACTTTGGTTACGAAATAGTCCAGGGAAGCCTGGTGGGGCAGAGACAGCAACTCTTTCGGGAAGGCCTTTTCGCCACTTGCCGAGTCGGTATCGCTCCCGACGCTCTCCGTATTCTCCACACCTTTTCGTTTTCTGGGCATGTACTTTAGCGCTCCTTTATGAGCTGGAACTTACGACGGTTGGAGGGGCCGTCGTTACCATTCTCCATGTTATCCGCTCTGGGCTGGACACTGAGAGCGTGCGTTCCACCAGCGGCTAGACCCTCACGCGCGCCTTCATCTGCACCAGCGTCCGTCTCAGGGCCTACCGCGGCACTGTCCAATAAGGTCATGTCATCCTTACCGGGCGCTTGGTCCGGCTCAGGTGAGGTGTTGGGCGCAAGCAGGTGCAACTGAGCCTTGCGCACTTCACTATCCTTCAGTCTCTGCATAAGTACGGCTTCCTTGCCCTCCAGGCTGCGCAAAAAGTCGCCCAGGCTCTTCGCCGTAAAAGAGGCTGTTCTGTTCAGCAACTTAAACCGCTCACGCATCTTCTGTGTGGCAACCGCAATCTCTTTCTCGCTACGATTGGCGAACGTCAGCATGTGTTCGGAGGTACACTCTCGCCACTGATCATGAATATATGCCCAGGCAACGCCCATGTTGAATGGATCGTACCGTACCGGGACGTCCGTGCCAGGAACGCCTGCCCAACGCATCGCGGGATGGGAGTAACGCAGGTAATTAATCTTGACCCAGCCACCCTCGCTCACTCGGGCTGTGCCCTGGCGCGTGGAGGGCATCGTCTCCTTGATAAACTCATCGTCGTAGGCTACTGCTCTCTGCTCGCGCTCCCCACCGCCGTCGATGCCTATCGCGAACTGCTCGCGCGGGGAGACTCCCAGCGCAGGGTGCGGTGTAGTGTCATACACCTCGTACCCCCAGTGGCAGAGTTCCGGATAGAGGTCGGGCAAGGTCCATACAGCCAGGTTCTTCGGGTTTACTTCCTTTGTCACGGTGCGCGGGTCGTGCATGAGGTGCGTGTTGCCACGCAAGTTTCGGAAGAATACTACGTTCACGGTGCCGAACAACCGCTCGATCACGGTGCCGAAGCGGGGCTTTGTGGGCCGAACTTTCCACTCGATTTCGTAGCGAGAGAGCAACCTATACCAGTACAGATTTTCGAATTCCTTCCCTTGATCTGATATTACCGTCTGTGGGAGTCTGCCGTGGCGGTGCAGGCACTCCCGTAGCACCATCATGCAGCTGCGATAACTCGGTCGGTCGTACGAGCAATAGATCGCAAGTATACGCCGGCTGTAAGAGTCCACTAGGAAAGTTATCCATAAACGTCCTAAGCTCACATGTTTGCCGCCCCGGTAGGCTATAAGCTCAATCTCGGCTTCGGTGTGGTCTATGTGGGCGACATCGAACGGCCAGCCGCCGTGCCTGGGCGTATGGAGCTTCAGCAGGGGATAATATTCCTCGTAATCGTACGCTCCCCGCCGCCCCTTGCGCGCCTTCTCCTGCTCGTACTTCGGACGGTCGTTGATGTAGTCGAGGAAGCCGAAATAGCTCGGTGCCGTCAGCCCCTTTTCCTCGCACTCGGAGACAAGCATGTTCCATACAGACTTCTTCGTTTGGTTCTTAGGGTTATCGAACCGTTCAGCGCACGCCGCCATGAGACGAAGCACTTCCTCATCCCATTCGCCCGGCGGTACTCCGCAGTTGGCCCACATGGGTATAAGCCCTATGTACCCGCACCCGTACAGCTGTGCTGCCTCCCTGAATACCTTCAACAGTCTGCGCCGACGTCTTGCCTCGGTTTCGCTGACTTTAGGTAGCCTGCCACCCCGCAACGCAGGTGCGATGAACTCGAAATGGGCATTGGCTCGACGGATCGCCCTTTCATTGGCCGTTGCCAGGATGCACTCACCCTCCGGGCTTATCTGCCTGGCCCTCCCAGTTGTGATAATCTGTATCTCCCCCTTGCGTACCATCTCCTGGAACGCTTCGTGCGGGAACTTCACCACGCTCTTATCAGCACCCAGTAGGAAGATGTCCTGTTGCCCGGGGTTTACCACGGTCCAGTTGCGCCCGTCCCATGTGATGGGCGTGTTGGGACCTATCTGCTGCGAAGGGGAAGGCGTGTAGTCGTCCCAGGGAGACTCTTGCTGGATATATATGTAGGCCCGTGCCGACTCCTTGTTGAGGAACACATGAGCGCGGTCCTGAAACTGGGGAGCCATGAATTCTTTGAGGAGGTTTACGTAAAGGGCTTCCTGTAGTATGAGGATATTTAGCGTATGCGCTGCCAGGCCCGGCTTGTCGTTTTTGTCAACTCTGGCGCCTTTTATCTGCTCTTTAAGCTCAGCGAATGTAATACCCTGGTGAGCGCTGACCAATTCAATTGCCAGCGCCTTTATTTCGGCATCGGGCACGAGCGGTTCGACTTCTTTACGCCCGTTTACTATCTTGACCTTCGGACGGAAATATTCATCGAAGTACCGCAGGTTAGCCTGAAGTACGGGATTAATCTCTGCAGAGGAGCGCAGGTAATAGCGCATACCATACTTCGCAGCGAACTCCTCTCCCGGCGGGCATCTCCACTTGCCGTCCTCACCCCGGACGTAGCGGTTCGGCATGTCTGCCGCTAGCTCTTCAAGCTTCTCTTCCGTCTTCCACTCTTCGTAAGCTATTTCGTGCTTGCGTATTACCAGGAAATCGGGAGTATGAACTACTCCATAGTTCTTACGATTCTTGTGCGGGAAAGTGAGCTTGATTTGCCCCGGTTGATCGTAGTAGTTGATAACATCCACGTCCAGTTCGTACGCGACAACCGCTTCCCTTTCTACGGTATGGCTCTCGTAGGCCTTCATTTCCCAGCCCTTGCGGCTCGGATATGCCCCTGAGACGTTGCCGCCGCTGCTGCGGGTGCGCCGAGAGGGCTTTTCGGCGGCGCGCTCAACTATGGCCTGCCCGGCTGCCGGCAGGTTGAGTCTATCGAATATATACTTGAAATCTTTAGGACTCATATCGAAGCTCCGTGAACGGTGCGGCGTTAACTGCTCTACTCTTAATTGGCTGGGGAGCCGCGGTGCATGCGCACCGCGGCTCGCCCTCGCCCCAACTACATCATGCTGAATTACCTCACACTAGCGCCCTTACGCTCTCGGTGTGGAGGACAGCCTGTAGGCTCGGTGCGTGCGAAGGTGCTGCGTCCGCATGTGATGCTTGCGCTTGTGCAAGGTACTGCCATACTGCGCCAGGAACATCTGCAGTTGCGTGCTCAGAAACTCGGGGCTGTTGTCCACTACTATGCGGAGAGGGAGGCAGCCATAGTGGCGCAGTACCTGCCGCAGTACGCGTATAATGCTGCGGTGGCCTGGGCGCTCATAAGAGCGAACCTCCGCGATCACGCCATGCACGGGGCAGGTAGCAGTGGTACTCCATAGGCGGCCAACAACGACGCCACCCTTACGGGCAGGCTCTATCTCGTCTAACCGGGTGAAGTCGATATCTACCACCTCTAAGGGGTAGGGGTATACCGGGTACACCGCACTCCCTGCAATGCGAACCGCAGGGCGGCTGCGAGTAGCAACGGGAGTAGGGGGAGTAGTGGGAGTGGTGGGAATGAAGGAAGTCTCCTGCTCGTGTAAGCCGGCAGAGGCCTTTGGGAATGATGCAACCAGACCTGCCTCGGGCCTGGTTGGCGTAAGGGTGCAGGTTTCGGCACTCACCCTGTCCAGGTAGACACGGACGCGTGCAGTGTCCTGTAGGCGCGCTGCTCGAAGATCTGCATAGAGTCGCTCGGACGCCAGCATGCGCAACACAGTGGTGGCCGCACGCCGCCACGCGCAGGTTCCAGCCGCGGCCGCCATCTTGTCGACCAGTTGGTTGAGGGCAATGCCTGGGCGTTCCCGGACGAGGCTCTCGCTTATGAGGGCGCGAGCCTCGTCCGGGGGACCCGCCGCGTGGTGCCTGTATTACGCAAGCAACTCCAGGTTCCGGGCATATTCCCAGTTGATCCCATTCGCTAGGTGCACACGTACGCGCACCCGGTAGTACAATCCATACTGCGACGCGTACTCGTCCCCAGCCCAGCACCGCCCCTCAACGCACACGTAGCGACCTGGCGCGATCCGCAAGCACCCGGCAATCTCCTCGTCGTCCAGGTAGTCCTCCCAGCCTGCGCCATCCACGCCCACGATGCAGAAGTCCGGTCCGGCCCAGTGGTGCACCTCCCGCTCATTGCTGGAGGTGCACCGGACAGTGAGAAGCGGAGGGTGCTGCCAATCCGCAAGGATATCTGGGTCCGCTTGGATGCTGATAGGGGCTTCCCGATGTAGATCACTCTCCAGCGGCACTACATGTTGTAACTCATCGATTACGACTGCATGCCCTGCTGAGCGGCCTGCACTCGTGGCATCCAGACTGCGGGTCATCCGGTAGTTATGCGTGCGGTGCACCAGCTCCCCCGTCTCCTCAGTAACGTCGTTCCCATCTGAATACTGTTCCAGTTGCTCCATATTCATCCTAAACATAGTCTTAATACTCCTTCACTAGCTCTAAAGCCCTAACACTCTTAGGTCGTTGCTTTCTTTCCTTCCATTCACACATAAACCCTACTTACCCTCTCCTGCCATACTGCTCACCTGCTCACTACGTTGCTGCCACTCGTTGTAGCGGTCCAGGTCCTCCAGGTCCAGACCGGAATGTGCGGGGCAATGCTCGCGGAAAGGGCACCAGGGGCAACCGGGGTTGGGACGTGGCGTAAGGGAGCCTTGCATGGCTGTTTCTACCAGACTTGACAGCCCCTGGCGGTGCTGAATAATGCTTCGCTGATCGTAGCGGTGGGTGACGCTCCCTAAACTTATGAGGTTTACTATCGTCGTACTGACGCTGCGGACCCGGGGATCATCCATATACCGTCGCCAAACAAGTAAGAACGCCAGAAAGGAATCCAAGTCTCCAGCCAACTCGTGCGGGGTAGGAACGTCTCCCTTAGTCCCGACCTTATAGTCGATTATTTCCAATTCGCCGTTCTCGTGTAGGTCCAGCCTGTCAGCCCTGCAGGCTAGCCCAACGCGATAGCCACTTATATTGGCGACGCAAGACATGTAAGCTTCTGTTGCGACAACCACAACCGGCTCAGACGGCACGAACTTTGAGCGAAGGTAATAGCGGAGGATCTTGCAAGCTTCCATAAAGGCATGCTCCTCACTTTCTTGATCCGGATATGCAGTGCTGCTTTTCCAGTGCTCCGATAGCAGTCTCTCAATAGAGACATCGGATAGGTCTCTCAGCCCCGAGGCGCGGGAAGAATTCCCCGAAGCCTCACTAGCGGACTTGAAGAAGGCGGCCACAGTGGGACCGGGGCTTGGGTTATGAAGAGCGTCTAGCGTCGAGTGAAGAACTGCCCCCAGCGCCATCGCTTGCGTCTCCGGCCCGTAAGGTGTGCTGCCACCGTTAGCACCACCGTTAGCACCACCGTTAGCACCTCCATTCGCGGCCTTACCGCCTTTATTGAGAGTGCCCTGCAGGTAACGCTGTTCGAAACGCCAGGGACAAATTTGATAGTCTCGAACGTTGGTGGGCGTGAGCCTTAAAGTCGTTAGCACGGGTTGCTCCTTTCTGTATGCAGGGGACGGGGTAACCCCCTGCTTGGCTCTGCCAGTAAGACAATAAGGTAGTGAGGAGGCCTAAAATGAGGGGATCGTAGGCGTTGACGCACGAAGCGGGGTGGATGTATGATGTGCGTTTGAGGCCAGTGGGTACGCGGTAGCTTGCCGCCCCCGCCTGTGGTCCTTATGTCATATTCAATAACAAAAGTGTTATCGTGGCAACCATTAAATAAAACATTTGTTCTGATTAAGCAAGGGGTTGCAGCCCCAAGTTCTACACATACTGATTGACTCTGGAAGTTCGAAGCCCACTTATGACACAAAGTGCCGAGGAGATTAAGGCCGCTCTGGCTCGCCGCAATGGGGAGATAGCCGATTTGTTGTACAAGGCTCGCACCGATAGGAATATCCCAATCGTCGCGTGTGCAGCCGCCATAGGAACAACTCGACAGCGCTACGCCGCCATAGAGCAGAAAAGAGCCAAGGCCTATATAACCGCTGTTGAGTTGGAACGAATTATGGCTTTCCTCCAAATTCCGACGGGCAGGATTTTGCGCGGCACAGAGAACGTAGAGAGCCATACGGTGCGTGAGGTGCAGGTCAGAATCCAGCCGAGCGAAACCGTATGTGTGGTTATAGACGTTGCCCAAGATAGCTAACATATTTGCAGCTCCTACCTCTCCCCAATAGCCTGGTACGCTGACTTCCAGCGTCCTATGCAATGCTTATGCGGTATTTATCTCGCATCTCAATGCAGCCGAGCGCTACCTCGCTTTTCTAATTACCTGAGCCTGTTGCTGTGCTAACCTTTCTACTTGTCCGCTCCCTTGAATTCTAGGCAACATTTCCTTTCATCCGCGTAAAAATAATGACCATATTACCTGTTGATGCTCACTATTCGAACGCCCTATGACAAATATGTTTATTAATCTTGAATACGTGTTATAATATGCTCTGACCAGTACTGATTATGACAAGGTCGAGTGTCCAGGTGCGCCCGGCTAGGAAGTACAGCCTTGGAAAAGAGCGGTAAAGAGATAGACAAACTGAAGGCTCGTCGAGAAGCCATCGGGAGAATACTCTTAGATCACCGGATAGCAAAAGCCAACAGGCTGATACAGAGTGTCAACCCTAGCGGTCAGCAGCGCGGGGCAGATATGACCCAGAGCGGAGTTGGCACTCTCATACACGTTTCACGCCAGACTATTTCCAATATGGAACACGGGCGCGTTCCCATTGATATAGCCATGTTGGAGGTCCTTATGGAAGCCTTGGAGATTTCGCCAGAGACAATCTGGCCGCCCAAGGGACGCACGAGGTTGCCCGTTCAAGAGCATACGACAAGCGCTGGTGATGTTCTCAAGATAGTTGTAGAAATCGACGAGAGGTAGCACGAGTTCCGCTGAAGGTGAGATAGAACAAGCACGTATGTACTTTGAACGGACAGAGGCACTTGGTGGACAAAATAGAGAGCCGGCTAGGCCAGCTAGCCGGCTCTGCTTATAAGGTACGGGGCAAACACATCCCGTAATGCGCCTGCAATATCTCTGTCTACCTGCGGCAGCACTTTTTGTATTTGCGTCCGCTGCCACACGGGCACGGTTTGTTACGTGGGTTCGGTCCGGGTCTCTCTACCGTGTATTTAGGTGCAACTCTCGGGAAAGCTTCAAGCTCCTCGTCCGGTTCCAGGTCTACAGAGATGATGCGATCATCTGGATACTCAGCTGAGGCAGATAACGCGGATGCATCATGATATTCGTGTACTATACCTTCCACTTTATCTAGCTGTCGTAGTAGGCGAAGGTCGTCGCGGACTCTTTCAGAATCCTCGCGCAGGTCTTCAGGCCAGTAGCTCACATCAAAGTAAATAATGACTTGCGAACTCTGCTCAAAAGGGAATGGCTCTGTTGCTATCCCTATGACGTCCAGAGCGTCAGGGAATTCGAGCTTTGCGGCCCAGGAACAAGCCTCCAAGAGGTTGAGACGGGTAAGTCTGTATTCCACATATGAGTGAGGAAACGATGAACAGGCAGCGTGAGAAAGACATAGTGAGGATCGCCCGGCTTAGAAGGCAGCATGACGCGAGTGCGTCATGCCCCTGGCGGGGTAGTCCCCACCATCTCCAGCAACTTATCGGCCAGCATGCGCTTGGGAGTGCGCGGCTCTCTCGCCAGAAATCTCAGGATCTGTTCCTGCACCATGATGCTAGAATCAGTGGTGTAGTATTGGCTAGCAGCGAAGGCATGTTTCGTAAACTCCTGGATGAGGCTGTCCCAAAAATAGCTTACCTTATCGGCCTCGACCTGTGACTTGCGTGCCCGACTTGTGTTGAAGCTCTCCCACTCGCCCTCCAATATTACAGCCTTATCAATATTCGGCGGAATAATGAAGTCATGTTCCCCTGCTTCATTGATTTCCACGAGATTCCCAGCCAGCCTAATCTTCATGCCTAGGTCAGTCTATACTGTTTTTGGATAAGCTCTGAGTCAACGTGAACTTTCAGCCACTATCTCTTTGTTGTATAATGCACCGGCACAATACTCTATCTCGCGTATATTGGCATCGTACAGGATACAAACACACATAACGAGAGTCCCATGACTGAAGAACTATCATCCGCTTCAACGCAGAGCGCATCTACTCCGATGCTTGAACGACCAGAAGCACGATTTAACTCACGATTCGTCTTGATATTCGGTGCGCTCGTTGTACTAAGTCTGGTCACATCCTTAGCCGTCGTGCCCAACTGGGGGAAGGTTCTGGCACTTGGTGTGGTGGAAGGAGTGACGGAATTTCTTCCCATATCTTCAACAGCGCACCTTATCATCACCGCTGAAATTATCAACTTTCAGGATAACATCGGTGGTACGTTTGAAATATTTATTCAGCTCGGAGCAGTACTTGCGGTCATCGCCTTCTTTATGCGGCAACTACTAGCGCAAGCCCGTAGCTTCGCTGGAAGCCCCACAACTCGGCGATTCTGGTCCTGCCTGGCCATAGCGTCTGTTCCGGCAGCAGCCGTTGGTTTCGCCTTCCGTAGCTGGATCAAGCAAATACTATTTGGCTCTCCTGCGGTTCTGGCACTTGCTATGATTGCTGGTGGTATCATTCTAATCGTCGTCGAGCGTATACCACAACATGTCATGAGCACGCAGGAGGTCGAGCACATGACATACCGGCAGGCGGTTGTAATAGGTATCGCTCAGACCGCTGCGGTCCTCATACCAGGGATATCTCGATCTGGTGCTTCTATAGTGGGGGGTATGCTCAGCGGTCTTAACCGTCCAACTGCAACGGTCTTCTCATTTTACCTTGCCATCCCAACGCTGGGCGGAGCAACAATTTTTGATCTTGTTGGGAGCCTCGATCAGGTTACGCCGGATGATGTGAGCCGCTTATTGGTAGGCACGTTTGTTGCCTTTGTTGTTAGCTGGGTAGCAATCGGTTGGTTACTCAACTACGTAGCCAGTCACAGCTTCAGGGTATTTGGCATCTATCGAATCATAGCAGGTACCATAATTCTAATCCTGATTGGGTTGGGTTGGTTATGACTTTTACCGGACAATACGAACATTGACGCGGTAAAGAACAGCACATAGTTCTCTTGAACCTCTCACAAGTTTCATTCTCTACCTGAAACATAATAGGTTAAGAGTGCATTAGGCAGGGTGCCAATATAGTCGGCGCTCAACGGGTTGCGGTGTTGGTCTTGGTCCTTGCCTATTAAATCAGTTCTCTCCAAAACGTTTCCACATCTAGCACTCCGAAACCCAGGCCTGGGTGCCATGTTCCTTTGTAATTCCGACAGGATTGGGTAATTGCACGTTGAATCTGGGCAGCGTTAAGTGCTGGCGTTTTTCCACTCTTGGCTTGATGTGAAAGGAGTAAGGCAATTGCTCCGGTTACATGCGGTGCAGCCATGCTAGTACCACTCAGAGCCATTACTCCGTTTGTACTGTTTGCCTTAGCTGCGCTTATCCCATGACCGGGTGCTACTAAGTCTGGTTTGTGTCTACCATCCCGGGTAGGTCCAAAAGATGAGAAGTCCGATAACTCAAGAGGAAGAGAGGGTTTAACTGATCCTACAGTGATGACATGGTTGGCAGTCCCAGGTACGCTGAGCGTAAAATCGTCGCTCAAGTGGTTGACAAAGTGGATCGACCGTCGGTTGTCTCTCTCCATCCAGGCATGTATTACTCCGTTGTGTATAGTTCTACTTACAATCTCTAGTTCCCACTGATCACGCGCAATGAAATTTGCTCTACCTGCGGTAATAGTAATAAGCAGACGGCTGTCACCATTGTCGCCATCATATTTTATCAAGTTGATTAGGTATCTATTACCAAACTGGAAGTAGCCTGTCGCGGCAGGATTTCGCAGATCTACCGTCGGCGATTTCTCGCCATTAGGAGCCGATAGTCTGAAGCTGTATTGGTCACTGGCGCTATACCATAGTTCAATCACATCGGGTCCTGTATGTGGAAACCGAGAATTCCAACGAAGATCCTCTAGCGACTGATCGCCCATCAGGATCCGAGCATGCCCACCCTGGCCACGCTCGTTGCCGGCCGACTTGACGACTATCACACCGGGTGCCGTGCCATTCTGCATAATTGCATCGACGCCTTTTTCCAAGTTAGACATCCCATCGTGACCACCCCCGTTCATGCCCTGGCTGATATTGATCACCACTGGCAAGTTCAGAGACGCGGCGATATCTCGAATGTATTCGAGCGCCATAAGGTGACTAATCGAATAGCCGAGGCTCTGGGGCTT
>JAXDKH010000333.1:0-17628 GCA_034667185.1 Chloroflexia bacterium | reverse complement strand
ACGCGACCTACCCCGCCGCCTGTATTTTCACCGCCACCGTTGTCAGCCAATATCTACCCCAATCCCCATGATGCCACAATTCTGCGCGCTGGCACACACCTTGCGCTATAGTCTCGGACCCAGCACGGAGCGTCGCGTACACTTTTGCACATAGGATCAGGTACGCGTGATACTCCTGATAAAGATTGTAAACCAGCCTATAAGGCATGTCAAACGGTCTGGTTGTTAGTTGTTAGCGCGCAAATTCGCAATCCGAAATCCCAAATCGAACTTACCATGTTACAATAGCACTGATACGGGCATTCACGGAGGAACTGATGGACACACCGAATACACGGGGCTTTAGCGAGGAAGATTCGCGGGACAACAGGACAACGCAGGGGCCGACCGCCAAGCCGCTTGAGGGACGGGATGTGGTTGGCGAAGGGCGAAGCCTGGCACCGGAGGAAGACCCCGTGAACGCGGTCAACTCTATGGCTAGCCCCAGCAGCTATTCCTCGAACGCTGTAGATGCGGGGGATACACCTCTGGATGAGGAGCTTGACTCGCTGGTGGACCCCGATGTAGAGAGCGAGCAGTTGAGCAACAATCCTGACGTGCTCAACCTCGACGCTAGCTGGCGGGTGGAGAGCGAAGAAGCTGACTTCATGGGCGACCCCGGCACCACCGACCTGGTTGAGGCGATTGAGGAAGGCGAGCCTTATTTCCCGCCGACCGACCCGCCGCTGAGGACCGTCGGCCTGAACAACGTCGAGACGTTGGGCGGCTTCTCCATCACCTCGCTGGAAGAACCCACAGAGCCGGAGGACGACCCGGCACGCGTGCAACTGAACGATGACGAAATCGCAGGCCGTGTGCGCTACGCTCTCGCCACCGACGCCTACACGGCTGACCTCAACATCGAGGTAGAAGTAGAGGACGGTACGGTCTTCCTGCACGGGACCGTGGGCTCCCTGGACGACGTCGAGCAGGCCGAACAGATAGCGGGAAGCGTGCCGGGCGTGATAGAAGTAGAAGAGGACTTGGAGATAGTTTAGCCGAGTGGTTTGCAGGAGCACATGGGCAAGGCAATACTCAGCGATGAGCTATGGGAGATAATCGACCCGCTTATAGGTTAAGTCGAGATCCTTCTCCCAAGATAAACCATCTTTGGACAACTCTCCCATACACACTATAGTATTGCCGCCATCTCCAATAATACCTTCGTAGCGTTGGAGGAAACCTGGCGCATTTCTCCACCATTTCCAGATGTTGTTATGCAGTGTGACTTCGTACCTTCTTGAAACACCGCGCTCATCAAAGGTGAGCATGTAGTATTTCGCTTCAGCATCGTCGCTGCCAAAAATTGCAATACCACTGGGAAAGCGCGGATCATCAATCTCCGAGCGCATCAGCAAGAATGCTCCGTTCTCCAGCCATTCGAACGAAGTATGACCGTGTAGAACAGTATCTGGTACAAGACCGTGTGTTCCGGTCGTATTCCAGCTTCCAATCAGTACCTTAAAGGGTTCAAGGGCTGGGTTTGGTATAGAGTCTTCTTGCCGGGAATGTTGGTTCATAAACTCTCCAGTTGTATTTGTTCCACTGATAAAATGGAGCTAACTACTTTGCACATCCGCTCTAGTTATACACCACAGGCCCCTCAAGGTCAGCTTACAACGATAATGGATTTACAGGGTAACCAGCACATGGACACGTCTCTTGCGCACAGGAACCTCTTTCGGCCACAATCCGTTGCATCTATCTCGATCAACAATGCTGTAACCCCTTTATTCACGTGAGGTTTCGAAATACGCTCTAAGGTGGCAACCGAAGTACATCCATAGGCAAAGCATATGAGCAACACACAAAGGTATCCCAATAGCAGCGGGCGGCTGTCGAGTGTCACCATACCGGCGGACGGGTACGTGGACCTGCACATGCACACCACGGCCTCCGATGGGCGCTTTACGCCGGAAGAGCTGGCGAAGGCAGCCCACGAGTTGGGGCTTGCGGTAATAGCGCTGGCCGACCATGACCGCGTGGACAACGTGCTGCCATTGCAACGGGAGGCGGCCCGGTATGGGCTGCATGTTATTCCGGCGGTGGAGGTGTCGTGCGTGTGGGGCGAGGTGCAGTACCACATGCTGGTGTACAACGTGGACCTCACGGATCAAAGCGTGGTGGGGCCGCTGAACGAGGCCAGAGATAAGTACGCGGAGATATGCGCGAAGGGGATCGAGGAGTTGGCGAAGCAGGGTAAGCCTATCGACCCTGCGGTGCTGGCGATTTGCACCAGAGGCCAGCCTATCGCGCCCTACCACGTCTTCCAAGCGCTCATCAAGCACGAGTACGCCCCCAATATGAAGGAGGCGCACGAGCTAGCCAAGACGGTGGGCGTGGACTTCCTGCCGCAGACCGACATGCGCGATATGATCCAGCGGGCACGCCGCAGCGGGGCTATTCCTATACTAGCCCACCCTGCCCGTGCCGAACCCGGCTTCAACCCGCCGGGCGATGCGACCCTACGCGAAATGATCGAGGCCGGGCTGATGGGCTTCGAGGTGTGGCACCCGTTCCACTCGTCGTACGACACCGCCTACTACATGAAGCTGTGCCAAGACCAGCACCTGCTTATGTCAAGCGGCTCGGACACCCACTCGCCCCAGGACCCTCGCCGTAGGCTGACCAAGTGGCCCGCCCGGCACGTAAGCTGGCTGTTAGCGGCTTGCGGAGTTAGTTTGGAGAGCTAGAAACTATCTCAAAATGACTGCGCCAGGCATTAGCAGCTAAGCCCCACAATGTCATTTCGAACGTAGTGAGAAATCTCGTCCTTCACCAGGATGCTTCCCCTTTCTTGCAGATGCCTACCGGTGCGCTCAGGCGAAGGACTTTGCCTTGGGTGCTAAGGGACGAGATTTCTCACTACGTTCGAAATGACAAGGACGAGGGTTTACGTCCTGACATCCGACAATTTTGTTACTCTTCCTCGGGGTTCTTATTTCTCCGGGTGGCCGGTGCTCGGCATGCCGGGGACTACTCCCGTGGGCGGGACGTAGGTACCCGTCTGCAGGATCGTCACGGACTGCACGCTGTAGGCGAAGTCGGCGTCAGCGATCAAGTTCTCCCTGGGTTTGGCGGTGAAGGAGACCGGGTAGCCCATCGTCGGATGGAAGCTCACATTGTACTCGAAGGGAGTGTTGCCGTCGCCGGGGTTCTCGACCCTCTTCAGGGCTTCGTCTATCTGGGCGAAGAGACCGTCGACGGTCATTCGCTCAAGGTCCTGTGCCGTCGCGTTACCAACGTCCAGACCCTGACCTTCGGGACGCTCAAACTTGGTGACGGTCTCCTTCCCGTTATCCACAGCAACGGTGAGCCGCCAGGGACCCCGCAACAGGGTGAACGCCTCAAACGTGACTTCGACGCGGTACTCAGCCGCGTCCTGTGCGCGCCATTTTGCCAGGGCGGCTTCGTAGTCGGCCCGAGTGAAGTTAGCGAATGAAGCATCGAAGTCAGCTGTAGATGTAGCTGTGGCTGTAGCCTGGGCGGTGACGGCGTGTAGCTGGTTCGCAGACTGGGAGGCGAGGCCCCCCGTTGCGTAGGACGCAAGCATGGGCAGCGCCGCCACCATGAATAGACCTGTGCCTAGTAGATGTTTTGCCGACGGTTTCATAATTCCTCCTGATTGATGTTAGTGTATTGTGCCAGTCTTTTGGACGATGCGCGCACTATGGTGTTGTGGTATCATCGCCATGACTTTGAAACTTTCCTCCAGTATAACGCCGTATATCCGGCGGGAGTTCCATATGCCGCCGATAATTGAGGTCGAAAACCTGGTGAAAAGGTACCGGAAGGCCGACACTAATGCAGTGGACGGCGTTTCGTTCAGCGTGCAGCCGGGGGAGCTATTCACCCTGCTCGGGCCGAACGGCGCGGGCAAGACCACCACCATCTCGATCCTGACCACCACCCTGGCGCCTACCGCGGGCAGCGTGCGCATCGCCGGGCACGACCTGGCTATCGACCAGAGCGCAGTGCGAAAGAGCGTCGGAATCATCTTCCAGAAGCCAAGCCTGGATATGAACCTCACGGCAGAGGAGAACGTCAGGTTCCACGCCATCATGTACGGCCTCTACCCGTTCCGCCCATTTTACGCGCTGATGCCCCGTGCCTACAAAGAGCAGGTGGCTGAGCTTGCCGCGATACTCGGCATCGAAGGCGAGATTTTCAAGCCGGTCAAAACGTTCTCAGGGGGCATGAAGCGCAAGCTGGAGATCATCAGAAGCCTCATCCACAGGCCCACGGTGCTGTTCCTGGACGAGCCAACGCTGGGGCTGGACCCGGCGAGTCGCCGGAGCCTCTGGGAGTACCTGCGGCGGGTGCGGAAGGAGAGCGGTATTACCCTCTTCCTGACGACGCACTACCTGGAGGAGGCTGAGGAAGCCGATACCATTTGCGTCATCAACAGGGGCAAGATCGTGTCTTACGGCACGCCAGAGCAGATAAAGTCGGACCTGATTGACGAGTACCTGCTGCTGGACGCGGACGACCGGGAGAGGCTGAGGACGGAGCTTCAGCGGTCGGAAGTGCTCTTCACGGAGACGCCGCAGTTCAAGATACCGCTGAACGGCATCAGGCCGCAGTTGATTATCAAGGCGATAGACACGCCGCTGAGCGTGCTGCAGGTGCATATGCCGACGCTTGAGGACGCTTACCTGGCGATAGTAGCGAGGCATGCAGAGGGAGAGGAAGATGGAGAGGAAAAGGAGCAAGAGGCATGACCCAGGCCAGCGCCATCACCGCGATTGCTTACCGGGACCTGCTGAAGCTACTGCGCGACCCGGCACGTATTATATCTACGTTCATCTTCCCGTTCCTCTTCATAGCCGTGCTGGGGGGCAGCATGCAGGCTGCGTTTGGAGGGGTCACGGGCTTCAATCTGCTGACGCTCACCTTCACGGGCGTGCTGGCTCAAACCCTCTTCCAATCGACCGCGACTGGGGTGATATCGCTTATCGAGGACCGGGAGAGCGACTTCAGCCAGGAGATATTCGTCTCGCCCATCTCGCGATACTCTATCATCTTCGGCAAGATACTGGGTGAAACGCTGGTGGCGCTACCACAAGGGATTGCTATCTTGCTGTTCGGCCTGGTGGTGGGCGTGCCGATGACGATACAGGGCCTGGTGGCGCTGCTACCCGTGGCTATCATCATTTGCTTGTTCGGCGGGGCGTTCGGGGTGATAATCCTTGCCAATTTGAGGAGCCAGCGGGCCGCCAACCAGATATTCCCCTTCGTGATGCTGCCCCAACTGTTCATAGCAGGCGTGTTCGCGCCCGCCGTGAACTTACCGCCCTACCTGGAGATAATCTCCCGCATCGCGCCCCTGCGGTACGCGGTGGACCTGCTGCGCGGCGTCTTCTACGAGGGCAGCCCCGAATACGCAAAGGTGGTGTTGGACCCGCCACTCGTCAACCTGGGGATCATGGCCGCAATGTTCGTGGCCTTCCTGGCACTGGGAACGTGGCTGTTTGTGAGGGGGGAGCGAAACAGGTAGGAAATTGGAAATTGGAATTGCGGATTTCGGATTTCGGATTTATTGAATTTCTTCTAAATCCGCAATTCAAAATTCCAATTTCCAAATCGTCACGCCGTCGGGCGGTGGCGCATGTCCTGGTCGAGGAGCATCATGGGGATGCCGTTTTCGATAGGGTAGACGCGGCCGCAGGACTGGCACTTCATGGCGTCGCGCAGGCGCTTGATATCACCGCCACAGGCTGGGCAGGCCAGTATGCCTTCCAGGTTGATGATGCGGACCTGGGTGCGTTTCTGTCGGCGGAGACGGGTGATGGCGTTGCGGGCAAAGCGGGGCACGTAGGTGTCGGCCACCGTGATGCCGGTCCGCTTCAACGACGTTACCAGGCGCTCGCGAGGGATGACCATGCGCTTGAGGGCGCGCTCGTCCTCCAGGTTGAGGGGAGAGCTATCGCGGATTTCGATCTGGATGTTACCCTCCCACTCGTACTCCATCCAGAACATGTCGGGCAGCGAACGGTGGAAGCGGGCGAACCAGGGGTTGTACTCGTACAGGTAGTCGAATAGCTCGCCGAAGGGGCTGGTCGTGTTCTCCTTGGGGTGGAGGACCAGGCGATTGCCCAGCTTGTTGACGTACCACTTGTGGAAGGGCCAGTGGAACATGTGCTCGGCAAGCTCGGTGGGCGAGGCGATGAAGCCACGCTTGGAGACCCGGGCAAGCTCGGAGCAGAAGAGGGCAGGGTCGTCCATGTGCTCGATGATGTGCGAGGCAATCACGTAGTCGAACGACTTGTCTTTGAAAGGCAGATTATGTGCATCGGCCACGACGAGGGGCCTGTCTATCCTTATAGCGCCAGCGCGCTCGGTGTTGTCCTCGATATAGCGGTCGCAGAGGATATCGCTGCGAGGGTGAGGGTTGTGCCCGCTCCCCACGTCCAGAACCAGTTCATCAGGGCCGATCTTCATTAAGTATGTTGCTCCTCGGATAAATAAGGTACCCAGCACGGGATGATAGCACGCTGTTCGCCAGGGCGTCAACCTGACAGTAGGTAGGAGACGAAAACGCAAAGACGCAAAGACGCAAAGGTAAAGCAGACTAAGAAATGTGATTTCAAGCAAAAGGAGCAAGGTACAACATCATGTACCCTGCTCCTCTTTGTACTCTCTCAACCCTCATCCTCTTTGCGTGACCTTTGCGTCTTTGCGTCTTTGCGTTTTCGTCTCCTGTTCCTATCGACTTTCGTGCATGGCGTTCGCAATGAGGTTTTGTTTGAGGTCGTAGAGGCGTGGCGAGAGAGAGACGTGGTAGATGTGGGGGTTGAGGAGGCGGCGCACGCCTGGGTCGAGGCGTTCGAGATCGGCGGTGCGCTGGGCGCGTAACTCCTCCATTGGTGGGAGGTCGTACACAAGCTTGCCGTCGCGGAGCACCTCCACGTGCAGGGGTTCTACCTGGGATATGTCCTGCTTGTTGAGGGTGCGCGACTTGGTGTAGTCGGAGGGGTGGCGCAGAGTAAGGCTGTCCAGCTTGGCGGGGTCAGCGTCTGCGTCTTGCAGAGAGAGCAGGTCGGCGGTCGCGTTGCCTCGCCTGTCGTAGACGCGGTAGACGAGCTTGTTGCCTGGGTTGGGCGTCTTGACTGGGGACTCGGAGATCTTGATGGCGGGCCGCCAGTCGCCTTCGGGGCCGGAGCCGGGCTTGCTGCACACCGCCACGAGCTTGTATACGCCACCCAGCGCGGGGTCGCCCTGGGACGTGATGAGGCGGGTGCCCACGCCGTATACGAGGCGCTTGACCAGCTTGTCGGGGTCCACGCCGTAGCGGGGAGCTTCCTCTCCTATCTGGGTGAGTATCTGCCAGATAACCATCTCGTCCAGGTCGTTGGAGAGGACGATGGAGGTGTTGGGGAAGCCTGCCGCATCGAGCATCTTGGCGGATTGGATGCTCAGGTAGGCCAGGTCGCCGGAGTCGATGCGGATGCCCACCGGCTCGTGCCCTTTGCGGCGCAGGTCCTCGAAGACGGTGATAGCGTTGGGCACGCCGCTGTCGAGGGTGTCGATGGTGTCCACCAGGAGGCTGCAATCGTCTGGGTAGGTGTCGGCGTAGGCACGAAAGGCGGCTAGCTCGCCCTCGCCCATCGTCATCCAGAGTTGCACCATGCTGTGGGCGTGGGTGCCGCGGGGCTGGTAGCCGAGGACGTGCGAGACGCCCACGTTGGAGGTGAAGTCGGCCCCACCGATGAGGGCGGCGCGCGCCCCGGCGTTGGCACCCTTGTCCTGGGCGCGGCGGAGGCCAAATTCCAGCAGCAGGGAGCCCCGGCTGTTGTCCTTTATGAGCGAGGCTTTTGTGGCGACAAGTATGGGATAGTTGAGGTGGTTGAGGAGGGCGGTCTCCAGGATTTGGGAAATGGCAAGCGGGCCTTGCACCACGGTAAGCGGCTCGTGGGGGTGGACCACGCGGCCCTCGGGGATGGCGCGCATGCTGAGGGCCTCGAAGTTGCCGTATTTGCGCAGCCACTGGAGGTAGTCTTCGCCGAAAACGGGGGTGCCGCCCCTGCCCTTCTGCGCCCGGAGGTAGTCGAGGTCTTCGTCGCGAAAGCGGGCCTCACGCATCCAATCGAGGAGCCATTCTAGACCGGCGTTGATGCAGTAACCGGCCTTGTGGGTGCCGTAGTCGGGGTAGTTGCGAAAGAAGTGGTCGAACTGGGCCTGGCGTTCGTGCAGCCCGGCGCGGAAATAGACCTGGCCCATAGTAAGCTGGTACTGGTCGGTGAAGAGTATGCCCTCAGCGGTGCGGCGGTCCGCTTCCTTCATGCGTGTGCCTCCAATGTTCTTTAGGGGCATTATAAGTACGGAAGACGGAACCGCCAAGACGCCAAGGTCGCCAAGGACGCGCCAAGATTGTCAGGTTAACGATTACCAGGGTGTAGAATGTACGAGGAAGGAGCAAGGGACCGGGCGAAGTTTCGTTAGGAGAATGATATGCAAGTTGCCATCGTGACTTATGACAAGATGACCGCGCTCGACGCTATTGGGCCTCACCAGGTGCTGGCTCTGATGCCGGGAGTGGAGGTGAAATGGGTCGGGGCGCAAGCGGGGCCTGTGCTCACCGATTCGGGGCTGTACCTTGTTGCCGACGCTGCGTTCGAGGAGGTTCCGCGCCCCGATATTGTGCTGGTACCGGGTGGGTTGGACGTAAGCCACGTCATGCGGGACGAGCATGTGCTGGATTGGATACGAGCAGCACACGAGACTTCCACCTGGACGACTTCTGTGTGCACGGGCGGGCTGATATTAGCGGCGGCGGGAGTGCTGCGGGGGCTGAAAGCTACTACCCATTGGGCTGTGCTACACCAGTTGAAGGACTGGGGAGCGGAGCCGGTCAGCGAGCGCGTGGTGAGGCAGGGGAAGGTAGTCACGGCGGCAGGGGTGTCGGCGGGTATCGATATGGCGTTGAGGCTGGCGGAGTGGGTGGCGGGCGCTGAGGTGGCGCAAACTATACAGTTGTGCATCGAGTACGATCCGCAGCCGCCGTTCAACTCGGGTTCGCCAGGTAGTGCCACGCCCAATGTGAAAGCGAACGCGCTTCGGGCGTTGCGCGGGGCGATTGAAGCGACGGAGGCCAGAGGCAGGACTTGAATCCTATGAAAATAACCCTTCCAGCAACGTTGCTGGAAGGGTTATTTTCATAGTCAGTTCGCTTGCCGTCATACAAGAGGGGTTAAGGAGCCTGGCAGTTGGGGAAGAAGGTGTTAGCCACTATCTTGGCTGTCTGTCCTCTCGTCACCTGGTTGTTCCACCTGAAGTAAGGACGGTTCTGTGCATCGCAGGTCTCACCTGGACCTCCGCAGACGTAGCCGCCCATGACCCCTCTGTTGCTGAGGCGCATGATCCACTGGTAGAACTGGCTACCCTCTCCTGTGGGGGGTACGTCAGCATACGTCTGCCCACTCACCGCTTCGTTGAAGTTGGCAGCATTGGATACTATCTTGGCTAGCTGCCCCCTTGTGGCGTTCGCATTCGGCAGGAAGATAGCGGGGTCGTCAGGCGAGCAGCCACCGGAAGGGCGATCTGGACATGGGTAGCCACTCATGATACCCCGGTTAGTCAGGCGGTTGATGTAGGCGTAGTAGGTAGAGCCAGGAGGTACGTCAGAGTAGATCTGAGAGCCTGGGTCTTCATTGAAGTCAGCAGCGTTAGAGACTATCTTGGAGATCTGCCCACGAGTGACGTTGAACTCTGCGTGGAACATACCATCTGGGAAGCCGCTTACCACACCCTTGCTGGCGAGGCACTGTATGTACTCGTAGAAAGTATCCCCAGGCTGGTTGTCGGGGAAGTTGGAGGTGGCCGTAGCGGTAGCTGTAACGGCAGATGTGCTTGTTGCACCTGCCACCGTGCTACTGGCTATCGCTGTAGAGGTGCTCGTGGCCGCCACGCTGGTGTTAGTCATGGTGGGCGGGTTGGTGCTAGTTGAGGTTGGGGGCACATTCGTATTTGTAGGAGCAGGGGTGATAGTGCCCGTCGATGTAGCCGTAGCTGTGTCCGTATTTGTGCCTGTGGCAGTTGCCGGAGCAGTGTTTGTGGGCGTATTCGTTTCGGTGGCGGTCTCAGTAGGCGTAAAAGTTGGTGTACCGGTGGAGGTAGACGTCTCGGAAGGCGTTGGGCTGGAGCACGGAGGATTGGCCGTCCTCCACAGGTGCAGGTTGTAGCTCCCAGTGGGGGGGCCGCTGGTGTCGGAACTCAGCCGCACGTAGTAGGTGCCTGCTGACCCAAAGGTGAATGCGTGGTGCTCCGAACGCTGATCGCCGAGCGTACTGTCGCTGTCCACTGCTACCAACTGAGCACCCGCAGAGTCCAGTATCTGGAAGTTAGGGTTGTACTGTACCCCGTCGCGCTCAGGGTCGCCGTCCGCCTGGAATATGATGCGGTCACCAGAGTTGGCCGTGAATCCGTACACGTCCAGGTCGGTAGTTATAGCGATAGTGCCGGTGATCAGGTCGCCAACCGTCACCATGTTGGCTTGCGTGTACACGTCATTTGGCTCTACCTCTGTTACGTTGGGCACTGACGATGTGGAGTCAACGAACAGTAAGTAGGGTGTGATCGTGCCGTCGTTGTTGAACTCGTTTACTCTGAAGTAGATTTGGCCGCTCGTCGTTATGGGAGCCCCGGGGATGCCGGACGAAGCAGCGGTTTGCGAGCCGTTGTCATCGTCATACTGGATGGTGTTGCTTACTGCATTGAGCATCCGCAGCTCGCTGTCTGCGCCTGAGTTTGACTGACCCGTGAAGACGTAAGCCCAAACCTTGTCACCGGCGGTGGCGTTGCCCTTGAAGTAGTCTATGTCTCCTGCCGGGTTAACGGGAGCGCGTACCTCAAGGTTATCCAGCGTGGGCAACTGCTGGGCGTTGGTGAAGGTACTGTTCGGCTCCACCTCGGACAAGAAGGTATTGCACACGGGGGTAGCGGTATTTGTTGCAGTGGGTGTCGGGGTGCTGCCGCAAATAGTGGTGCCTGATTCCCAGATATGCACGTTATAAGTACCTGTGGTGGCGCCCTCCGGCCTCACCCTCAACAGCAAGGTGGCCGTGGGCGGGCCGCCCGTGTCGATGAAGAAAGCGGCGTTCTCGGAGTTGATCTCTCTCACGTCGAACTGGCTATCGCTGTCTACGGTTACGAGCACGGCCCCTGAGGTGTTCATCAGGTCGAAGTTGGGGTTGAACTCCACCCCGTCCCGCTCAGGATCGCCGTCCACCTGGAAGATATAGCGTTTGTCGTCGTTGAACGTGAACGAGTAAACGTCCAGATCGGTGGTTGTAGCGATGGTGCCTGTGACCACCGTACCCATGGTGTAGGGGTTGGTCTGGGTGAAAGTGTCGTTAGGCTCGATCTCCGGAACGGCGGCACCCGAGGTATGGTCGATGAAGAGTGTGTAGTTGAATATCGTGGAGGTACCACTGAAGGCATTGACCTTTAAGTAGTAGGTAGCGGTCTGGGTGATCACGGCCCCCGCTAGAGCCGACGACAGGTCTGACTGCGAGCCGTTGTCCTCGTCGAATTGAATGGTCTGGGTCAGCGCGTTGAGGAGGGTCAACTGATTGTCTGTGCTGCTGGTGGCACCTAACGTAAAGGCATAAGCCCATATGCGGTCACCGGCATTGGCTGTGAAGGAGTAGTAGTCGGCGTCGCCGCCATAGTCGATGGACCCGCGTATCTCGGCCTGGTTTGTAGAGGAGATCGGCTCTGCGGTGGCAATGGTATTGTTAGGCTCGTAATCGAAGTAGACGGAGCCTGGGCCGCATGCGCCACCCTGAGGTTCCTGCACGCTACTTTGCACGCCACCTAGTATGTTGATAGCGTTGGGTGGAGAGGCTTTCTCCGGGCCCTTTCTGGGGTCTTCGGGTTGTTTCGCCGGTTTAGGGACGCCTTTGCTGGGGTCCTGGTTGTAGCGGAGTGCGCCCGCGCGATTGCCTGTGGGTACACCCGCGATGGCAACACCGGCGGTGAGAACAGCCCCGAGGACCAAGACAACCATTACCATCGCCGACCCGAATCTGCGCCTGTTTTCCTGCTGAGATAACATGATTGTGCCTCCTTGCGATCCTTCCTGCGAACAAAGAAATCAGCCACTGCCGACCTGGGAGTTTCGCCCTCAACTCCGAGACGGCCTCCGGTACTACAAAATCCCCTCAAAGGGTACGGTCGCTATTCTGATGATCATCACGATACTGGAGAAGGAGGTGGGAAGGAGGAGGAGATAGCGTGGCGGGTGGAACGCGGATAGAGCCTGATCACAAGGCAGGGAGTGCACGAAGTAAAGCTCTTACCCGTACAAGCACACGATAAAAGCCGTTAGTATTATCGCAGGTACTAAAAGGGATACTAAATGAGATACTGGCAGATAGTACCTAGATGCGCCGAGTATAGCAGATTATTAGCTAAACTACAATACTGTCGGTTCATTTCGGGACAGATGTGGTTGCCATGCGTCGAGTTTTCCACCTTGCATAAGGTGTGGGGATTTGCTATAATCCTTAACAGCCAGACGCGCATGGCTTTAAACGAGCGCGGGGAGATGCCAGAGAGGTCGAATGGGGCCGCCTGCTAAGCGGTTAAGCGGGAATTACCTCGCTTCTAGGGTTCGAATCCCTATCTCCCCGCCCCTCCATGTGATTGCACTTCGGTCTTTTCGTTCGGCTCCCTACCTTCTGCTCCTGGTCCCTGTCTTTGTGTGCTCAAGGCGCTCTTTACCTTCCTGTATCTGCTACCGGCGCATCTGAGCTACTGTTATTCGCATCAGGCAGCGCGTGCTATATGCGTTACGTGCGTGCCACTTCCCAGATGACATACTCCAATTGTTAGCGGCGAGAGACCCTTTTCCTCCGCATGAGTTGCGACCCTGAGGCGATGCCGCCTTGCTCTCCCTGCTCCCGCCCCGTGCATAATGCCACACCCGTGCTCACAACCATATAGCATTTAGCTCAGCGATTATGCTTTCTTTTATTCCCCCGGTGACAACCAAATGAATACCTCAGCGTGGAGGAGTCTAAGCGAACTATGCCAGTTCACATGATGCGCAACCTTGCCCTCGAGCTTGTGAGGGTGACCGAGGCGGCGGCTTTGAATGCCATTGACGCGATGGGCAGGGGCGACAAGAATTCCGCCGACCAGAAAGCCGTAGACGCCATGCGCCGGGTGCTCGCGAGCATCGACATGGACGGCGTGGTGGTAATCGGCGAGGGGGAGAAGGACGAGGCCCCGATGCTGTACGTCGGCGAGGAGATTGGCAACGGGCGGCCACCCAGGGTCGATATAGCGGTGGACCCGGTGGACGGCACGAGGCTGCTGGCTTACGGTATGCCGGGGGCGGTGGCGGTGGTGGCAGTAGCCGAGCGCGGGACTATGTACAGCGCCCCTCCCGGCGTTTTCTATATGGAGAAGATAGCAGTGGGCCGGCGGGCGCGGGGTGCGATCGACATCCGCAAGAGCGTGGCCGAGAACATCGAGTCGGTGAGCTACGCGATGGGCCGGGAGAGCGGCGATATCACGATCATGGTGCTCGATAGGCCACGGCACGAACAGCTAATCAAGGAGATCAGGGAGACGGGCGCACGGGTGCGGCTCATCCCCGACGGTGACGTGGCGGGGTCTATCGCGGCGGCGGACGAAAGCACCGGAGTGGACATGCTGATGGGCACGGGCGGCGCACCTGAGGCGGTCATCACGGCCTGCGCGTTGAAGGCCATGCGCGGGGATATGCAGTGCAGGCTGGTGTTCCGCAACGACAAGGAGCGGAAGCTGGCGCTATCGAACGGGGCCGACCCCGACAAGATTTTCAAGCTGGACGACCTGGTGCGCAGCAACGACGTGTTCTTCGCGGCCACCGGCATCACAAATGGCGAGCTATTGCGCGGGGTAGTTATCACCGGGACGACGGCAATCACCGAGTCGGTGGTCATGCGCTCGCGCTCGGGCACGATACGATATATCAGAGCAGTACACCACGGGGACAAGTTGTCCCGAATAGGATAAGGAAGCTAAAAATGGAAAGACGACCTAACCAGAACAGAGGGTATCGCAGCCGCAACACGCAGGATGGTGAGGGGCGCGTATACCGGGACCGCGGCGACAGAGATAACCGTGACAACCGGGACGACCGTGACAACCGGGGGAATAGAGGCCCGCGCAACTACCGCAACCGCGATATGAACGTAAACGGCAACAGCAATGGCAATGGCAACGGAGCGGCGTCGGGTGACGGTACGGCTACCCTGCCGAGGGAGACGCTGACCGGTGCTGCCGAGCAGACCGCGAGCGGGCTGAGCGACGGGCGCGTGGCCCTGACGTTGGCGGAGCTTGAGGGAAAGAACCTGGACGAGCTGCAGGACATGGCGAAGGAGCTGGATATTTCCGGCTACAGCAGGCTGCGTAAGCAGGAGCTGGCCTTCCGCATATTGCAGGCGCAGACCGAGCAGCAGGGCAACATCTTCAAGCGCGGCATACTGGAGATTATGGAGGACGGGTTCGGGTTCATGCGGCTGTCGGGCTATTTGCCTGGGCAGACGGACATATACGTGAGCCAGAGCCAGATACGCCGCTTCGGGCTGCGTACCGGAGATGAAGTGGTAGGGCAGGTGAGGCCGCCCAAAGAGGGCGAGAAGTACTTCAGCCTGCTGAGGGTGGAGGCGGTAAACGGACTGGACGCCGAAACCGCCAAGCGCCGCCCGCATTTTGGCGACCTCACGCCTATCTTCCCGACGCAGATGTATAACCTGGAGACGGCACCCAACATCCTCTCCACGAGGCTGCTGAACCTGGTCTCACCGATTGGCCGAGGGCAGCGCGGGTTGATCGTGTCGCCGCCCAAGGCCGGGAAGACGATGCTGCTGAAGTCGATCGCCAACGGCATCACGGCGAACTACCCGACCGAGGCGTACCTGATGGTGGTGCTGATCGGGGAGCGCCCGGAGGAAGTGACCGACATGATGCGCTCGGTGAAGGGCGAGGTCGTGGCCTCGACGTTCGACGAGCCGGTGGAGAACCACACCAAGGTGGCCGAGATGACGCTGGAGCGGGCCAAGAGGCTGGTTGAGAGCGGCCGGGACGTGGTGATCCTGCTCGACTCGCTGACTAGGCTGGCGCGGGCCTACAACCTGATGATGCCGCCTTCGGGCAGGACGTTGAGCGGTGGTATGGACCCGATTGCGCTGTACCCGCCGAAGCAGTTCTACGGGGCGGCCCGCAACATCGAGGAGGGCGGGTCGCTGACGATCATCGCCACGTGCCTGGTGGACACGGGGTCGCGCATGGACGACGTGGTGTACGAGGAGTTCAAGGGCACCGGCAACATGGAGCTGCACCTGGACCGCAAGCTGGCCGAGAGGCGCATCTTCCCGTCGATTGACGTGCAGAAGTCGGGCACGCGGCGCGAGGAGCTGCTGATGGACGAAAACATGCTGAAGCAGGTGTGGACGATGAGGCGCATGGTGGGCATGCTAGGGGGCACTGAAGGGCTTGAGCTTGTGCTGGCCCGCCTGACGAAGACCAAGGACAATAACGAGTTCCTGGGCACGCTCACGAAGGACATTTTGTAGGAAATTGGGAATTCGGATTGCGGATTGCGGATTTGTTGGGGAGAGAAGGGAATAGGATGCGAAGAGGGGCCACCCGGCCCCCTTTTGCTGCGCCTCAGTCTAACACCTTGTAGGGGCAGGCACGGGGGCCTGCCCCTACAAGGTGTTTTGGTGGTCCCTTAGCTGGGGACGCGCATGCTCTCCAGCAGTTCTTCCAGGCGGACCATCGTTTCGGCGGCGCCGTCTTCCATGTCGCTCTGGAGCATCGCGTCGCGGATCTCGACGGACTGGTGGACGGAGATGGTGGTCACTTTGGTGCCGCCGTCGTATTCCTCGTACAGGGTCGTTTCGAGTGAGACCTGGCCCGGCAGGTCCTCATCTTCGTATGTGAATATGCTCCGCTCCGGGGCCTCGATGCTGTGGTAGACGCCGTGGAAGGCCCATTGCTTGCTGCCACCCGGGGCGCGCAGCACGTAGCGCCAACTCCCACCCGCTTGAGGCTCCATCTTATCGACGGTCGTTGTGAGTACGCGCGGCCCCCACCACTGTGGGATGGTCTCGGGGTCGTGCATTACCTTGAAGACGAGTTCGCGGGGCGCGTTGATAAAGGTAGTAGCGACGATTGACTGTTGATCGGGTTGGGCCACCATTTCACGCTTCGGCATCTTCTTGCTCCTTTGTTTGCTCAGTTGATTGAATGCGGTTGATCAGGTCTTCCAGGCGATCCATGCGCTCTTCCCAGAGGCGGCGGTAGCCATTTACCCAGGAAGCAACGTCTTGAAGCGGTTCGGGGTCGAGGAAGTGCAATTTCTCGCGACCGACCTTGCGGGTGGTGACCAGCCCGGCCTGCTCCAAGACATCAAGATGCTTCATGACGCCAAAACGACTCATCGGCATGGAAGAGCATAGCTCCGTGAGCGTCTGCCCGTTAGCGTGGGCGAGCGAGTCGAGTAATTGGCGGCGGTGGAAATCGGCCACAGCCTTGAACACATGTTCGCTTTCCATGCTCGCATTATATGTGACTATTTGGTCACTTGTCAAGGGGTTTGCCGGACCAAAATAGTGTGTGGGCCGAGTTTAGTCTGCCGTGGAGAAGTAGTTTACAGGTCACCCTGGCCTGGTATCTGGTCACCTGTGGGGCTGATGACCGTGCCGTGTGCATTGGTTTGCAAGGGGCCTTTGCTCATGTCGAGCAGGACAAGTTGATTGTTCCAGGGGTCCCGCACTACCACACACCTGCCGATCTGAATGTCGAAGGGAGGCACAACGACACTGCCACCCGCCGCCACGATGGCTTCTGCGGCGGCATCGGCTGAAGACACCAATAGATCGATCTCGAAGGCATCGCGCTCGGTTTGGAGCACGATTTCTGCGTCGGTTTCGGGCATGCGCAGGCCCGCGCCCGTTTGGGTGCGCCAGAGCAGGTCATGCCCCAGGCGGTCACGGTAGAAGGCAAGCCCCTCTTCCAGGTCGGGCACTGCTATTCTCAGGCAATCGACCTTCTTGAAAAGGGGCTCAGGGTGGGGATTGTCCGTGGCGAACTCCAGTCTGCTATGTGGAAGCCACGCTCCTTTATAGCTAACCCAGGGCAATCACTATCGGCGGACCTTGAAACACGGCCAGGCTTATAGCTTGCCGATATCAGCAATCAGGTTCTCGATAACCTGGTCACCGCCCAGGCCTATGCTTCTCGCTCCTCGGAAAATGTCAACGAGGAGGCCCCTCGCATTTGGGATTCCGGCCTCTTGCTGCAGAGCAGTATCGGTAATATCCTCTATCAGGACTCCACTGTCATTGTAGACGCGGAGATGATACTCGTAATCGGGACTCCTATCTGTAATCGTGGAAACCGCCGCACCAGTATCAAGAGGATCCTTGAAGCCGCGTGCGATGCGCACTGTGGAACTGGGGAAAAAGGCCACGAAAGCGGAGTCGCTTGTAGTCTTGTCCCACTTGATTTTGCCCGCTGCCGTACCATCCCTTACAGCCTCTACCAGCCGCACCTTGGCCTCAACCGGCCCTTTCATGAGTGCGCCATCTGCTG
>JAXDKH010000332.1:0-5771 GCA_034667185.1 Chloroflexia bacterium | reverse complement strand
ACAGCCGGCAACCCAGGCCACGACGATGCCAATGGAGTTCATTGCCCCACCTATGCCGATATTGCGGCGATTATATCACTGGACCTGTAGGCTGAATAGACTCCATTTGGGCGTGGCTCACGAACGGCACAAATGTTGCATTCAGCACCGTATGGCCGGTTGTGGTATCATGTCTCCTACTATGGCAAGCCCCGTTAGCTGCCACGTGCAGACTTCTTTGCGGAGCTGAAGACCTGTGGAGGCATTCACAATGTCGAGTGAGCCGGGCGGCACGGTGGTCGCCGCCTTCCGGACCGAAGAGGACGCAGAAAGCGCCTTGGAAGCCCTTCAGGCGAGAGGCCTCGCAACCGAGGACATATCCGTGCTGACGCGGGACAAGGCACGCGGCAGCCGTGTGGGGTTCGACCTCGGCTCGAACGTCCTCGTGGCGGCCGGGCTGGGCGCTTTGTTTGGGGCCATTGTGGTGGGCGCGGCGGCGTGGTTGCTGGCGCTTGGCAGCATGGCACAGCCAGGGCAAGGCCCATCCTCCGGCGTCGGTTCAATTGCTGCCACTGTCACCGGGGCACTCGTCGGGGCCTTGGTCGGGGGCCTGCTCGGAGGGCTTGTCGGCCTAACCATCCCGGCTGCGAAAGAGGCAGATGACAGCGTCGATGCAGGCATAGTGGTCCACGTACGCACGCCTGCTGACATTGGCGCGGCATACGTAGAGGAATTGCTGGCCTCAAACGGCGCGCAGGAGGTCCATACCGAGGCTGCACCCGCTGTTTCGCTGGTCGAACCCGTGCCTCTGGTGGCAGACACCTCTGCTGAACCCAGCACCGGGGCAAGTGCCCCGATGGGTTATGAAGACTTCAGTGGCTTGCAGGCGTTAGCTCGCGACGAGGAGGAGCCTGATATGCAGGGTAGATGGACGGCAGATGAGGAGCCTCTTGAGGAGACGTTCGCTGAGGCTGACGAAACGCCCGCTGAGGCAGAGGTCGAACGCGACGTTGATGAAAGCACGGGAGAGACGGGCTGGTACGAGTCGCTGTCCCACCCACCAACGACCGCCGAAGCTGATGCTGAAAGAGCCACTGACGCGGGCATGACAGAGGACCAGGAGACCTGGGCCGATATCGCAAACCTAGAACGACAGGAGGAAAGCGGAGTGAACGAAAATCCTGAAGGCACCAACCAGAACACGGTCACAGGCACGCAAGGGTCTATCAACCCGGATACTGGGACTTACGGCACAGCGGGTACTCCTGTCACGACGGGGCACGGGACCTCAGGCTCCACCATAGGCACGGGCACTGCGGGGGGCGAAGAAGCCAGCCAGTCGGGCGACTTTCGCGGCGCGACACCGGACACGGCTGCGTACGAGATGGGCGGGCGGGCCTCCACCGACTCGCAAGCCTCGCTAGAAGGTGGCGAACGCGACGCCACGGTAGAGGACAAGTACGCCCGCACCGACACCGATGCCGCGCCTATCCAGCAAGACCCCGGCACCGTGGACGTGTACGAAGCCGGCCCCAGCTACGGCCCCGGCGTGCGCCAGGAGGTAGATAGGACTGACCTCTACTCCAGCAGCGACGTGGACACGGCCCCCACTCACGCCGTGACCCCCACCGACGAATCCCACGAGAGCGCCGGGACCGATATCCCCGGCACCGCCGATCCCCGCGGCCTTGGCGACAACACGGACGACCAAAGCTGACATTGGACGATGGACGATGGACGATGGTAGGAGTGGTTAGTGGTTGTTACGCAATCCTTCACCCACTTGGCGTCTTGGCGGTTCCGTCTCCTCCTATCGTCTATCGTCCATCGTCCTCCTCTAGCATCACGGTACGACTCGTGGTAGAATGATTGTGCCGGATGCCTTTCCTGGCCTCCTACATCCTGCAAAGCGGGGCACGGCGATGGAAGCTATAGCTTCCGCGTATCCTTTTCGTGTATCAGGAGCAGGAAATGAGTGCCTCTCAGGACATCAAATTTCGGTTCAATCCTTCATCCGACCGTTCCAGTAAGGTCCTTGGGCCGCTGGAGGACGACATCATGGAGGTGGTCTGGCAGCAGGGTAGCGCCACTGTTAGCGCGGTGCACAAGGAGCTTCGATCCAAGAAGGACATCGCCTACACCACCGTCATGACCACCATGAGCCGCCTTGCCAAGAAGCACCTGCTCAACCAGGACACCACCAACTCCAGCTACGTCTATACGCCGACCCTGTCTCGCGGTGACTTCGAGCGTTACGTGGTCAAGGGAGTGGTGAATGGTCTTTTCGATGACTTCGGGGATGGGTTCATAGATTACTTCATCGAGGCCGTACGCCAGCGTGGAGACGGCACCCTCGAGAAGCTAAAGGCAGCAGTAGACTAGCTCGACTCCTCCTCTTTATTGGCCCGAACCGGACACCAGGGTCAACTTCCACACGGCCTCTCAACTCTCACCGGGTGGCGCCACGTCCTGAGCAACTCGTGGGCACAGCCTTTGCAGTAGTGCACTACCTAGTACTACTGTGGTTTGGTCGCGCCTTTAGGACCGCAGCTTGAACACCGTAACAACTACTAAGAAGATCACAAGCTAGCAAAGCTCCTCCGCAGACATGGCGATCACTATGTTGTCTTGGTTCACGAAGAAGCAAAAACCACAACAAAATGATGTGCCCGAAGCGCCTGAACCCACAGTGTGCGAAGCCCTGCTATCCGGGCGACCTTCAGACATCTTCGCGGGCTGGGCAGACGAAGGTGTCCTTGCGGGCAAGCTGCGGGAGCTGGACGACTTGCGTAAGGTGCCCCAGCTTCCGGCCCACCGCGACAACGCATTCATCCACACGCTCAAGGTAGTGGACGCGATAGAGCCTACACCCATCAGGCGATGGGCTGCCTTGATGCACGACATCGGCAAGGGCCCCACGTTCATCGAGACGCCGGAGGGCCGACCCCGCTTCTTCGACCACGATCTGTTCGGCGCTACAATGGCGGTCGATATCATGACCGAACTTGGAGAAGATGCAGCGACGATTGAGGCGGTTGAGAGGCTTGTGCGGCTGCATATGCGCCCGATAGCCTACCGCCCGGAATGGACGGACTCTGCGGTACGCCGCCTGGCAGAGGAAGCCGAGCAGACGCGCGGTCGCGAGGGTTGGGACGACCTGCTGGCTCTGGCGCGAGCCGATTTGCGCGGCTACCTGCCTGAGCCGATAGATAGAGGTCTGTGGGTACTGCAAAGCCTGGAAGAACGGCGCAACCAGTTAGACGAAGCGCAGGCGGTGGAGGCCCAACTGGCAGAACTGGAGCCGCGCTCGCCCCTGGATGGCACCGAACTGCTGGTGCTTGGCAAGCGAGAGCCTGGTCCGTGGGTGGGACAATTGAAGGGCTACCTCTGCGGCGAAGTTGAGGCAGGGCGGCTGGCTCAGTCAGACAAGGCTACGGCTGAAGCACTGGCCCTGCGTTGGTTGGACACGCACGCAGGCTGAAGGTTAGCTGCCATCAGGCTGGTGCTGTAGATATTGTCCTGCCTTTCCGGGTCACATTGACAGCCCGACCCCCAGCCACATAGAATGTCAACAGTATGCGCATCTTCCCTACGCCGCCCTATCGTGATGTCAAGGAGCTACTCGACTCAATGACGGGCGTGGATGACCACGACCTGCAGACGACCCTTCGCGACATCAGACGGGCCAACATCTTCGGTCTTGGCACGTGGGTGATAAAGCACCACCTTGAGAAGCTGTTGACGGGGCATACGGGCAAGCTGAGCGTCCTCGATGTCGCGACCGGGTCGGGCGACATACCGGAGGAGCTTTTTCGCTGGGCCAGGAAGCGCAGGGCCGGGCTATCGTGTGTGCTCACTGACATAAGCCCAGAAATCCTCGGCGTTGCCCGCGAGCGTATTAAAGACGTAGGGTTCGGTGATGCGGCAAGTTTCGCGGTTTGCGACGCAGGTAGGTTGCCCTTCCCCGACGCGTCCTTCGACGTGGTGGTGTGTTCGTTGGCCTTCCACCACCTGAAAGTCGCACAGGCGAAGGCAGCGTTGCGGGAGATGGCCCGCCTGTCCAGGGTGGGCTTCATCGTGAATGACGTTTATCGCTCACAGGGCGCGTGGTACATGGCCTGGGTACTGGTCCACCTGACAACCACCAACCGCCTCACGCGGCATGACGGCCCGGCCTCGGTGTTGCGGGCCTTCACTCCCAGGGAGTTGCGGCGCATGGCAGCCGAGGTAGGCGTATCTGTGTCAGTGTTCACGCACCCCTTCTGGCGCATGGCGGTTGTGGGCAAAGCGAGCGACTAGCGGCAATCGGTAAGGAGAGACTCGTTGGGAACGCCGGTTACGGGGCAATATGATGCCGTAGTTGTAGGGGCGGGTCCCGCGGGTTCCGCTACCGCCGCCCTGCTTGCCCGTCGTGGCTTCTCGGTGCTCCTGCTCGACCGTGCCACCTTCCCCCGCGACAAGGCCTGCGGCGAATACACCAGCCCCGAGACCGAACAGGTGCTCAAGCGCATAGGCGTGCTCGAGCCCGTGCTCAAAGCGGGGGCTCGCCGCCTTCCCGCCATGAAGGTTATCAGCCCCTCCGGCCGCAGCTTCACCATGCAATACAGCCGCCATGACCGTGACGACGAAGCCCACGTGCTCGCCACCCCCAGGCGCATCCTCGACGCCACTCTGGTTGACCATGCCCGGCGCTCGGGCGTGTGCGTTCACGAGCGCGAGAAAGTCGAAGGTGTGCTGCTGCGTGAGGGTAAGGCTGCGGGCGTGGTGTTGCGCGCCAGAAGCGGAAGCACCAGAGAGGTGCCCGCACGCCTGGTAGTTGGCGCGGATGGAGTGCATTCGGCGGTGGTGCGCAGCCTTAACTTGGAGGCACCACTCCATTGGCCTCGCAATCTGGGCATGGTAGCGCACTACCGCGGGCACAACGGCCTCGACTCCTGGGGAGAGATGCACGTGTCCAGCAAGGGCTACGCCGGGCTGGCCCCGCTATCGGGTGGGTTGCTGAACGTCGGACTGGTCATGCCGATGTCCTCCAAACAGATGCCCGGCGAGGGTAGCGCCGCTGCCCGGTTCGAGGCCTTTGCTAACTCCTTTCCGGCGGTTCGAGATAGGCTCGCGGGGGCAGAGCGTGTTTCGCAGGTCCGTGGCGTGGGGCCAATTGGGACTCGGATACGTAGTTCGTACGGCCCAGGGTACATGCTGGTTGGTGACGCTGCGGGCTTCTTCGACCCATTCACGGGCGAGGGGGTGTACAAGGCGTTACGCGGGGCCGAGCTTGCCGCCGAAGTAGCCGCTGAGGCGCTGGAAAGAAACGACCTGTCGGCTCGTAGGTTGTCGAGGTATGCCCGGCTGCGGCGCAGGCACTTCGCGGCCAAGGAGATGGTATGCCGGCTGGTGCAGCTTTTCGTCGCCATGCCGCCCGCGATGGACTACGTAGCCGCCCGACTGGCGAACAGGCCCGCGCCACTCCACACGATAACCGGCGTTCTCGGCGACTTTGCCGATGCCCGCGCCGCACTTAGTCCGGCGTTCCTGTGGTCGCTTTTGAGGCCATGAGAGCCATGCACACGAGCAACGAAGTTACCATGCAAGGCCCTTACGAGAAGATCTTTGAGCTCGCATCTGAGGTCGAGAACTGGGGACGCATTCTGCCCCACTACAGGTACGTGCGCGTGCTCAGGCGGGAAGGGAAGCGCAAGTGGGTGAGGATGTCGGCGTGGCGAAACTTCGTCCCCATTACGTGGAGTGCCATCGAAACGGTAGAGCCGGGCACCCCTGAACGGCCGGGCCGCATC
>JAXDKH010000331.1:0-11872 GCA_034667185.1 Chloroflexia bacterium | reverse complement strand
CTGGTGCGGTTGATCCAGACGGTGTCGGGCATGTTGAACCTCGGGGCGGGCTTCATGCAGGCGAGTGCAATGACCGCACGCCCAGGGCTCACCGGCACTACGGCGCTGGCCCGGGTTGTGCCTGACGAGCTTGTACCCATGAACGAGCTACCTACCGGGGGAGGTGGCGCTGGTGCCGGTGGGCAGACCGGACCAAAAGTGGAGTTCAGGGTGCTACAGGCTAACTCTGAAACGGGCGACTACGCAGCCATTGGCCGCATTACCGCCAACGGCGAATATATAATCGTGCGCATGAACGTAAAGACCGGTTCGGGCACCGTCACCCACCCGCGCACGGGCCAGGTCTTGAATATAGAGGGCTGGCAGCCCCAGCTTGGGTCCCCCCGGCTGTTACCTTCGGCCCCGGAGGGTACCTCCACACCGGGCGGCCCTGGTGCCGGAGGCCCGTCGGTCCCACAACAGACACCGCTGCTTCCCGGCGGGCAAACACCCAAGCTACTGCCACCTGCTTATCCCAGGTTCACCGCGCCTGGCGAAGTGCTGGGGGAGATCCCACCCGGACAACTGCCTACCGCCCCGCCTGACACGACAACATATGGTGATGCTATGGAACCCCTGATGGAGGGCATTGTAAGAAACCACTTCCACAATAGTAGGTTCGTCTTCAGGACGGGCAGAGGGCAAACCGGGCCCGACGTGGAATGGGTGGGTGGGGAGGACCCAGGGTTCGACATCGCTGATTTCAAGCCTGACACGCCGAGTGGTTACAGCAAGTTTGTTACGCAGGTAAGAAGTTGGGGTGCGAAAGGCTGGCGGGGCAGGCCCAACCCACCGCCCCGAATGAGAGCAGCCTACATTGCCTACCAGCTCGATGGCACCATATACGTAGGCGATATCGGTATAGTTGGCCCGTGAACCCGCACAAGTGACAAGTATGTGGGAAACTCAGGGTCACAAAGACCACGTGGCGGGGAAGCCGGTTCAGCTCGCAAAATGCCCGTCTATTCTCATTAGGATGCGAGCGTGACAGAATGTTCGCGAATTTTCACCTGATATTCACCCGCTTATACCGCGGGTACAACCCGGCTGCCGTAAAGTAATATTGCCGGACAGAAAAGAGACAGCGAAAGCAAAGCAAATCGCATGAGGGTTCTGCCATCTGCCATCTGCCATCTGCCACCGGCCACACAAAGCTAATGCTTGTTGCGTGCGGCGAGTTGTCAAACAAAATTTACGAAATACCCTACAGAGGAGAGTAAGACAATGACACGAGATCTTCGTTGGAGAATCATCGCCCTTCAGGTGCTGATGATCGCAGTTTTCGGTTTTGGCGCGGGCACGGCAGTCTACGCCGGTAATTTCACACACGATCAAATAACCAACCAGTTGGCCCCTCAGCAGATCAAGTTCCCACCCGTGGGCAAGGGCCTCCCTGAGACCTTGAACCAGTACGCGGGCCAGCAGGTCCTCAACGGCGAGCAGGCTCACGCTTACGCCGACCAGTTCATCGCGTTGCACCTGTCGCAGATGGGCGACCCCAAGGGTATGCCTTACTCCTATTGGTCCACCCAGGCTCGCACCGAGACCGACCCGGCCAAGAAGGTTGCGGCTGAGGAACTGGTAACGACCCTGTTCCGCGGAGAGACGCTTCGCTCGATGTTGAACCAGGCATGGGCATTCTGGACCATGGGCGACATAGCGATGTACGTAGGCTACGGCCTCATAGCCGCCACGCTCCTGGTCACTGCCTCCCTCGTCTTCGAACTCTTGTTCGCTCCGAGGCGTGAAACTCAGGCGGTACGGATTGGCTCACCCGCCACCACCGCTGCATAAAACAAGACTGCACGCAAGCAAGAACCAGGACCTGGTTGGTCCTGGTTCTTGCTTTGGGATGCTTGGCACAACTCTGGCATACAAGGTGAGCACACGTAGGAGGCAGTTTGTGAGCAATATAGCGCTGGGTGTCGAACAAGGCTCCCGCTTCGCAGACCTGGCCCTGAAAGGCATCTGCCGCGAATACCCCAACAAGCTCGACCACGTTATCAACGACGAGGCTGACGTTCGCGCTCCCAGGCAACTGCACCCCGCTTTCTATGGCTGTTTCGACTGGCACTCGTCAGTCCATAGCCACTGGCTGCTGGTGCGGCTCTTGAAGGTGTTGCCGGAGTTGCCCCAAGCGCAGGAGATACGCGACGCTCTCGCCTCTAACTTGGCCGCTGGCAATCTCCAGGCCGAAAAGGAGTACCTCGACCAGCCGAGCCGCCGTTCTTTCGAGCGCACGTACGGCTGGGCCTGGTTGTTGAAGCTGACAGAGGAACTCTATACATGGGATGATCCACAAGGAACGGAGTGGTACACGAACCTGCAGCCCCTTGCCGGTAGCTTCGTGGACAGATACCTCCATTTTCTGCCCACGCAGACCTATCCCATACGCACAGGCACGCACCCAAACACCGCCTTTGGTCTGACATTCGCCTTCGACTACGCGTGCACAATGGAGCATGAAGAGCTTGAGAACCTTATTGTGGAGCGCAGCCTGGCGTATTTTCTGGCTGACACCAACTGCCCTGCAGCTTGGGAGCCAGGCGGCAACGACTTCTTGTCGCCATCGCTTGTAGAAGCGGACCTGATGCGCAGGGTGCTGCCCTCCGGCGAGTTCCAGGAGTGGCTAGAGCGCTTCTTGCCCGGCCTGGAAAGAGGCGAGCCCGCAACCCTGCTTCAGCCCGCCACCGTGGCAGACCGCACCGACCCTCAGATAGTACACCTCGATGGGCTGAACCTCAGCCGGGCCTGGTGCATGCGCAACCTAGCCTCAGCACTGCCTCCACAACACCCCGCACGCAGGGTGCTGTCCGAAGCCGCTGAGAGACACGAGCGTGCCTCTCTTCCTCATGTCACCAGTGGTGACTATATGGGCGAGCACTGGTTGGCGTCATTTGCTGTGTATTTGCTCTCGTCATAAAGAATATCTATGAGATAGCAGCGCCGAGTATTGGCACCCAGACTCTTCCCTTGAGATCCTTCACTGCGTTCAGAATGACAAGGGTCCGACTCTGCTGCTTACGTATGGCGTTGCTATTTTGGGACGGTTTCTGCTTACTACCTCAAGCATCGCCCCTTTGCATGGCGGCAAGCTCGTGCACCACTGAATGCGTAGCGGGATATAGCTGCCGGTACAACTCATATAGCCGTTCGTAGGTGTAGTGGGCGCGGCTATCGGGTGCCAAGACTTCGGCCACCGGATTCCAACGGGCACTCGATCCTGCCAGGCCTACAGAGACCGCGGCCAGCAGGGCATCACCGTAGCTCGCGCCTATGGTCTCTCTCGGTATGAGCTGGTCTCTCCCCGTTACGCTGGAAACTATCTGCGTCCACAAGCCGCCTTTGGTCCCGCCTCCCACCGCTACGAGCCGCGAACCACCCCCGCCCGCCTCGTGCATCGTTTCGAGGATGTGGCGCACTCCGTATGCCGTGGCTTCAAGTAACGCCCGGTAGAGATGGCCCCTCCCGTGACTGAGCGTAAGCCCGCAGATAACGCCGCGCGCATCAGGGTCGAAGAGTGGCGTACGCTCGCCCGCGAAGTAGGGTAGCACCACCAGCCCATCAGAGCCCGGCCTGACCTGCGCTGCCTCCTGCACCAGGGTCTCGTAAGGCAGGTTGCCCGCGATGTTCCTGAGCCAGCCCGTCAGCGCCCCCGAGGTAGCCATTCCGCCTGCCAGGCTGTAGGTGCCCTCAAATATACCTGCCGTGCTCCAGAGCCCTGGATGTGGCTGCGGTCTGGTCACGACCTCTACCATGAACATGGTCGTGCCGTACATCAACATTAGGTCTCCAGGCTCCAGCACACCCACGCTGGCAGCTTCCGCCCAGGCATCGATCGTCCCGGCAGCCACCGGGGTGGCTGCGGGTATGCCCGTCAGTTCGCTGGCGCTTTGACTAACAGTTCCAGCTATCTCAGCGGGCCAGAGCAGCCGGGGCAGGGGAAGGCCCGGCGCTATCTCCTCTGCCCACTCCTCTATCCAGCGATTCTCCAGCAAATCATACAACGGGTCGCACTGGCTGGCCGAGTGATGGTCCAGCACGTACTCTCCTGTTAGACGATGGACGACAAAGGAGCTTGCCATGAACATGCGCTGGGTGCGCTCCCAGACATCAGGCTCGTTGCGGCGCAGCCACGCCAGCTTGGGGCCGACCGCTTGGCTGGTAAGCAGAGAGCCGCACCGGGTGAGGATCCGTTCAGCGCCATATTGCTCCGTTAGCTCCTCGATCTCGCGTGTAGCCCTGGTGTCGATACCGTAGAGTATCGCGGGCCGTAGGGGCTGGCCCTGGGCGTCAGCGGGCAGCAGGCAAGGGCCAATGCCACTGACGCAGACGGCAGCGACATGCCCATTGGCCTGGGGAAGGAGTTCGGCGCACAGTGCCAGGAAGTCGGCCCACCAGATACCCTCGGCATCGTGCTCCGCCCAGCCAGGCCTTGGCAGCGACAGGTCGTGCGGGCGGGTGGCAGTGGCTACGACCTGGCCGTCGGGCCAGGCGATTACGCCCTTGGAGCTAGAGGTGCCTATATCTATGCCTAGCAACAATTCGGCCACTTAACGCCTCTCTTTCCATGTAAGAACTAAAAATATAGAAGTCATCTCAATAATAGCAGTGCCAAGCATGAGCACATCAGCCCACATTGTCATTCTTCACTGCGTTCAGAATCTCGTCCTCTACCTGGATGTTACACTTTTCTCCTAGGATCCTGTGACTGTAAGAAAGGTGCAACTTTGGGTGGTAAGGGGCGAGATTCTTCACTGCGTTCAGAATGACAAAGGCCACTTCTGGGTGCTAACATCTTACATTCTCAAATTTGGGACAGCTTCTAATCATACAGCTCATACAGCAGCAGGTTCTCTAGCCCACTGCGCGCCCTGTGGAAACTCATAGGCGTCCAGCGACTCCGGCCTCATGGTGATGCTGTAGCCCGGCGCGGTGGGCGGCATGTAGCGGCCGTTGCGGATGACCACCGGGTCGAGGAAGTGCTCGTGCAGGTGGTCCACGAACTCTATGAGCCGGTTTTCGAGCGACCCACTCACGCAAATGTAGTCGAACAGCGACAGGTGCTGCACGTACTCGCACAGGCCCACGCCGCCCGCGTGAGGGCAAACCGGCACCCCGAACTTGGCCGCCATGAGGAGCACCGCGAGCACCTCGTTCACTCCGCCCAGGCGGCAACTATCTATCTGGCAGAAGCTGATTGCATTCGCCTGCAGCAACTGCTTGAACACGACCCTGTTTTGCACGTGCTCTCCCGTTGCCACTCCTATGGGAGCCACCGCCCTGGCGACCGCCGCATGACCCAGGATGTCGTCAGGGCTGGTCGGCTCCTCTATCCACCAGGGATCGAAGGCGGCAAGCTGCTCCATGTTGGCGATGGCCTGCCCTACATCCCACACCTGGTTGGCGTCCATCATTAGCTTGCGGTCAGGGCCTATCTCCTCGCGGATGATGGCGGCCCGGCGCATGTCGTCCTCCAGGCTGCGCCCCACCTTGATCTTGAAGTAAGACCAGCCCTCTGACAGCGCCTCACGACACAATCGCCTGATTTTGTCGTCCGAATAGCCGAGCCAGCCGGTGGAGGTGGTGTAGGCGGGATAGCCGTCACGCAGCATTTCGGCCTCGCGCTCCGCCTTCGTGGGAGCGTTGCGCCGCAATATCTCCAGGGCCTCGTCGGGCGTGAGCGCGTCGGTTATGTAGCGGAAGTCGATGCACGACACAAGCTGTTCGGGGCTCATGTCGGCGAGCAGCTTCCACACGGGCTTGCCCTCGACCTTGGCGTACAGGTCCCACACCGCGTTGACGACCGCCGCCGTCGCCAGGTGGATCACGCCCTTCTCCGGCCCGAGCCACCTCAGTTGACTGTCGCCCGTCATCATGCGCCAGAACGCGCCCATGTTGGAGGTAAACGACTCAAGGCTCTTGCCCACGACCAGGTATTTCAGCGCATCGATAGCGGCCACGCACACCTCTGTACCTCTGCCAATGGTAAAGGTAAGCCCATGCCCCTCGACCCCGTCGGGGCTGTTGGTCTTGAGGATGACATAGGCCGCCGAATAATCGGGCGCTTCGTTCATGGCGTCGGAGCCATCCAGTGAGCGCGAGGTGGGGAACCGTATATCCCGGCTTATGACGTCTGTGATTACGATGGGCATGATTTTCCCTCAGCACAGTGATTGACCAACATTACAGTCATCTGTAGGGGCAGGTCCCCGTGCCTGCCCTTGTTGGTAGACGTACGATGCTCCCAATGTCCAACAAGGGCAGGCACGGGGCCTGCCTCTACGTCTTCACTTGCCTGGAGTCTGCTCTCTAATCGCGGGTAGCACTTCCTCCGCGAATGCCTGCAACGTTTCCAGGTGCACTACGTCGCTGAGGTAGAGGATGATGTACTCCACGCCTGCCTCGATGATGCGGCTGAACGTGTCTACCGCCTCCTGGGGCGTGCCGATGAAGCCTTGCGGGTAGCCCCTGATGTTGCCCTGGTGGAACTCTTCGAGGCTCATGTCGTGCCCCATCAGCTTGCTCGAGTCGCGGCGCTGCTTCGCGGTGGCTTGCTCCGGGGTCTGGCCGGGGAGCACCAGGTGGGTGAACACCTCGGCGGACTTGATGATGCTGTTGTAATCGCGGCCCACATCCTCGCAGTGCTGGCGTACCACTTCGTACTTGTGCCTGTACACGTCAGGGTTTATCCCGCCGATGTTGCAGGCGTCCCCGTACTTAGCCACCAGCCGGAGCGTGACCTTCTCGCCGCCGCCCCCGATCCAGATAGGGATGTGGGGCTTCTGCACGCCTTTAGGCTCGTTGATGGCGTCCTTTATCTGGTAGTACTTGCCCTCGAAGGTGGCGTATGGATCGGTCCACATGGCGTGGAAGATTTGCAGCGCCTCGCCCAGCATCCGCAGGCGCTCCGGCCCATCGGGGTACGGGTAGCCGTAAGCTATGTATTCCTCGTCATACCAGCCCGCGCCTATGCCGAAATCCAGCCTGCCGTGGCTGAGCACGTCCACTGTAGAAGCCATCTTAGCTAACAAAGCGGGGTTGCGGTAACCGTTGCAGGTGACCATCTGCCCGATTCTGACCCTGGAGGTCTCGCGGGCCAGGGCGGCAGTGGATATCCAGCACTCGAAGTTGGTCTCCAGTTCGCCCGTGGGCACCGTGTGGAAGTGGTCGTACAGCCAAATTGAGTCGTAGCCCAGGCGCTCGGTTTCTTTGCCCACGCGTACCATCGCCTCGAACTGCTCTGTAGGATCATCGATACCCTCCAGGTCGCGATGCCAGCCCTGGGGCACCAATACGCCAACTTTAACTGCCATGTGTTGCCTCCTTCAATATTGTACGGCCAGGAAAAATCTTGCAGGTCGCGAGCAATGTTGTACGGGCACGATGCATCGTGCCCTACTCTTCGCCCAAGAACCGCACCACCTCCCTGCGCTGTGGTGGGTCCGCGCCAACGCGTGTGCAGGTTATGCCCGCTACGGCAGCGCCGAAGCTCAGCGTGGAGGTCAGCACTTCTTCGGACATAGCTTCCAGCCCAGTACGCGAGGTAACATCCATCTCCGACAACGCGGCCAGCAGCCCGGCGGTAAATGCATCACCCGCGCCCACGGTATCCGCCACCTGGACGGAGAAACCCGGCACGGAGACATACCCTTGCCGCCGCAAAGCCAATACACCTTCGCCGCCACGTGTTATTGTCACGAGGGCGGGGCCACGAGCCAGCAGGTCCGACATGGTCCGCTCTAAAGCCTGCCCCGGCGCGAGCCAGGTCAGGTCGGCGGCGCTCAGCTTGACTATGTCGGCCAGCAAGAACAGCCGGTCGAGCAGGGCGCGGTAGGCCTTCTCGTCGCGAACAAGCCCCGGCCTCAGGTTGGGGTCGAAGGAAAGGAGCGCGTGCCCCTTTAGCCGCTCAACCGTCTCTACCACTGCCCCCGGTGTGGTGCCCCGCAACAAGCTGATGGAGCCGAAGTGCAAGATGCCAGTTTCCTCAAATAGGGTAGGAGGCACTTCACCTGGAATGATCAGGGTGTCCGCTGCGCCCTGGTCATAGAAGGCATAAGCAGGCTCGCCGTCCTCAATCGCAACGAAGGCTAAGGTAGTGGGCGCTTCGCTTGGTAAGAGGAACCGTGTATCGATACCCTCCGCTTCGACGTGCTCCAGCAAGTAGCGCCCGAAGAGGTCGGACGATATTTTGCTCGCGAAAGCCACCTGCCGCCCCAGCCTCGCCAGCCCCAGCGCCACGTTGAAGGGCGAGCCTCCGGGGTGCATCCTGAAGCCAACCGTACGCCCATTCTCCTCGACGGGCAGAAAATCGACCAGTATCTCACCTATGGAGGTGATAAGGCTTCTCATCGTAAGGCTTTTGCGTCTTCGGAGAAGGTGGCAGCAGCCACACCAGTCGCCGGAGACTCGGGCAGCATCCTCAGTATGTTCAGGGGCATGGTGGCCGTAGCGACGCGTATATCCGCCAGCGCCTCCACTTCCTCCGGGGTCCGCACGCTGGCCGCGAGTATCTCCACGGGGTGACCGGAGGCGGGAGCGTTGGTAGCGCACGTGTCGAGGGTGCGCTGCATCCGGCCCACTACGTCCAACGCGTCCAGCCCGGCATCGCGCATGCGCCCCAGGTAGACCGCTATGTAGTGCGCGCCGACCGCGTTGGCAAGTATCGCCTGCTGCACCGTGTACACCGCCGTGAGTGTCACCCGCAAGCCCATGCCGGAAAGCTGCGAAGCCGCCTTGAAGCCTGCCGCGGTGGCCGGTATCTTTACCACGATGCGGGAGTCCAATGCCGCTAGCTCCTGCCCCTCGCGCACGATGCTCTCCGCGTCGTCGGCGTAGGTCTGCACGTGCATCTCTTTCGCCCCCAGCGCGAACACATGGCGCACCAGGTCGGGCACCGCTGCCGCTCTAACGTCCGCCCGTCGCAGCAGCGTGGGGTTGCTCGTCACGCCGTACACGTACCCACTCGCCAGGGCCTCCTCTATGTCCGGCATGACCGCGCTGTCTATATAAAGCCGCATGTTGTTGTTTCTCCAGAAGGAAAGCTATCTCAATGTGAGAGTGTCGAACGGCAGCGACCAAGCCCCTTCTTATCATTGTGAGCGAAGAATCTCGTCCAACAGCACCCAAAGATTCTATTGCCATTCCGAACGTAGTGAGGAATCAGTTGGCAGTCGTATATTGCTCCTTGTGCAGTAACGGAATGGGTAATGTTACTGATATTGCCAGCTTTATCCCTTATGTTGATAACCCTCGCCAACCCACCTGATTCCTCACTACGTTCGGAATGACAAAGGGAGGATTCGGTGCCTTCATTTGAGGTTACCTCTTGTGAAGCTCTCCAAAAACCTCAGGTGAATGTCCCACTACTTCGCCGTCAGACCACCATCCACCGGCACGGCCACGCCGGTGATGAAGCTGGCTTCGTCGGAGACCAGCCATAGGGCGGCATACGCACATTCTTCGGGCGTTGCGAGGCGGCCCATCGGCTGCTCGCTGCTGTAGCGCCGCCATGCATCCTCCGGGTCCGGCTCCATATCGGCTGCGTAGTGCAGCATGGGAGTATCCACGATGCCGGGGCACAGGGCGTTCACGCGTATGTTCTGGGTGGCGTAGTCGAGGGCCAGCGCCTTGGCCAGCAGCACCGCGGCCCCCTTGCTGGCGCAGTAGAGTGGCGACCCGGCCTGCGCGCCCAACCCTCGAATGCTGGCGTCGAAGAGTATCGCGCCACCACCCTGCCGAAGCATGTGGGGTATGCCCGCGCGGCAGGCGTAAATGAGGGCCTTTACGTTCACGCCAAAGATCATCTCTATGTCTTCGTCGGTGCTCTCGGTGATGTACTTGTGGATGAAGCGGCCCGCGTTGCAGAAGAGGATATCAAGCTTGCCATAGCGTTCGATGCATACGTCCACGACGCGTTCGTTGTCCTCCCGCTTGCTCACGTCGCACTGGACGAAAGTGGCCTCGCCCCCGAAGCCGCCGATTTCGTCCAGCACTGGACCACTGCGGTCGTCGCGCCAGTCGGTGAGGACCACCTGGGCACCTTCCCTGGCGAACAGCACTGCCGAGGCCCGCCCGATGCCCGTGGTGCCCCCCGTTATGATGGCGGTCTTGCCCTGCAATCTCATCTGCTTGCGGTTACCCTCCAGGACGATAGCTCTGTCTGTCACGCGATGGCGACGGGCCGCACCCAGCTACCACTCGCGCCTCGCAGCTTGAGTGGCGAGCATACGAACAGGAACTCATAGATGCGTGCGGCAGCCAGTGCGGTCAGGTCCATCCACTCTATCAGGTGGACGCCGCGTTCCATCAGCATGGCGACGTGTACTGTATGCTCCCAGTCGGTGACGGGTTGCGGCTCGGTGCCGGTGGTGTCGCTGCCCAGCACAGCCATGCCACGCTCGTACAGCCAGAGCGCGGCGTCAAGCCCCACACCGGGCTGCCCCGCCAGGAACGCCGCATTATGGACACCGTATTGCTGCATTTTGCCCGTGTGGACCAGCACGGCATCCCCAACCTCAAGACGCGTGCCCTGGCGCGCTATTGTTTGCTCAAGGTCGTCCACGCTGATCTCGTAATGGTCCTCGATGCGCCCCACGCCCTTGTACGCGGCCACGTCCAGCAACGCACCGCGCGTGACGATTGGCGGCACCATCTCGATACTGGCGACCGACACGCCGAAGTCACCCTGTACGTCCTCGGTGCTATGCCCGCCGAAGATGCGCCCGCCTTTGCTGACGTGGTTGAGGGCGTCGATATGCGTCGAAACGTGGGGCGTCGACATCAGCACTTCGGTGTAAAAGGAAACGTCGCCCATGCTGCCGTCGCTGTTGAGATCGCGGTAGCTCCGATAGGTGAGCAGCCGGTATGGCATGAAGACGCTCTTATCCGTAGTGGGCATGTCGTCGCTGAGTTCGGCTCCGAGGTCGAACACCTGGCCCCTTGTGGCGAGGGTGGCGGCACGAGCTACCACCTGGGGAGTGATGCGGCTGAGGGCGCTCTTTTCGTCTGATGCCATGTAAGCAAGTCCCCTCTTATGGGACAAAAGGGGTGCCTCCAAGCACCCCTTTTGTAATCTCCTGGACGTTCGTCCTCTTACTTGTACAGCAGAGGAGCAATCTCAGGCGAGTCGATATTGCTCTTGTCGTACCAGTGGAAGCCGGTGTCGATGGTCTTGGGCAACTGTTCGCCCTTGAGCGCCTTCACCGCGGCTTCGACGCACTTGTAGCCGATACCTATCGGGTCCTGCGTGATAGCGCCCGCCTCGGTCCCGGCCTTGATTGCGTCGAGCTGCTGCTGGCCCGAGTCGTAGCCGATGACCGTGATCTTGCCTTGCATGTTGGTCTCCTTCACCGCGTTCAACACGCCGATGATGGAGCCTTCGTTGGCACCAAACATACCCTTGAGGTTCGGGTGGGCCTGGATGATGGCCTTCGCCAGGTCGGTGGACTTCAGTTGGTCGCCACCGCCGTACTGCACATCAACGATCTTGATGTTGGGGTGCTTTTCCTTCATCCGGTTGAGGAAGCCGTCGCGGCGGTCAATGCCGGTGCGGCTGGTCTGGTCGTGAACAACCAACGCAACCTCGCCGCTATCGCCGATTAATTGCGCCATCCTGTCGGCGGCCTCGCCTGCGGCGGCAAGGTTGTCGGTGGCAGCGGTCGTAACCGGTATCGGGCTATCTACGCCCGAGTCGAAGCCGACTACGGGGATGTTGGCCGCTTTGGCCCTCTCCAGGAGAGGGTTGGCCGCCTTGGAATCGAGCGCCGCGAAGCAGAGGGCGGCGGGCTTCTTGTCGAGGGCCGCCTGAAGCATTTCTATCTGCTTATCAACC
>JAXDKH010000330.1:0-6242 GCA_034667185.1 Chloroflexia bacterium | reverse complement strand
GGCGGGGTTATACAGCGGATACAGGAGCTTGGGTTCAGGCCGCACGTATCCAGCGGGTCGGAGCGGGTGATACTGGGCATCATCGGTAACGACAGGCCGCTGGACCCGGAGAATTTCCTGTCGCTGTCGGGCGTGGAGAAGGTGGTGCCGATACTCGCGCCCTACAAACTCGCCAGCCGTGACTTCAAGCCGACCGATACGATCATAAAGGTGAATGACGCATTGATTGGGGGTGATAACGTCACCTTCATTGCGGGACCCTGTTCGGTTGAGAGCCGGGAGCAGACCTTCGAGGTGGCGCGGCAGCTTCGCGACATGGGCGTGAAGATAATGCGGGCGGGAGCGTTCAAGCCGCGCACCTCCCCCTACAGCTTCCAGGGCATGGGCGAGGAAGGGCTGCAAATCCTGGCCGACGTGCGGGAGTCGCTCGGTATGTCGATCATCACCGAGGTGATGGCCCCCGACGAGGTGGCCCTGGTGGGCCACTACGCCGATATTTTGCAGATAGGCACGCGCAACATGCAGAACTACCGCCTGCTGGAGGAAGTCGGCAGGTGTGGCAAGCCCGTGCTCCTGAAGCGGGGCATGAGCTCCACGATAGAGGAATTGCTGCTGGCAGCCGAGTACATATTGGCGAACGGCAACAGCCAGGTGATGCTCTGCGAGCGCGGCATCCGCACCTTCGAGCGCGCCACCCGCTCGACGTTCGATCTGAACGCCATCCCGGTGCTCAAGCAACTCTCTCACCTGCCGGTGATAGCGGACCCAAGCCACGGCACGGGTAGGTGGGACCTGGTAACGCCGGTGGCGCTGGGCGCGGTGGCAGCGGGGGCTGACGGGCTCATGATCGAGGTGCACAGCCACCCGGAGCAGGCGCTCTCCGACGGCGGGCAGTCGCTACGCCCCGACAAGTGCCAGGCGCTGCTGGAGAGCCTCAAGCTGGTTGCCGGCGCGGTGGGCAAGGGCCTCGATTTGGCACCTACGGCAGTGGCGGCGGGTGAGGCGGTCCATGCGGCTTAGCGAGGCCACGGTCGCGATACACGGGCTGGGGCTGCTGGGCGGCTCGCTGGGACTCGCTTTAGGGGGCAAGTGCAAGAGACGCATCGGCATCGTGCGCAGGCCCGAAACAGCGGAACTGGCATTGGGCTTGGGTGCCATAGACAACGCTACCCTGGAGTTTCAAGCAGGGGTCAGCGCCGCCGACATAGTGGTGCTCGCCACCCCCGTGCGGCAAATAGTGGCAGACGTGGAAGAAGCAGGCAGGCACATGCGCCCCGGCTCGCTTCTGATGGACCTGGGCAGCACCAAGGGGGCCGTGGTGGAAGCCATGGAGCGTTTGCCGGAGCACCTTTCGGCGGTCGGCGGCCACCCGATGTGCGGCAAAGAAGTGGGTGGGTTGGAGCACGCCGACGCCGGGTTGTTCGCGAGCAAGGTGTTCGTGCTGGTATCTACAGCACGCACTGATGAAGCCAGTATGGCGTTGAGCCGTGAGATTGTGGAGGCCGTGGGTGCTCGCCCCGTGCTGATGGACCCGGCGCAGCACGACCGCGCGGTAGCCTATGTGAGCCATCTGCCTTACCTGCTGGCCGCCGCCCTGGTGCGCACTAAGAAAGAGGCCGCATCATGCGACCCGCTGCTGGACAGGCTGGCGGCCAGCGGCTTCCGCGACACCTCCCGTCTCGCCGCCAGCGAAGTGCCGATGATGCGCGATATACTGCTCACCAACAGGCAGGCTGTAGAAGACGCCCTGGCCTCGTTTGAGCGGCAGCTTGGCCTGGTGCGGCAGTTGTTGGACGACCCCGCGCGGCTTGAGGAGTGGATGCTGGACGCGCAACGAGAGCGGAGGGCGATGTTCGTATGATCTCAGAGGCTGCAACGGCACGAACAATGGCCGTGGAGGGCCCGGTTGCGCCCATCGACGCCAGGCTGCGCGTGCCCGGCGACAAGTCTATCTCCCACCGCGCCGCCATGCTTGGGGGCATAGCTGAGGGCACCACGCGCATCCGCAACTTCCTGCCCGCCACCGACTGCCTTGCCACCCTGGAAGTCATGCGCGGCCTGGGCGTCGAGGTGGAGTATAGCAGCGATGAGGTGCTGGTGCATGGGCGCGGCATGGAGGGGCTGGTGGAGCCTGCGCGCCCGCTTGAGTGCGGCGGGTCGGGCACTACCATGCGGCTGATGTCGGGCCTGCTGGCGGGCCAGCCGTTCTACAGCATCCTGGCCGGTAACGCGCAATTGAGCCGCAGGCCAATGGACCGTGTTGCCCGCCCTTTGCGGGAAATGGGCGCGACCATACTGGGCCGTGAGGGCGGCCGCCTGGCTCCGCTGACGATACAAGGCGGCAACCTCAAGGGAATCAGTTACAGGCCCCCAGTCGCCAGCGCCCAGATCAAATCTGCGGTGGTATTGGCGGGACTGTTCGCTGAGGGCGAGACCGCCGTGGAGGAAATCGCACCCACCCGCGACCACACCGAACGGATGCTCATGTCGATGGGTGCCGACCTTATTGTAGAAGGCAGCACGGTGCGGGTACGACCGTCGCGCCTGAAAGCCATCGATGTAGACGTGCCGGGCGATATTTCTTCGGCGGCTTTCATACTGGCCGCGGCCGCTATCGTGCCGGGCTCCCGCGTGGTGGTGGAGGGCGTGGGTTTGAACTCAGGACGCACCGGCTTCCTGCACGCGCTGGAGAGGATGGGGGCGGTGGTCCGCCTGCACAACGAGCACGAGAGCAACGGCGAACCCGTAGCCGACGTTGAAGTAGCGTACCGCGAACTCAAGGGCATCGCGATTTCAGCCGAAGATGTGCCGGGGATGATAGACGAGCTACCTATGCTAGCCGTGGTTGCCACACAGGCCGAGGGCATGACGGAGGTGCGCGGGGCCGCCGAGCTGCGCGTGAAAGAAACGGACCGCATCGCCACTACCGCAGCCGAGCTAACACGCATGGGTGCCGACATTGAGCCGCTACCCGACGGCTTCCGCTTGCATGGCTCCACAACTCTCTCGGGCGCGCAAGTCAGCAGTCACGGCGACCACAGGCTGGCTATGTCCCTCTCTATTGCTGCCCTCGTAGCGAAGGGCGCTACCACAGTTGAGGATACGGAGTGCGTGGACGATAGCTTCCCCGGCTTCGAGGCCGCGTTGAGGACGCTGATTGGGGGAGGCTCCAACGGTGAGTAGCTTCGCGCCTGAGGAGCGGCAGGAGGTGGAGCAGGCCGCACGGCTGGTGGGGCTGTTCGGCTACCCGGTGGAGCACAGCCTGTCGCCCACCATGCAAAACGCCGCCTTCGCCGCCGCCGGCCTCCCCTACCGCTACGTGCTGCTGCCCGCGACCCCCGGCGAGTTCGAGGCGCAGGTGGGGCAGTGTATGGAGCAGGGTTTCGCGGGCTGGAACGTGACGGTGCCGCACAAGGAGCGCATGGTATCGTTGCTGGACGAGGTAAGCGACGAGGTGCTGGTGATAGGCGCGTGCAACACCGTGCGCGTCGAGGACGGTCAGCTACTCGGCTTCAACACCGATCCTAAGGGTTTCATGCGCGGCCTGTCGGAAGCGGGCGGCATAGAGAAGGGCTCGCGGGTGGTGCTGCTGGGGGCGGGAGGGGCTGCGCGCTCGGTGGCGTGGGCGCTTTCCAGGGAGGGGCACTCGGTGCTCATCCTCTCTCGCGACCCTGAACAGGCGGAGCAGGTGGCAAAATCGCTGGTCACGCGGACGCACCGCAACATCGAGCCAGGCCCTTTCAACGTAACTAGCCTGACCAAGGCGCTCAAAGAAGCCTCCATGCTGGTCAATTGCACACCCGTGGGCCAATGGCCCCACACTAACGAAAGCCCTCTCCCCTACAGCGTGCGCCTGCCGGAGCATCTGCTAGTCTACGACCTAGTCTACAGGCCCCGCCCCACCCGACTGCTGCGCGACGCCCAAACAGCGGGTTGTCGCACTCAGGACGGCCTCGCTATGCTGGTAAACCAGGGTGCCGCGTCCTTCCGCATCTGGACGGGTCAGGAAGCGCCGTTGGACGTAATGTGGGAGGCAGTGCAGTCTGAAACGTGAAGCGTGAAACGTGATGCGGTAAGGGGAAGAGGGTTTCGTGAATGTCACCTTGTTGGCTTTGAGGGACCAAAGCGGCCCCTGTCATCCTGAGCGCAGCGAAGGATCAGGTGGGTAGCGAGAGTCCTCAACATAGGGCGCGCAGGGAAGAAACGGCCAAGCATACACGCACCAAATAACAGCAAGCCGCATCACGTTTCACGTTTCACGTTTCTGAACAGAATATAGACACAGAAAGTAGGTAATCCAACATGCCACACAGGTTTCTAACGGGCGGGGAGTCTCATGGGCCTTGCCTCACAGTGATAGTCGAGGGGTTCCCGGCGGGGCTGAGCGTGCAGGAGGAGGCGATCAACCTCGACCTGGCGCGCAGGCAAGGCGGCTACGGGCGGAGCGGTCGGCAGCGAATCGAGCACGACGCGGTGCAGTTCCTGGGCGGAGTGGAGGCAGGAGTCACCACAGGTGGCCCTATCGTCATGCAGATCGCCAACCGAGACTACGCCAACTTCATCAAGAAGGAGCATCCGCCCCTCACTGCCCCGCGCCCCGGCCACGCCGACCTGGTGGGCGCCGTCAAGTACCGCTACAGCGACATGCGCACCGCGCTAGAGAGGTCCAGCGCCCGTGAGACCGCGGCCCGTGTGGCGGCGGGGGCGCTTGCCAAGCTGCTGCTGCGCCAGTTCGGGGTGGAGGTGGGTAGCCTGGTTACGGAGATTGGTGACGTTGCGGCCTCCAACATAGACCTGTCGCAGCCCGACAGCCTGCTGGAAGCCACCGAAGCCTCGCCCGTACGCTGCCCCGACCCTGAAGCTACCGAGGCGATGAAGGCGTGCATAGATAACGCGCGCCGCACCGGCAACACGCTGGGCGGGGTGTTCGTGGTGTGGGCGACGGGCGTGCCCGTGGGATTGGGCAGCTATGTGCACTGGGACCGGCGGTTGGACGGGCTGCTGGCCCATGCGGTGATGAGCATACAGGCCATCAAGGGTGTGGAGATAGGGGAGGCGTTCGAGAATGCCCGCCGACCGGGCCGCGACGTGCACGACCAGATATACGCGGGGGAGAACGGCCTCGAACGACATACGAATCGCGCAGGTGGCCTGGAAGGCGGCGTGACCAACGGCCAGCCCCTTATTGTGCGCACGGCCATGAAGCCTATCTCCACGACCATCAACCCGTTGCAGACCGTGGATGTGGCTACCGGGGAGGCGGCTGCCACCCAGTACCAGCGCTCTGACTTCTGTGCTGTGCCTGCCGCCGGGGTGGTTGGAGAGGCAATGGTGGCCTGGGTGCTGGCCGAGGCGCTGCACGAGAAGCTGGGCGGCGACAGCCTGGAAGAGATGCAGGAGCGGGTGCCCTCTCTCGCGCCGAAGGTCGGGGTGTTCGGTTGATGGAGGGCGCGCCCAACCTGGTGCTGGCGGGGTTCATGGGCACCGGCAAGAGCACCGTAGGCAAGCTGCTCGCCGAGTGCCTGCAAAGGCCGCTTGTGGACACCGACGCGCTTATCATCGAGTTGGCGGGTATGCCTATCTCGATGATATTTGCCGAGCAGGGTGAGCCACGCTTCCGCGAGATAGAACGGCAGGTGTGCCTGGAAGTCGCTACCACGCGAGATGCTGTGGTAGCAACCGGGGGCGGTGCTCTATTGGACTCCACCACGCGGGAGGCATTCCTGGCTGAGGGAGTGGTCGTATTGCTGACATGCGAGCCTGGTGCCCTGCTGGCGCGCCTGGAAGAGTCAGCGCGGCTGGGATTGCGCCCCCTGCTGGGCGACGATTTCGCGACGCAGGTGGAGCATATGCTCGCTGCTAGGGAGCCGGTATATAACTCCGTTGCGCTCCAGGTAGACACCACGCACATAGGGCCGGAGGAGACAGCAGAACGGGTGCTTACCCTTTATTGCCGGGCTGTCGAGCAAGGAGCGACCGCTTGCAAGCCGTAGAACGATCCTCGACGGAGATACTCGTGCATTCCCCACAAGGCGATTACCCTGTGATCGTGGGGCATGCGTTGCTGCCTGAACTGGGCAGGCTTGCTGCCGGTAGGGGCCTGGGCCGCCAGGTGCTGGTGGCGACGGATCGCGTTGTAGGCCCGCTGTATGGGGAGCAGGTCGTGGCTTCGTTGGAGGCTGCGGGGTTCCAGGCTACGCTCGCTACCATGCCCGCAGGGGAACAGCACAAAAGCTGGGAGT
>JAXDKH010000329.1:0-16403 GCA_034667185.1 Chloroflexia bacterium | reverse complement strand
CCCACGTGGGCCAGCGTGTCGAACCCGTTGACGAATTCGCCCATGATGCGCAACACACGCCACGTGTCCGACCGGGTAAAGTCCTCTCGTTCCGGGGCCGGGCGCTTGAGTAGCTGCTCGTCCTCGGTGAGAGCGCCCATCTGCGCGGCGCGGTTCAAGGTCATATTGGGCATAAGGCGGTTATTCTGCGCCTGAATCTCCTGCGGAGCAGAGGCGGGCGCTTTTCTCGCGGTGGGGCTGGAGGCTTTGCGCTCCGGCCTGGGTTTGTTATTGTTGGGGCCTGCCATCTCTTATCTTTCCTTCACAAGTACAAATTTAGGGATTCCCGTCAATCGCAGAAAGTGTGCCAGCAAGCGACGGTTCGCCCTCCAGCCAGTCGAACGTATCCTGGTCCTGCAAGATTGGCATGCGCTCGTGCTTGGTCACGCCCAGGAACTCCGGCGTGGCATCGTCCGTGAGCATGTAGACGCGCTCTTCGCCTTTGCGCTCCACCAGCACGCCCATAATGCCATTCTCGATGGGGAACCACTTACCCTTCTCTACGCCGTAGGATACGGGAATAACCACCGGGCGTGGCCTCAGGTGGGACCACTTGCCCGCCTCTATGCTGTCTATGCGCGCCCAGCCGGTCTGAGGGAAGGGCGCTGCCTTGTCGCGGTTGCCCCACTTTACCAGCTCTATGCCGGGAGAGCCGTCCTCCTGCTCAGCTTCCGTCTGCACCGGGAGCACCGGCTCCCCGCGTTGCCAGTAGACTGACTTTACCCGCCCCGTGCGCTCGAACTCCGCGATCTCCTCGGGTGAGTACATCTGCGACAGCGCCTCGGCATATAACTTCCGGTAGGGAAATATCACACCCCCGCACATTTTCGATACCTCCTATCTATGTTTAGCTGTTTAGCGCAGCCCCGCGAAAAGGTCTCCCCTCGCATCCGGAGTGTCCGGCAGGGGAGCGCCCTTCGCCAGGCTGAAATACTCGGTAGCCCGCATCTCCAGCAGCATGTCGGCCGGCAACCTGGTGAACAGGCTGTTCGGGTCCATTTGAGTAGCGTGCATGCTCATGCTCTTTTCTTTGAAGGCCACCCACTCGCGCACGTCCATGACGTTGGTGATCTCTTCGTCTGTGAACCCTTTCTGCTCCATGTTCAGGTCGCGGTAGCTCGATTCCAGGTCCATGCGCTCCATTACCTCGCCAAACCGCTGCATGCGGCTGCGTGGGAAGCCGGTGTAATAGAGGCGCTGCGCCTGCCACGCTCCGCCCGCGCCCGGATACCTCGCAGGGTCCGCCGCCGCGTCGAACGCCTCGCTGGTGAAACGCCAAACCTGGACGTGGTCGAGGTGACCGTAGCCCCCGCCTGGGTCGAACGTCACCATGACCGTTGGCCGGAACTCCCTGATGAGCCTGACCAGCGCTTCGGTAGCTTCTTCCGGGTCCGCGTTGTTGAAGGAGTCCGGGGCATCGTTCTCAGGTCGGTCGAACCACCCGGAGTCCTTGTAGTCGAGGAAGTAGAGGTACTTGATGCCGACCACGGCGCACGCGGCCCTCAACTCAAGCTCGCGGACATGCCCCAGCGTCTCAGGCGTGGCAAGAGCAGGGTCGGCTATTTCGCCATACTCGCCCCGCGTGGTGCAAATTAGCCCCGTGCGGATGCCTTCAGCCGCGTATTTCGCGAACGTGCCACTCATCAATTGCTCGTCGTCGGGGTGCGCGAACAACCCCAACAGCGATAGCTCTGCCATCTCGTTCTCCCATATTCAGCGTCATGCCGGCAACGCTGATTGTATAAGCTACTATAATCCTTTTTGCCTGCATATGGTAGCTTCAGGAGCAAGAGACGGAACCGCCAAGACGCCAAGGACACCAAGAGCGTGCCAAGTTGATTAAGGTTTGGAGGATGCAAAAGAGGACCATGCTGCCCATTTGTAGCCTGATCCTCTTCATTTCAGTAGCGGTCTATAGCCCGGTGCTCATCGGCAAGTCTGGTGTTATGCCATCTTGTTGGTTGGAGTTCAGGAGGTTGCCCAGGTTGCTGACGACCTCTCCCGGCTCGGCGTGGCGCTTGGTCCTCGACTTGGAGTAGACTTCCTGGCCGTCTGCCGTTACCTCGAAGCGCCCCTTGCCGCCTCTCACCAGCGTTATCGTCTCAAGGTCGTCGCCATAGATCTCGATAATTTCTTCCGCCACACGGACGGCGCGAGGTCCGTAGTTTCATTCCTGGCAGTAGAGTATCTCGACTTTCATGCGGTTTGCCTCCTTTGGTGCCCTTGTCTGTGACCACTTTCCTATCTGGGAAGTAGCAGAGGCCATGCCAACTCGTGAAGCTTGCACGAGTCTTGCTGTAGTGTGTCTTACTTTTCACTGCTGCCAGGCATTTGGTATGATAACAGGAAAGCCTCGCGACGGTGCATGCTTTACCGTGGGTATGCTGCTGCGTACAATGCACACGCTGCATACCTTGTGCGAATAGTATCACCACCCGATTTGAGGACCAGGAATGAGCGAGATAACCGTCAAGAAGATAAAGGTGCTGTCCGGCGCGAACATCTGGGCGTACCGGCCCGTGCTGGAAATACTCACCCACATAGGCAAATACGAAGAACTCCCCTCCGATAAGCTCCCCGGCTTCACCGAGCGCCTCGTGGAGGCCATACCCAGCCTGTGGGACCACCGCTGCTCAGAGGGTCAGCCCGGCGGCTTCCTCGAAAGGCTGCGGCGTGGCACCTACATGGGCCACATCATCGAGCACATTATCCTGGAGCTTCAGTCGCTGGCGGGGTTGGACGTGGGCTTTGGCCGCACCCGCGGCACCGGGCTCTACGGCGAGTACCGCATTGTGGTGGACTACAGGGACCCCGATGCCGCCAAGGAGGCCGCGTACCTGGCGATCGAACTGGCCGAAAAGCTGGCCGAGGGACAGTCGCTCGACTTCAACCTGGCGGAGCGAATAGAGCAGATTCGCGATATTGCGGAAGATAACATGCTCGGCCCCTCGACTCAGACCATTGTGGATGCCGCCCGGAAGCGCGGTATCCCCTGGATGCGCCTCAACAAGGCTGCGCTGGTCCAGTTGGGGCATGGCCGCCTGGCGAAGCGGATACAGGCTGCCGAGACTTCCTTCACCGCCAACATCGGCGTGGAGATAGCGTCCGATAAGGAGCTTACCAAGGACCTGCTGTCAAAGGTGGGGGTGCCCGTGCCGGAGGGTGAGGTTGTAGACAGCGCGGACGAGGCGTGGCGTGCGGCCCAGGAGCTAGGCGGCCCCGTGGTGCTCAAGCCGTTCGACGGCAACCAGGGCAAGGCGGTAAGCGTCAATCTCACTACAGAGGCGCAGGTGCGCGCGGCGTTCGAGCTTGCCCAGGAACATTCCGACAACGTGATTGTGGAGCGTTACCTGCGCGGCACGGACCATCGGCTTCTGGTCGTCAACGGGAAGCTCGTAGCGGCGGCCCAGAGGCGGCCCCCTCAGGTGGTGGGCGACGGGCGCAGCAACGTCCGCGAGCTGGTCGTGAGGGTGAACGAGGACCCGCGACGTGGGGCGGGGCACGGTTCGGCGCTTACCCGCATCAAGATGGACGCAGCGGCGGAGCTCACGCTCGGCAAGCAGGGCTACACCTGGGAGAGCGTGCCCCCAGCTGGGCAGGTGGTCTATCTGCGTGACAACTCCAATCTCTCCACGGGCGGTACGGCTATCGATGTCACGGACGTGGTGCACCCCGACAACGCGGCGGTGGCGGTGCTGGCTGCCAGCACGATAGGTCTGGACATCGCGGGCGTGGACGTGGTGTGTGAGAGCATCAAGCGCCCGCTGTCTGAGCAGAACGGTGGCATCGTAGAGGTGAACGCCGCGCCCGGCCTGCGCATGCACGTCTATCCCTCCGAGGGCAAGTCGCGCGGGGTGGGCGAGGCGATTGTTGATATGCTCTTCCCGGAGAACACGCCCGCCCGCGTGCCCTTGATAGCCGTCACAGGTACCAACGGTAAGACTACGGTCACCCGCATGATCGCCCACATCTACTCGACCATGCGCAAGTTCGTCGGCATGACCACCACCGACGGTATCTATTTCAACGGCGTGAGGCGCGTGAAAGCCGACGCCTCGGGCCCGCGTAGCGCAGAGTCGGTGCTGCAACACCCGCTGGTCGAGGTGGCGATACTTGAGACCGCGCGGGGCGGCATTTTGCGGTCGGGGCTTGCCTGGGATCGCTCTTCCGTAAGCGTGGTGCTCAACGTAGCCAACGACCATCTGGGCATGGACGGCATAGACACCGCGGAGAAGCTGGCCCGCATCAAGCGTGTGATAATCGAAAGCGTGAGCAAGGACGGCTACGGGGTGCTGAACGCCGAAGACCCACTTGTAGTAGCCATGGCTGAGCACTGTCCGGGCAAGATCATCTACTTCGGCCTGGACTCGGCGGTCCCCGCGCTGGCCCGGCACCTGGCGAACGGCGGCAAGGCTGTCTACACGAGCAACGACGTGATAGTGCTGGCGGAGGGCTCGGAGGAGCACCTGCTGATGCGCACGTCCGACATCCCGGCCACTTATGGCGGGTTGATACCGTTCCAGGTGCAGAACGTGCTGGCGGCGGCTGCCGCTACATGGGCTGCGGGGGTGAGCGTGGACTCGATCAAGCTGGGCCTGCGCACCTTCCAGACCGACGAGAAGAGCGCACCCGGCCGCTTCAACATGTTCAACATAGGCAAGGCGCGGGTGATTATCGACTACGGGCACAATCCTCACGCGCTCAGGGCGGTGCAAGGGGCCATCCGGCTGATGAAGCCGCGCAAGTCCATTGGGGTGGTGGCTGCCCCAGGCGACCGGCGCGACGCCGACATTCAGGAACTGGCTGTGGTCGCGGCCAACACCTTCGACCACATCATCATTCGCGAGGACGAGGACCTGAGGGGCCGGGAGCCTGGCGAGGTGGCGCAGCTGATGGAAGACGCGATGCGCCGCACGCGACCCAACCTGCCCATAACCCTGTGCCTCGACGAGCGAGAAGCCTCCATCCAGGCCCTCGAAATGGCGCGCGAGGGCGACCTGGTGGTGCTGTTCATCGACCATGTGGACGAGGCAATCGCCCTGGTGCAGAGCGTGAGCAAGGTGCTGTCGGACGAGCACCAATCGAGCTTCTTCCGCGAGCTTCCCAGGACCGCCAACACCGAGGAGCACGCCCGCATCCAGGCCATTGCCGACGCCGCCGCGCAGGAAGGCACCGGCTCTCCGTGGAACGGCTCAGACGGCAATGGGGCCGGGCCAGGGGAAGGAGTCAGGCCCAAAGAAGGCGCGGCGCTCGACGGTGGGTCAGAGCAATAACAGCAGAAGGCAAGTACAGATCCTAGCAGGTTGGACCGAGTGAGTAATGAGTTCTAGCAACGGGCGAAAACATAAGGGTTTACTGGCGAGCGCGCCATCCATGGCTGACGTGGAATGGGAGCTGCCGGGGTACCTGATGATAATCGGCGGCGCGGACCGGCTGGACCACACGGGCACGCTCGCCAAGCTGTTCCTGCAACTCGTGGAGCGCACGGAGCGGCACTCTGAGCAGCGAGATATCGTTCTGATTACCACGGCCACCCGCCACCCGGAGATACTGACGAGCGAGTACGTGCGTATCTTCACCAGGAACGGCTACAACCCCGCGCGCATTCATGCCCCCCTCATTCGCAATCACGAGGAGGCTATGGACGAGCAAACGACGGACCTGCTGGGCCGCGCGGCCGGGATATTTATCACCGGCGGCGACCAGTATGCCCTGACGCAGGTGCTCGACCATTCCAGCGCCGAAAAGGCTATCATGGATTCGTACGGGAGGGGAGGAGTGGTGGCGGGTACCAGCGCGGGGGCTACTGCTATGGGCAAGCCGATGCTCGTGGCGGGCGGTGGCACGGGCGAACTGCGCATGGGCATGGTGCAAATGTCTAACGGCCTGGGCTGGGCGGGCGAAGACCTCATCATAGATACCCACTTTGGGGCCAGGGGGCGCTTCCCCCGGCTGACGGCTTCGGTGGCCGAGCACCCGGCGGCGCTTGGCATCGGCATCGATGAGAACACATGCTTGCTGCTCGACTGCCACGGGCGCGGCACCGTGAGGGGCACCGGGGTTGTCTACTTCGTGGACGCTTCGCGCGCCGCAGTGAACACGGCGCACGGCACCCACCCAGGAACTCCCATCTCGGTGGGGCCACTGGAGGTGGCCGTTTTGGCTTCGGGCGGGGAGTACGATGTGCGCGAGCGGCGCGTGCTGCTTGAAATGGGAGCGCCCACTGGAGTATAATTAGCTACCTCAACTGCGCGTGTAGCTCAGGGGATAGAGCGAGGGCGTCCTAAGCCCTGCGTCGGGGGTTCGAATCCCTCCACGCGCACCGGAAGGACCGCACTATGAACGTTGATGATCGAGTTGGCTCACAGGGTTTAACTCGGCCGGCGTGTTCGTAGTGCGGTCCTTTTATTTGCCCACTTTTCTTCCACGGAGGCCGCTATGTCCGTAAACATAAGATCGAAGAACTTCAAGCTTGAGCCCAAGAACGAAGAGCACATCCGCAAGCACATCAGCAGGCTCGACCGGCATGTGGAAGACCTGGAGTCCACCGAAGTCGTGCTGTCGCAGAGGCCGACCCGCCTCAACGCCCAGCGCTTCCAGTACGTAGCGCAGATCACGCTCTACACTAGACATAACATCATACGGTCGGAGGTAGCCGACGACGAACTCCTCACCACTGTAGACCAGGCGATAGCCCACATCGACAAGCAACTGGAACGCCGTAAAACCCGCATGAGCCGCCGCAAGAAGGGCGCGCAGGGCCTCGGCAGAAGCTCCGCCACGCTCAATGTGTCCACCGCAGAGCCTAGCGTGATAGAGATGGCCGCACCTGCACGACCTGCCTCGGAGACACTTGGCGGCAACGGTAAGGCTGCGGCCAGGGAAGACGAGGACGGCGCTATAGTGCGCGTGAAGCGTTTCAACATGAAGCCGATGGACCCCGAAGAAGCCATCGAGCACATGGAGCTATTGGGCCACAACTTCTACGTCTTCTGGAACTCCGACCAGGAGCGTGTGGGGGTGGTCTATAGGCGCAACGACGGCGACTATGGGCTGATTGAGCCGGAGCTGGGCTAGACCTTTTGCTTCACAAGAGTAGAAGCCGGATTCCTCACTGGGGTCCGGCTTCTTCTCTTGTTTGCGAGCTAGCGCCAGTTTGGGTCGTGAGCTAGCTCCTACAGGTTGCTGTCCAGCCCTCTGAAATTCTGCCAGGAATAGCCCTCATACGTTTGCAGCGGCGCTAGCCTCTTTAGCCTTGCCGCCTTTAGCTCTTCCACCGCCTTCTAGATGTCCGCTACGACGGATCCTGCTATCACAGGAATCGTCTCTGCCTAGTGTAAAGCGATTAGGTGGTTACTGGAACTGTATGTCTTGGTTGTTCTTGTTGGAGAGTTAAGCAATTTTGCTCAACGGTCTTGATTCACCCGCTGTGCCGTGAAGAACCGATTCGGTTTCGTCTAGTAGCGTGATGAATTCCGAACACCAAGCCTCCAGATAGGGTGCCGAGTGATTGTAAATTGCTAACAACTGCGGGCGTTCAAGGTTGTACAAGTTCATGGCCAAGACTAACAATTGCTCGGCTATCCCTGTTTCCTCCGTGGGACAGGACGTTGATAACGTCAGGAGTTGGGCCCTTAGGACAGATGACCTTACCTTCAGCTCTGCTAACACAACGGCAAATGCATCTGGAGGAGCAGAAGGGAATATCTTCGTCCATAAGAGCCTAAGTTCGCTGACTCTAGTCTGTACCTCAGCTTTCCATATGGACGGTTCCCAAGACCGATTTACTGTGAACGGTTCTGGATTCTTGATCCATATCCCTCCACTCAGGGTACGTTTGATCTGTTCAAGTTCCCTGTAAATGTTATCTGTGGTACGTCCCAGGTCATCGACCTCTTTCACTAGGTCAGCTACGCCCTTGCTTGTCGTATAGAACAGACCTATTCTGTAAGACAAATCGACCTTCTGATGTATCATGGTTCGCACTTTGTTGAGGCCACCAAGGTAACTAATTGTGACATTGTAAACAAGGGGTAACGTAGGGTATTTGTGTGACGCTTCATCTTCCTCAATGCGTCCCAGATAACTAATGGTACTGTCGAAGAAAGTTCGCACCTCCTGCCCTGGTGCCAGGGCGCCGATCCCCTCTTGGAGTAGTGGAATATTGGCGAACTCTCCTTCATGGCTGTTAGCTAATGGAGGTTCAAAAATCAGCCTGACATCCCGTGCAAGCTTCTTTCCAAGGTTCTTGATCACAAGATGTATGAATTCTGGCTTATCTGCGTCGGAGTCGAAGTACACCACTACATACGGTGCACTCTCTTCCTCTCTGGTCTGACGCATTTCACGGAGAACCTCTGCTGAAATCTCTGTTGATTTCCTGCTCTCTTTCGCTAACCTTGCAGTGTCTACTACATACTTGAGTAGGAAGATGAGAGTTCCCAACTGGATGAGGAATGCAGCATAATCGAGCCAATGCTTTTCCATTTCTTTTTCCTTTCGTCTACGTCTGACCTGTCGCACATCTAGGAACGCATGTTCTTCTTTCCCCGAACATTAAGCTATAAGTCCCTTCCAGAGTCAAATTTGATAGACATCATAATGCCAGATCAATATCCGTCTCTTGTACCTAGCACTAATGTTCTATGATTGTGTATAATGGATGTGGAAAACCTACTAGATGTTGTGGAAAGTGGCTGAAACGTTTCCACACACTACCAAATGTTGTGTATAACCCTATTGACTCACTGCATCTTGTGCCATAATATGACCCTGCACAACATCTTGGGCAGAGACTCGGCACGACACAATATATAGTGGCTATTTCACCCAGGATGGAGATTTTATGAAGTGTCCCTATTGCCACCACGAAGATACGCAAGTCACCGATAGCCGCCTGGCCGCGGACGGCGAGGTGGTGAAGCGCCGCCGGCAGTGCAAGAACTGCAAGCGTCGTTTCACCACCTTCGAGCGTATCGAGCGCATCGGCGTGAGCCTGGTGAAGCGGGACGGCAGGCGGGAAGAGTACAGCCGGGAAAAGCTGCGCCAGGGGATGGCGCTGGCCCTTACCAAGCGCAAGGTGTCGGCTGACCAACTCGAGGCAGCGGTGAACGACATCGAGGCGCAGCTCTTCAACCTGGGCGCTTCGGAGGTGCCCTCCACGCAGGTAGGGGAGCTGGTGATGCAGAAGCTGCGGGACCTCGACGAGGTGGCGTACATCCGTTATGCCTCGGTCTACCGCAACTTCGCCGACCTTGAGGAGATGCGCGAGGCGATGTACGGCTCCCAGGACCAGGGGGCAGCCGTCGAAGCCGGGGAGGACGCGCCACCGAAGGTCACGGGCCTGCCAGAAGCGAACGACACACCCGGCAAGTCGAACAAGGCAAAGGCATAAAGGCATTAGTGAACAAGGGTATCGATATGGAACCTAGAAAGGTCAGGGATAGCGCCAGGCAAAACAAGAAAGGTAAGCCCAGGTTGGGCTTTAAGGAGTCTCGAATGCATATACCACGCCATTTCACCGAAGCCACGGACCCCTACGTAAAGCTGAACTTCGTGCCCCGGACGTCCAAGATCAACAACCCGGACGGCACAACGGTGTTCAAAGCTGAGAACGTAATGGTGCCCGACACCTGGTCGCAGGTCGCCACCGACATCCTGGCCCAGAAGTATTTCCGCCGCGCCGGGGTAGCCGCCGTGCTCAAGAAGGTGCCCGAAGAGGGCGTGCCGGAGTGGCTCTGGCGCTCCGAGCCGGACGAGGCCGCCCTTGCCAAGCTGCCCCAAGAAGAGCGCTTCGTAGGCGAGCTTGATTCGCGTCAGGTGTTCCACCGCCTCGCGGGCTGCTGGACATATTGGGGCTGGAAGGGCAGCTACTTCACCTCCGAGGAAGACGCGCGCAACTTCTACGACGAGATGTGCTTCATGCTCGCCGCTCAGTACGCTGCGCCAAACTCGCCCCAGTGGTTCAACACGGGCCTGCACTGGGCGTACGGCATCGCTGGCCCTGCCCAGGGTCATTACTATTTCGACCCCGTGGCGGGCGAGCTGAAGAAGTCCACCTCGGCTTACGAGAGACCTCAGCCCCATGCGTGCTTCATACAGTCCGTGCAGGACGACCTGGTGAACCCCGGTGGCATCATGGACCTGTGGGTGCGCGAGGCCCGCATCTTTAAGTACGGCTCCGGTACCGGCTCCAACTTCTCGGCCCTGCGTGGCGAGAACGAAAGCCTTTCCGGGGGCGGACGCTCCAGCGGTTTGCTATCCTTCCTCAAGATCGGTGACAGGGCGGCGGGCGCTATTAAGTCCGGCGGCACCACTCGGCGGGCGGCCAAGATGGTGATCGTGGACATCGACCACCCCGATATCGAGAAGTTCATTGATTGGAAGGTGGTCGAGGAGCAGAAGGTGGCCGCGCTCGTGGCCGGCTCCATCCAGTGCCGCAAGAACCTGAACGGCATAATGGCGGCGTGGCATGAGATGGACCAGGCTTCCGAGGCCGACAAGGCCGCCAAGACCAAGGCTTACAAGAAGGCGTTGCGCTCGGCTCGCGAGGCGGGCCTGCCAGACGGCATCATCGCCCGCGCTATCGGCCTGGCCGAGCAGGGTGATACCACCTTCGACTTCCCCATCTACGACTCCGACTGGGAGAGCGAGGCGTACTTTACGGTCAGCGGCCAGAACGCCAACAACTCGGTGCGCATGTCCAACGGCTTCGTGGACGCGGTGCAGAAAGACCTCGACTGGGACCTGACCCGTCGCACCGACGGCAAGATCGCCAAGACCCTCAAGGCTCGCAACCTGTGGGACCGCATCGGCAAGGCGGCTTGGGCCTCGGCTGACCCCGGCGTGCAGTTCGACACCACGATCAACGAGTGGCACACCTGCCCCAACGACGGCCGCATAAACGGTTCGAACCCGTGCTCCGAGTACATGTTCCTTGACGACACGGCCTGCAACCTGGCCTCCCTTAACCTGATGCACTTCCTGGGCGACGACCCCGACAAGGTGCTCGACATAGAGGCCTTCCGGCACGCCAACCGCCTATGGACGCTGGTGCTTGAGATTAGCGTGGCGATGGCGCAGTACCCCAGCGCCGAAATCGCGCTCCTGTCGCACCGCTACCGCACGCTGGGCCTCGGCTACGCCAATCTGGGCGCGCTGCTCATGCGGCTCGGCATCCCCTACGATTCGGCCAAGGCGTACGCGCTGTGCGGGGCTATCTCCGCGATCATGACGGGCGTGGCTTACACCACCTCCGCCGAAGTCGCCTCCGAACTTGGGCCGTTCGAGCGCTACGAAGCCAACCGCGAGCCGATGCTGCGGGTGATCCGCAACCACCGCCGCGCTGCCCACTATGCCTCCGACAAGGAGTACGAGGGGCTGACAGTGAAGCCCTCCGGCATCTCTCCCGCTAACTGCCCAGCAGGGCTGCATGCCGCGGCCAAGCAGGCGTGGGACGAGGCGCTGACGCTGGGTGAGAAAGCTGGCTTCCGCAACGCACAGGTGACTGTAATCGCGCCCACAGGCACAATCGGCCTGGTGATGGACTGCGACACCACTGGCATCGAGCCCGACTTCGCGCTGGTGAAGTTCAAGAAGCTGGCCGGTGGCGGCTACTTCAAGATCATCAACCAGTCGGTGCCGCCCGCGCTGCAGTACCTGGGCTACAGCCCGAAGCAGATCGAGGACATCATCAACTACGTCGTGGGGCACAAGACGCTCGCCAACTCGCCCGCAATAGACCACGAGGCGCTCAGGTCGGTGGGCTTCGACGACGAGGCGATAGCTCGCTCAGAAGCCGCCATGCCCTCCGCCTTCGACATCAGCTTCGCTTTCAGCCCGTTCGTGCTGGGCGAGGAGTTCTGCCGGGTGAACCTGGGCCTGACGGACGAGCAGATCAGCAGCCGGGAAGGCATCCTGCCGCAACTCGGCTTCAGCAAGGCCGAAATCGCGCTTGCCAACGACTACGTGTGCGGCACGATGACGGTCGAGGGCGCGCCCCAACTGCAGGACGAGCACCTGCCCGTGTTCGACTGCGCCAACCGCTGCGGTCGCACCGGCACCCGCTACCTAAGCCCGTCCTCGCACCTGCACATGATGGCGGCAGCCCAGCCGTTCATCTCCGGCGCGATCTCCAAGACGATCAACATGCCCATCGACACCACGATAGGCGACGTCGAGGATATCTACATGAAGTCGTGGCGGCTGATGCTCAAGGCCGTGGCGATTTACCGCGATGGCTCCAAGTTGAGCCAGCCCCTCAACTCCACAGGGGCGCTGGAAGAGGAAGAGGAGGAAGAAGAGGAGACGGCGGGTGGTATCCCCCTTACGCAGCGAGTGCAGCAGCTTGCGGCAGCGGGAGCAGAGGGCGCGGTGCGCGAGGTTCGCCGCCTGAAGCTGCCCAACCGTCGCTCCGGCTACACCCAGAAGGCGACAATCGCGGGCCACAACGTCTACGTGCGCACCGGCGAGTACGAGGACGGGCGGCTGGGCGAGATCTTCATCGACATGCACAAGGAGGGCGCGGCCTTCCGGTCGGTGATGAACTGCTTCGCGATAGCGGTGTCGCTAGGCTTGCAGTACGGCGTGCCGCTGGAGGAGTACGCGGACGCCTTTATCCTCACCCGGTTCGAGCCGAGCGGGCGCGTGATGGGCAACGACCACATCAAGAACGCCACATCGGTGATCGACTACATCTTCCGCGAGCTAGCCATCTGCTACCTCGACCGGCTTGACCTGGCTCACCTGCCGGAGGGTTACGATGCCAATCGCGGGGACACGGTGCCGGACCTCAACAAGAAGCCGCCCGTCAGCATCGGCCCCACGACCGTCACCGGCACCTCGCCTCACCTTCAGCCGCTGAAGAGTGGCAATGGTAATGGCAACGGCAATGGGCACACCAACGGGAACGGCCACAGCCACACCAACGGCCACGCCGAAGTCGCGAAGGTGGAGTCGCCCACTGCCGTGCTGACGCAGACAATGGTGATGGTCAAGGCTGAGCCGACCCGGAGCGAGCAGGCCGCCGAAGCCAAGCTCAAGGGCTACGAAGGCGAAGGCTGCCCGGAATGCGGCAACTTCACCCTGGTACGCAACGGCACCTGCTTGAAGTGCGATAGCTGCGGGAGCACGACTGGTTGTAGCTAACTCACCCAGTGACCCTTACGTGGAGGCGGGGCTGTGTTCCCGCCTCCACCTTTGTGTTCTAGGGAGCAAATGCAAAGTAGTGGCGAGTGAGGACCAAAGAAGCCCTGTCATCCTGAGCGAAGCGAAGGATCAGTAGCTGGTGTTTGACTCTTGGCACTGTAGCAACAATGTTCCTAATGCCTCCATCATCCACAAAGTTGAGGACTCTAGCATGCCACCTGATCCTTCGCTTCGCTCAGGATGACAGGGCTTCTTTGGTCCTTCCTCTTGCTTTTACAGATAGGCCCCAGCAGCTTACGCGCATTTGAGTTCTGGCACAAAATACTTCTAATAGCTAGTGTGAAGGCTCAGACGACGAACATAGTAAAAACTTATATCAGGATGTTGTATTTCACCGCTATCTCAGCTATAATGGAGTAGAACAAACGTTCTACCACTCCGCCCCTGATACCCTCCAAAACAAACCCCCATAAGGAGCAAGACAGTGGCACTTAACTACGTTTCCGTCGTTTCCGTTTACGTCACCGACCAGGACCGCGCCGTCGATTTCTTCGTCAACAAGCTCGGCTTCGAGAAGACCACCGACGCGCCTTTCGGAGAGGGCCTGCGCTGGATCGAGGTCAAGGCACCGCAGGGCCAGACCAGCATCAACCTCTACAAGGCCTCCGAGATGGGTGTGACGCCAGGCCAGTTCACCAGCCTCTCCTTCTACTCGGACGACGTGAGAGGCACCGTCGAGGACATGCGCTCCAAGGGCGTCGAGATCACCGAGGACGCCAACGAGCAGCCCTGGGGCGTGCAGGCTCAGTTCAAGGACCCCGATGGCAACGGCTATGTTATAGTGGGCAAGTAGATGGGACGCTGTCCTGGCGCGGCACGTGCGAACCGGTGCACCTTCCAGCACAGGCCTATGCCTGCGGTCTGGGTGCTGCGGAGTGCGTGCTGCTGGTTAGACACCAAGGGCGTCCGGCCTGCTAGCCTACATGACACGAGCTTGAAGGAGGGGACCGAACTTGCACGCTATTGAGACGCTGTTCCAACACAACCTGTGGGCCAACCTGAAGGTGATTAATGCCTGCCGCGATCTGGATGACGCCGTGCTGGACGCCTCCGTCCCTGGCACATATGGGAGCATTCGCGCTACTCTCACCCATATTGTGCGTGCTGAGGGTAACTACTTGCGAAGGCTGTCCGGCCAGCAACCCGACCGTTCCGGCTGGGGCGAGGTGCCCACCCTGGACCAGATTAGAGCGGGCGCGCAGCATACCGGCGAGGCCCTCATTCGAGAGTCCTCACGCGTGCAGCCTTCCGACATGCTACAGGTGGAGTGGGAGGGCGAGACGGGCAAATTCCCCGCCAGCATCGTTCTGCTTCAGGCTATCAACCATGCCACCGAGCATCGCACCCATATCAACACCATACTGACCCAGCAAGGCATCACGCCTCCCGACGTTGATGGTTGGTCCTACATGTGGGCGATTAAAGCAGAGGAGCAGAAGGATGCCTGACGGCGATACCACGCAGTCCGGTACTATCGAGGCAGCGGGCGGACCTCTCTACTACGAGGTGGCGGGAGAGGGGCACGCCCTCCTGCTGATACACGCAGGTATAGCCGACCACCGCATGTGGGACGACCAGTGGGAGGAGTTTTCCAGGCGCTACCGCGTGATCAGGTACGACACCCGCGGTTTTGGCCGTACCACGATCCTCGACCGCGACTACAGCAACCGCCAGGACATACACGACCTGCTCACATACTTGGGTGTGGACAAGACTTACATCATCGGCGTGTCCCGCGGCGGTACCATAGCCACCGATTTCACCCTGGAGTACCCAAAGATTGTCGACGCGTTGGTGCTGGTCGGGGCCGGGCTGGGTGGTTGGGAGAACGAAGCAGGCCCTACTGCTGAGGAGCTACAGGCGTTCGAGGAGATGGATGAAGCCGAAACGAAGGAAGACTGGGAGCGCGTGGCCGACATAGACGTGCGGGTGTGGGTCGATGGTTTCGGGCGTCCGGGTGGGAAGGGAGAGCCGAGGGTGCGCGAGAAGGTGCGCCAGATGTGCCTCGACACCTACCACGGTTCCCACGGCAGCGGCCAACCTGTCGTGCTCAATCCTCCCGCGGCGGGACGTCTCTCGGAAATAAAGGTGCCGACGCTGGCCCTCGTTGGAGAGTACGACACTTCGGGTACGCACGCAACGGCTGACATGCTGGCGTCAGGCATCTCCGGCGCTCGCAAGGCGGTCATAGAGGGCACGGCGCATGTGCCTAACATGGAGAAGCCGGAGGAGTTCAGCAGGTTGGTGTTGGACTTTCTGGAGAGCGTGGAGGCGTAGGGCTAAGTATATTTGTGGCTTGCGAAATTGGCTTCTTAGCCATCCTCGTTCCACGAATCCCGACTATCCAGCCCGAATACAGGCACAAACGCTAACAGCGGGTCCAAATACCGGCACAGCAAACGCACGGGGAGTTCGCCTACACGTTGGGCGTATCCGTGTCAATTAGACCCCCTTCGAGATCCTTCTTGGCGCGGCGTGCCAGGTCCTCGTATGTGAGTCTGATCCTCGTTAGTTCGCCTTCCGTCAATTCCTCAAGGTCCAACAGGGCGTTGTGAGCACCTGAGTGCGCTCGAATCAGCTCGTCAAGCTTCAACTGCATCGCAATGCTGTCTCTGTTCTGGGTGTTCTGGATCAGGAACACCATGAGGAAGGTCACGATTGTGGTCCCGGTGTTGATCACAAGCTGCCAGGTATCGCTAAATCCGAAAATTGGGCCTGTAACTGCCCAGGCGAGAATTACTCCCAGCGCAAGAACAAACGCCGCGGGATGGCCCATTGCTCCTGCAGCCCACTTGGCTAAACGGCCAAACAAAGTCGTATGGTGCATTGGTGCCCCCTGAATCGGTTCTATTACTTTCCCTTGGACGGTTCTACGGGTGGGAGAACTTCTCTAGCTCGTTCACATCGCACAGCAGGCGTGGCTTTTTGACATCGCTGAGGTCCAGCTTGTCCCACGGCACCTTATAACCAGGCTCGTGTTTCTTGACGACGAGCCCCACGATGCCCCGCGCGATGGGCCACGCAGAGAGGCGTTCCATCAGGGCGGCCGCACCTATCAGGTACTCGGTCACCACCCACTCGCCGTGCTGCTCTTCCGCGTGCACCTCTTCGATCATGCCCACACGCTTGCCATGGGAGTCCAGCACGCCCTTGCCGAC
>JAXDKH010000328.1:0-3404 GCA_034667185.1 Chloroflexia bacterium | reverse complement strand
AGGTGGCAGTCGTACTCGGCTGCAATTGAAGAGTCAGGGAAGCAGGAGGTACGCACCGAGGGACACTACAATTCTGCTTCATCTCTACCCACCTGATTCCTCGCTGCACTCGGAATGACAAAGAGGGGACTTGGTCCTCTTTTTGATACCTCACTTGCAGGATGATCAATTCAGCAAAAGACTTAAGCCACCTTAACCCTATCTTAACTTTTCTCCATCCAAGAGCTAAGATTCGTGGGGCATAATGAACGTGCAATCTGGCTATTCTAGCTGGCTGCAACCTGTCTTACGACGGGACCGAATATCAAACTTTCCATGAGGGGACACAACAAAGACATGAAGCTCAATCGAAGAACTCTACAGAAGAAATATCTGCTTGCGACAATAATGCTGGTACTCATGACCGTACTCTCTTACGGCTTCCAGCCATTCAGCACACCCACAGCCAGAGCCCAGACGGCTACAGGATGCAGCAGCATAACACCTTCGGCAACTGAAGGGCCGTACTACAAAGCCGGCTCGCCGGAGCGTACTACGCTACTGGAAGCAAGCGTAAGTGGTACCAAGCTCGTACTCACAGGGTACGTGTACGACAAGAACTGCCAGCCTATCGCCGGGGCGTGGCTCGACTTCTGGCAGGCCGACGCCTCTGGTGCCTACGACAACTCTGGGCACAAGTTCCGGGGCCACCAGTACACCGACCAATCCGGGCGCTACCAGCTGGTGACGGTTGTGCCGGGCGAGTACCCTGGCCGCACCGTTCACATTCACGTGAAGGTGCAAGCGCCGGGCGGTCCGGTGATTACCACTCAGCTTTTCATGCCGGGAGTGGCCCGCAACGCCAATGACTCGATCTTCAACCAGGCATTGCTGATGAGCGTGCAGGACACGCAGGACGGTAAAGCCGCTACTTTCAACTTTGTCCTGAACGTCACCGCCAAACAGGCGGCACAGCCTGCACCCGCTGCCACGGCTGCACCCTCAACGACAGCAAAGAGCTACACCTTCAAGGAGACGGGCTTTACCGTGGACGGTGATTTCTGGACGGCCTGGCTGGGCGGGCGGACCTTCGCGGAAGCCCTCTACATCAACGGCCTCCCCATCACAGCGGTGCGCGACGAGGTCTCACCCACAGACGGCAAGACTTACAAGACCCAGTGGTTCGAGCGCGCACGCTTTGAGTACCACCCGGAGAACCAGGCACCAAACAACGTGCTGTTCGGCCTGCTGGGTACGGTAGCGGTGCAGAAGGTCCAGAATCAGGCCGCCCTCCAGAAGGTGAGCAATCCCGGCGGCACGCTCACGTGGTTCTCCCAGACGGGGCACACGCTTGGAGACAGCAGTGCAGGCGGGCTAGCCATATCAGCGGCCTGGACGCGCCTGGGAGGGCTAAAGCAGTTCGGCTACCCTATCTCGCAGCCTTTCACAGAAGTGAGCAAGGACGACGGCAAGACCTACCTGGTACAGTACTTCGAGCGCCAGCGGCTTGAGTACCACCCGGAGAACAAGGGTACGGCCTACGAAGTCCTCCTGGGCCGCCTGGGTGCGGAGCAGGTGAAGTAGACGAGAGAGGGGCAGCTTAAAGCGGCTGCCCCTTCTGTCAATACCTACCAAGGCCCCTTAAAAATCATCGGCCATGTATGGTATCGGCTGGCCTGGAGGGTAGAGCACAGCCTGCATGCCCTCAAGGTCGGCCTCGCGGCTCACTTTGATCTGGCCCAACGAAGCGGCACGCCTGGGGCTGGCGTAGCCACCGTAGAGTTGGGCCAGCGACCTGGCATCAAGCTCCACACCGGCCTCATCGCCTGCCAATCGTTCAGCCGTGCCCCTTCCGTCACGCACGCTGACGCGGTAGGAGCCACTATTGGCCGACAGCATCTCATCGGTGAGGCTGAACGTAAACTCACCCGCAACTTCCGGCGAGAAGCTGCGACAGCAGAACGCCCCCTCTACGTCTAGCAGTCGCAGCATATAACCGGCGTGAACCTTCACCTCGGCCTCCCTTGGGTCGGGTAGCTGCCCGGCGAACTGCGCGTCTATAGGTGCCCAGAAGCTGGCGGTCTGCGCCTGCGAGTCGTGGTTGTAAATGAAGCCGTAAAGGGCCTCCTGGGAGGGGCGGTCAAGCGCCCGCATCTCGTGTATGACCATGTCTCGCACCCAGCTACCCTTGTCTTCCAGGTGGTAGATGATATATCCTGCGGCTTTACCCTCTGAGTCGTAATAGAGGTAGCCGAGCGCGTACTGCGTCCTGTGCGACAGCTTATGCAGCCACCAGTTGCGGTCGCGGGCTACGTTCCCCAGATTGCGCCGCGCCCACGGCACGTAGATGGAGTTGAGTTTCTCAAGGTCGCCGCCGGGCTGCTCCGCGCCATCGCCCTTCATCTGCTCGATATCAATGGGCACGAAACTGCCCCGCTCGGCTGCCTTCCGCCACGGCTTGAACTGCTCTATCTTGACCTTATACTCTGCCGCGTCATGCGCCAGTTCATACCCGAAGGACCGGTAGAAGGGGAAATAGAAGGGATAAAGGGCCGTGAGGGGTACGCCGGCCGCGCGTTGCTCGTTGAACATGCCCTCGAACATCTGCCGTATGTAACCCTTGCGGCGATGCTCCGGCGGGCTGGCTACAGCGCTGATTAGGGCCGTCGGCACAGGCTCATCGCCCCTGAAGTAGAGCGCCCCGTTGTCGATGATCAACATGCCACACAACAGCCTACCCTCATCGTCGAACAGGCCCCTGGAGTTCTCGGGGGTGTATGGACTTATACCCTGCGAGAAGTCCATGTGCTCCCGCGAAATGTTGAACGCCAGCCGCACCATCTCGCTATAAGTACCCAGTGCCTGTTCACCTTCAATCGGCTTGTACTGCATAAGGAAGTACTCCTTTGTTACGGTCTTTAATGCTAGCTCAAAATCGCAGGTAGCTCCTGCTGGATCGGGCGGCCCGTCACCTCTATCTTGCCGTCTCCGATGTATACGTCCACCTCGCTGCGTATCCCGAACTCAGGCAGGTAGATGCCCGGCTCGACCGAGCAGAGGGTGTGGGGCAGAAGCTGCCGCGTGTCGTGGCTCTCGAAGTTGTCCAGGTTGGCGCCGGGGCCATGCAAGTCTACTCCTATGTTGTGCCCTGTGCGGTGGATGTAGTAATCGCCGTAGCCTCGCTCTGTTATGTAAGAGCGGGCCACGTCGTCCACCTGCCAGCCCTCCAGGGGCGTGCCGGCGCTAACATGGCGGTCGATAAACTCTATGGCGGCATCTCGCGCCCCGCGCACAACATCGAAGACTTCCCGGTAGCGCCCCGGCACGCTTGAGCCGACCACGCCAACCCAGGTGTAGTCGGCGTACACCGCGCCAGGCTCATGTAGCTTGCCCCACCAATCGATCAGCAGCAGGTCGCCTTCCCG
>JAXDKH010000327.1:0-6132 GCA_034667185.1 Chloroflexia bacterium | reverse complement strand
GCTCTTTGCGCCTTTGCGGTTTCATCGTTCTTTACAGTGGCTCGAAGGATTCCACGTCGAGCACCCAGACGGTTGCGCCGCCGACCTGTACCTCGATGGGGCGGGGCATGTAGAACTCGGTGGGGTCGAAGGCGGAGGGGTAGGAGGAGACGTACTCGGCGCGGGTGTGGCAGTTCTCGGCCAGCAGGTCCAGCACTTTGTCGGTCATGCTGTCCTCGACGCCCATAAGGTAGGTGGCGTTGCGCTCGCGCAGGAAGCCGCCGGTGCTATCCACCGTGGTGAAGCGTATGTTGTTTTTGCGAAGGGCGTTGCTCAACCGTGCATTGTCCTCGCCCTGCACCACCGCTACTATCGCTTTCATGCTCGTCTCCCTGGAGCGGCCCCTGCTTCGCTACTGTGCTATATTGCCACATCCGCGCTCGTTATGCTAGTTCATGGCGCGAGTCTTGTCAAGGTTTGGAGGACCTACCAATTAACCGGATTCTAGCCCAACACTAACGTTGGGCCTATATCTGCTCGCCGTTGCGGGCCGCTGACTAACTACCCTTGACTTGCGTTCGCTGAGGAAATCTGCTATGTATGTTACTATTCGAGAGCCAATTGGTCTCTATCCTGACATCGTATTGAAGGTAATTATGGAAAACGTGACTGCACTATTACCGCTGGAGCATAACGTAGTATCAGTACCGCTTAAGGAAGCTAAGGATGGCACCCTGCGCGTGCTGGGTACACGCCTTACTTTTGATGCAATAGTTGAGGCATTTGAGCGTGGCTTGACTCCTGATGAGATCGTTAGGCAATACCCCTCGCTTTCTTTAGCAAATGTGTATTTGCTGATTGGCTATTATCTGCACCATCATGATGAAATCGAAAAATATCTACAGAAAAGAAGACAGGAAGTTGAGGCGGACTCCCGTAAGGTAGAAAGTACCATAATCTCTTCAACACCGGAATTGTTGAAGCTCATTAAAGATGCTAAGCCCGTTGCAAGAAGGCACGAATTCGAGAGGGTGGTTCGTGCATGGGGTGACTATGTTAGGGCACGTAGGAACCTTGAGGCGGCGAGTTTTGCAAGGTCACACAAAGCAGCCGAAGCAGAACTGGCTGAATGGATGGTACAATTCGCTCTTGGTGGAGAGCTTGCGTCCAGTCGGTCAAATCCTGGGTTTGATGTCGTTGCCGGGGATATGAGAATCGAAGTGAAGAGCATTAGCAAAGCTGACAATAACAAAAACGGGTACAAGGTCAGGGACAAGGACATAAAGAACGATCCTGTGACTGGTGCGACCCATTACGCCTTCTTGTTTTACAATGATTTCATTCCAGATGCGTTGTTTCTTGTTCCGACTCATTTCGTACAGAGATATCGTGGTGGGCAGATCAAGCGTGCTGATCTCGAAAAGGAACCAGGAAGCAGAGTTGACATAGAGTTCGCCCCTTTTTCTGAGGCAGTTACTTTATAAGGCTACCTCGTCAGAGATCGTGGTGACGCTGAATCTCTGGTGGCTGGGTCTCGCATGGACTTGGGCTGTATAGCTGATGCCATTACCACGTATAGCAGCTGATGAAAATATAAGTACCGATATTATTAACGCATTGCGACGGGAACGACCTGATATCGATATAGTTCGAGTGGTAGACGTGGGGCTTAGCGGGGTAGATGATCAAGCAATCCTCGAATGGGCAGCAGGCGAAGACCGCGTGCTCATTACCCATGATGTAAACACCATGACAAGATATGCCTATGATCGCTTGGCAGCAGGTCAGTATCTAGCCGGTATGATCCAGGTAAAGACCGGTGCTGGGTTCAGGAAGGTTATCGAGGACATTCTAATATGCCTAGAAGTCTCAACGGCACAAGAATGGCAAACCATGATTCAGTTTGTTCCGTTTTCTGATTTTGCCGATTAGCGCCTTAGTATGCTCATCTACGGCTAGTCCTGCCTGAAGATCCTCACCCGGCGGAAGGGCTCTTTGCCCCGGCTGATAGAGCCGAGGTTGTAGCGCTCGGCCAGTTGGTGTTGCAGCTTGCGGATGGGGGCCGACTGGGGCGTGAGGTCTATCGGGCGCTCGCCCTCCATGACCTGCGTGATGGCGTCCTCCGTCTCTTCGAGGGCGACCGTCACCGGGTCGGCGGGCACCGACACGTCGAACACGCTCGCGATGGCCTGCTGGATTTGCGACAGGGTGTTGCTCTTGAGCACGAACACCGGCACGCCGTCCTGCTCGGCCTGGCGCAGCATCTGCGGACTCTTGCGGTAATAGTTCTTCAGAGTCATCACGATGTCGGCGTTGTCAACGTCGCGCACCATCGTGCTGGGCACACGCAGGTCCTTAATGGCTTGCTCCAGCCGGTTGCGGCTCACCCCGAACGGGTAGATGCGCAGCGGCTTGTTGGAGGAGGCGCTGGCCCCTATGCGGGTGGTCCTGCTGGCAACGGGGGCAGCCTCGCGATTGCCGTCACGAGCGCCTTCCTCTGGCCGCACGTCTACAAGATCGTTCTCATTGTAAGCTGCTGTCCGGGTGGTAGCTTCGGGCGCGCCGAACCCTGCGTTCGACGGTGTTGCGTATCCGGTATCAACGCGCCCGCCCTCAAAAGGGCGATTTCTCCCGCCTCCACCTGCATCCTGGAAGTTGCGACCCGTCAGACGCTCGCCTCGCATGGCACCTGTCTGCTGTCCGCCTTGCATCTGCCGCCTGGGGGCGTTGGGCGGGGCCTGGTCGAAGCTGCCGTGTGGGCCGTAACCGCGCTCGTTGTAGCGGCCTCCCCTGGTCTGCTGTTGCTCCCGTCGCATGGAAGGGCTGCCCGCACGTTCGCGATTGGCTGCGATGTGCGCGATCTCGGTGTGGATCGAGCCGTCTGACTTGCGGGTGCGTATCTCCGGCGGGAGGATATCGCCGCGCAGCAGCGAGTCGACCATCTCAGCCACGTCGCGGTACACAGCCACGCGCTCGCGGTCGAGTATCTCCACCATGATGTCGAAGGTGGGCGGGGCCTTGCGCTCGAGCACCGACTTCTGGGTGCCGCGCCTACGAGCCTCTTCGTCGCCGAGCGTCACCGTCTGGATACCGCCAACGAGGTCGGAGAGGGTGGGATTGAGCATCAGGTTTTCGAGGCTGGTCCCGTGAGCGGTGCCTACGAGCTGCACGCCGCGCTCGGCAATCGTGCGGGCGGCCTGGGCCTCAAGCTCGGTGCCTATCTCGTCGATGATGATTACTTCGGGCATGTGGTTCTCCACCGCCTCGATCATCACGGCGTGCTGACGTTCGGGCACCGGTACCTGCATCCTGCGCGCCCGCCCGATGGAGGGGTGAGGGATGTCGCCGTCGCCCGCGATTTCGTTGGAGGTGTCCACGATCACCACCCGCTTGCCCACTTCGTCGGAGAGCACGCGGGCGCACTCGCGCAGCAACGTCGTCTTGCCCACACCGGGAGGCCCCACCATGAGGATGCTCTGGCCCGTTTCGACCAGGTCCTTAATGATGGAGATGGTGCCGTACACGGCGCGACCGATTCGGCAGGTGAGACCTACCACCTCGCCCCGGCGGTTGCGGATGCAGGAGATGCGGTGCAGGGTGCGCTCGATGCCCGCGCGATTGTCGCCGCCGAACTCCCCTATGCGCTCCGTGACGTAGTCCAGGTCGGCCCGGCTGACCTCGGAGGGGCTGAGCGTGCGCTCGTTGTTACGGTAGCGGGCCTCGGGCGTGCGGCCCAGGTCCATTACCACTTCCAGGAGGTTTACCCGGTCGTTATGTTCCCTGATAGGTTGGATTATGTGAGGTGGTAAGGCTGCTATGAGGGCTTCGAGGTCGTCGGTGACAATGTGCTCGCCGCCGTTCCGCACTACTTCATTAGGGTTTTCAGTAGTCCTGTGCTGTTCGGCCAACTCCTGCGCGGGGGCCGCGGTGGGGGCCTGGTCGATCTTGGGCAGGTCTGCTTCGAGACCTTCGTAGCTACCACGAGCTAGATTTTCATGCATTGTTAAGAGATCACCCCTTCATGTTACAAACCGGTCCCAAGCGGTCCCGGTGGCGTTCGCTCGCTATATGTGCAAAGTTAGTGCCAAAGTACAGTTCTGAGTTCTGAGTGCCGAGTTCCGAGTGTTTTGGTGTTGCTCAATCGGGGTCCTTATTCCCCCACTGTATATAGTAGCAGGAGCTAAGCTACGAGTCGTCGGTCCTGAGAACGTTCTTAAGCTCCGTCCCAAGTCCTCCCTACTCGGAACTCGCCTTCGCCGTGGTCACTAGCTCGGTGTTGCGTGCCAGGAATGGTGCCAGCACCGGCTGCTTGACTTTGATGGGTTCCGCCAGGTACTTCACGAGGAGGGCTTGCTCGCTAAAATGGTGGAAACCCCGGCCCTCCAATATGCCGCCGAGTTCCGCCTGGTAATCTCTGACGCCACAATACACCGGTTTCGGGCCGGACCTGGCGGCTTTCCACAGTACGTAGTCGAAGGCCTGCGGGCAGATGTCCCGGTTGCCGGTATCGGGCCGGAACATGGTGGTGAGCCAGTGGGCGCGGGCCCCCGTCACCAGGCGCACGTAGCCGCCCAGTCCCTGTTTCTGCCCGCTCGCATCAGGCCAGACGTACGCTCGCTCCACCAGGCCGGACGACAGCAGGATCGGGCGCGGGAGGTAGTTGCGGCGGAAGTTGCGGCTGCTAAGCGTTTCGGCGCGCTGCACGGCAGGTGGCGTTACGGCTGAGTAAAGTTGCAATAGGTCCCAGGCGTCGGAGTTGTTTTGCTTGCGCAACGGTGCATGTGGCGGTTCGTCGGCGGTAGTGCCCTGCCCGCGCTGGGCGAAGTAGAGGTGCCCCCATATATGCTCGTTGGTGTAATGTGTGAAGCCAAGCCGCTGGAATTGCGGCAGGTCCGACTCGTCACCTGGCACTTTGACGAAGAGCCTCAGCACCCCGTACTCGCCCGCCGCCTGCGATGCGGCTCCCAGCAACGCCTCAGACACGTGGTAGGGCGCGCGGTCCATAGTCGCCAGCGTGGTGATGGCCCACTCTTCGCCGCGGCCCCAGCGTGGCCTCGCCTGCACGAAGCCCTGCACGCTGCCCTTGTCCACGTACACCAGCACGCACCCAGCGCGGTACTTGAAAGGCACCTGGCTGCGGAACAGCTCAGATAGGAGCGACTGCGGTTGTATCAGGCTGTAGGGAGGGTTGAGGCGCAGGATTCTCTGCCGGCGGCGCGTGGCGACAATCCGTAGCAGGTCCAGCGGCGTGGCTTCGCGTACGTAGCCGCCCCTGCCGTTCTGATTTTTCAATCGTGAGTCCTGAATTACGGTCACCTCTGCCGGTAGTGTAATACATCCGGCGGCTAATTCAAAACTACGCCTCTACCAGGTGCGCCCCGCCGTGTGATTGGTGTAGCTGCTCCTCTACCATGTCGAGGAAGTAGCGGTGGAGGCGCAGGTCGTCGCTCAGTTCAGGGTGGAAGGAGGTAACGAGCATGTGGCCTTCGCGGGCTGCTACGGGTGTGCCGTCGGGCAGCGAGGCCAGCACCTCCACGCCTTCTCCTACGCTCGCGATCTTGGGTGCGCGGATGAAGATGGCAGGGAAAGGCTCGTCACCGAGGCAGGGCATGGGGATGCCGGTCTCGAAGCTGTCAATCTGGCGGCCAAAGGCGTTGCGCTCTACTTGTACGTCCATGAGCCCGAGCAGCGGCTGGTCGCGCCCCACGTCCTTGGAGATGAGGATCATGCCCGCGCAGGTGCCGTACACCGGCTTGCCCGCTTGCGCGAAGTGCTGTATCGCCTCTTGCAGACCGTACTTCACCGCCAGCTTGCCTATGGCCGTGCTCTCGCCGCCGGGGATAATGAGGCCGTCAAGCCCCTCAAGCTGCTCCGGCAGCCGGACCTCAACGGCCTCAGCGCCCAGCTTGCGCAGCGTCTCTATGTGCTCTCTGAATGCCCCCTGGAGGGCTAATACGCCTATTTTCATATCTTGTATACGGCCTCTGAGATGCCGTTGTTGCAGTGAGGGCGACTGCGCCTCCCCTTTGTCATCCTGAGAGGGTGTCTAAATAAACAAGACTAGGAACGAGAAGCACACAATCTACGAAGGAGGAGGTGAGCAGAGGCAAGATAGATCATAGCCTCAGAAGAGTGGTGGTGAAACTCGTAGTC
>JAXDKH010000326.1:0-4129 GCA_034667185.1 Chloroflexia bacterium | reverse complement strand
GCCGCATCACGTTTCACGTTTCACGTCTCATCCTTCGCTCCACCGTCCCCCGGTCCGCGATGCACGATGTGCCTTGCCCCTCGATAGCGCGTGCTGCGGCGGCGTGGGCGAAGTGGGCGGCTTTGGTGATGTCTTTGGTTTCGGCGTAGCGGATGAAGAGCGCCGTTGCGAACACGTCTCCCGCGCCGGTGAGGTCCACTACATTCGCGCGCAGGGCAGGCGCTTCCGCGTGGGCGCCGTGATCGTAGACGTAGGCTGGCTCAACACCGCGCGTGACTACCACAAGAGGTGCTAGATTGACATAAGAACGGAGCAGTTCAGGGCTGTAGTCAAGGTCTTCTATGCTGAGCACTAGCACTGTGCTCTTGGGTAGCTCCATCAGCACGGGCGGCACGGGCACCGCCGAATGAGTAACACGGCCCTCAGCGTCCCAGGAGCGCATCCACCCCTGGGGCGTGACCCCCAACAGCCGCCTCGGCAAGAGTTGTCTTGCCAGGTCGGGCGGCAACTCCTGCGCGATAGGCCCCAGATGCACAATTGGTGCGCTCTGCCACGCCTCCGGCACATCCTCTATGCTGAGTTGCCTGGCTTGCCCACCGATTACTTGCAGGCGATGGCCGCTAGCGTCGTAGGTGTTGCTGAAGGTGGTAGTGGTGGGGGAGGGCACTGAGTGCACCCATACGCCCGCTTCTCTCAGCGGCACAAGCAGTACCTCGTCCTCCGGCGCGCATGATGTGACCACTGCTGCCTGCACCCCCAGCCTTTGAGCCGCGAGCGCGGAGTAGGTGACGGTGCCCCCGGCAGTGACACCCTTACCGCCTGGCAGCACATCCTTCGCGACGTGGCCTATGACTAGATAGTCGGGGCACATGCGAATTTGGTCGTCGCTCACAAATTAGTCCTGTTTCGCACAATGCAGACTCTGACTCCAGAGAGCAAAAAGGGGCAGCACATCGCTGCCCCTCTCATAAGTGCCACCTGCCTTACTTCGGCAGCACCACCACGCGGCGGTCCGGCTCCAGCCCAGAGGACTCGGTGGTCACGCTTGGGTGGTCGGCCAGCGTCATGTGGATGATGCGGCGCTCGTGGGCGGGCATCGCCTCCAGCGGGATGGCCTGTCCTCGGGTCTGCACCTGGTCAGCGGTGCGGCGCGCCAGGTTGATGAGCGAGTGCTTGCGGCGCAGCCTGTAGCCTTCCACGTCCACCGTGATGCGCGCCCAGTTGTCGGTCTGGCGGCTGAGGACGAGGTTCACAAGGAACTGTATGGCGTCCAGCGTCTCGCCACGCCGACCCACGAGCGTGTTCTGGTCGCGCTCGTTGACGTCCACCACGTTGAGCACCACCGAATCCTGGTCCTCCGCGAAGGCGGCGTCACCCTCCTCGGCGGGCATGCGGCGCACCAGGCGGCCCCTGATCTTCATGCCGAGCAGGATGGTCTGTAGCACCTCCGCGGCCAGCGGCGCGACGTTGGCCCTGGCTGCCTCAGCGTCGCCCTCCGCGATAGGCTCCATCTGGAGGGAGCTGTCGATCTCGATCTCGCCGGGCACATCGGGGTCGTACTGGGGCTCGGTGCGGTAGCGACCCCCTTCAGGACGACCGTACCCGCGGTTCATGCCGCCACCCATGCCCATCCCGCCGCGGTCAGGCCTTGGGCCACGGTCGCCTCGGTCGCGGCCACCAGTGATGCGCTCCCTGCCCGCATAGCCGGCGCCGGGCTCGCGGTCCAGGCGTGGTGCACGGTTGCCGGGTTCGGGGCGGTCGCCGCCATCGTCCCGGTTGCCAGGTTCGGGGCGGGCGGGACGCTCGACGGGCCTATCGTCCAGGGTCCTGCGACCCCTGGGTGAAACTTCTTCCTGGGACGAAGCCCCCGGCAGGTCGGGAGCGGTTACCCTTACAAGAACCTCGTCTCCTCCGGGATCGGTCGCGAGCACTTCAACCTTTACCTGGTCTCGCGTGCGTCCCAGTTGCTCAAGGGCGAGCCTGACTGCTTCGTCAACGCTGCGCGCCTGTATATCAACCTGTCGCAAACTCTTCTCCTCCTAGGGTAAGTGCCGAGTACTGAGTACCGAGTTCCAAGTAAGACTACAAGCACTCGGAACTCGGAACTCGGTACTGCGTTACCTCTTGTTCTTTCTCTTGCGTGGGAGTTGGGCCGGACCTGATGCGCCGTTGCTGGAAGTGCCGGCCCCCGCAGTGTCTTCTTCCAGGTCCACGTCCGAGGCGTATCTGGCCGAGCGCCTAGGGGTCTCGCCATTCTCCGGCTGGCTGCTGCCGTAGACGCTGCCACGGCCCTTACCCCGCTGTTCCCCCCCGGAGCCGTTCTCTATCGCGTCCCGCCCGACGTTGCCGCCACGCAAGACCGATGACGTTCTGCGGGTCGGCTCGCCTCCATCGGCGCTGCTACTTCGGGTGGTGGCGTTACCGCTACCGCTACCGTTGCGATTGCCAGTGGGCCGTGTGGCAGAGCCAGCACCCCTGGGCCTGTCTTCGAGGCCGGTGGTTACCTGCGCGCCTTGCGCACCCTGGGCGGCTCTTTGCACTTCCTGGGCCTGTAGCGCCTTGTCCATCATCTTGGAAAAGAGGCCACGTTTCGCGGGAAGCGGCGGGAGGCCATCCGCACCTTCTGTTTCGCTACGGGGCCGGATGGGAGTGGGCGGTTGGACCGGCTTGCGAGGCAGCCAGCCCATGCCGGGCAGGTCGGGCAATGTGCCGAAGCCGGTAATGAAATACTGCTGCACCGCGCCGAAGATGCTCGAGAACGCCCAGTAGATGACCGTGCCGGTCGGGAAGCCCCACGAGATGAAGATGATATAGATCGGCATGAACTGCATCATGTTCTGCATCATACGGGTCTGCGGGTCCTGAGGCTGGTTGGGGTCGCGCACCGGCATAGCCATGCGGCTCTGCATGAACTGGAAGATGCCGGAGAGCACGGGCCAGATGTGCAGGGGGTCTTCGCGGGCCAGGTTGGGCACCCACAGGAAAGCCTGTCCGAAGTTCGCGGCGTTTTCTATCCAGGCGGGATTCCACAGGATGCTCTTTAGCTGCTCCGTATGGGCGGCCGTGGCGGTAGCGATCTCTGCAGCCGTGCCGTGGAAGACCGGCAGCACGAATTGCAGCGCACTGTACAGGCCGATGAAGATCGGAAGCTGGATGAGCATCGGGAAGCAGCTTGCCGCCGGATTGACGCCGTACTCGGCATATACCTTCATCAGCTCTTCTTGCTGCTTCTGGCGGTCCTTGCCGTACTTTTTCTGGACTTCCTTGATCAGCGGCTGAATCTGCTGCATGTTGCGCGACGATTTCAGCGCCCTCATAGTGAGCGGCACCGTCAGCAGCCTCATCATCAGCGTAAAGATGATGATGGATATACCGGCGTTCGGCACCACCGAGTTGATAGCTACCAGGACATTGAGTAGCAGGTGCCAGAACGAACCCCATAAAAAGCCGAATATTTCCAAAAGTGTTCTCTCCATTTAGGATTTGGGAATTCGGATTTCGGATTTAGTTGAATTGAAGCAAATCCGAATTCCGAATTCCCAAATCCTAAATTCCTACTTCACCGGGTCGAAGCCGCCGTCGTTCCAGGGATTGCAGCGCATGATGCGCCAGGTAGCCATAGCGCCGCCCTTGATGACGCCGTACTTCTCAATCGCTTCGTAGCCGTAGTGCGAGCAGCTAGGATAGAAGCGGCAGGTGTCGGGCGGCAACCCCAGGGAAATGGTGCGTTGGTAGAGGCGTATGAGCCACAAAAGGGGCTGTCTCGGCAGCTTCCCAAGTTTCGCGATGCTCATCTCTGTGCCTGTTTCCTCGTTTACGGTAGGTCTACTATGGGCTGCACGTCCGCGGGCTTGGCGGTATTTATCAGGTCAGGCGTAAGGCCATCTTGTGAGGCTGTTTCGCCCTTATTACCTATTATACGCGATTGCGGCCCGGCAGTTTCGGCAGGCGCTGCGAGCAACTTGCCCCTCAGGAGCAGGTCGTCCACCTCCTTGGCCACCGCCTCCAATTTCACTTCGATGATAGGAGCGCGGGCGATCAGCACCAAGTCCCACCCTGGTTTGATGCGCGGCAGCCTCGCCCTGAGAGCCTCACGGAGCAAGCGTCGTGCCCTGTAGCGCTCAACCGC
>JAXDKH010000325.1:0-3738 GCA_034667185.1 Chloroflexia bacterium | reverse complement strand
AGGACGAGATTCTTCACTGCTTTCAGAATGACAAAAACGAGAAGAGTCTCGGTGTCCAGCAGTGGCACAGCCGCAAGATGACTTGGCTGCAAGAAGAGGATACGAACCTAAAGTAAAACCAGCTTCCGCACTAGAACATGGAAGCTGGTTTTAGTGGTTTGTTGTTATGACGGAAATTAGTCAGCCCCCGCCCCTGCGGCCACCTTGCGGGGAACATGGTACAGCTCGGGGAATTGCTTCTGGACCTCGCGCACGATACCGTCGGCGCTGAGGTTGAAGCGGTCGCGGTAGAGTGCCTGGGGCCCGTGGTCGATGAACTCATCGGGGAGGCCAAGCATGCGAATCTTAGGCTCTTTGATACCGGGTTGGGAGTGGAAGAACTCGACCACCGCATCACCGAAGCCGCCGGGGATTGCGCCTTCCTCGATTGTGAGCACGCGGCTGAACTTGCCGATGCGCCCTGCCAGCAGTTCCTCATCGAGGGGCTTGGCGAAGCGGGCGTTGACCACCGTGGCCTCTATACCGTCGCCGGACAGCATCTCGGCGGCGGCCAGGGCTGCGTGCACAGGGTTGCCGTAAGCCAGGATTGCGACGTCCTTGCCTTCGCGCAGCACTACCGCTTTGCCTATGGGTAGCTCCTGCAACTCCTCGTCCATGTGCACGTCGTAGCCGTTGCCGCGGGGGTAGCGGAAGGCGATTGGACCGTCGTACTTGCAGGCGGTGTAGACCATGTGTTGCAGCTCGTTCTCGTCAGCGGCGGCCATGAGCACCATGTGGGGTATGGGGCGCAGGTAGGAAATGTCGAACGCTCCCTGGTGGGTGCGACCGTCGTCGCCCACAATGCCGCCGCGGTCCATCGCGAAGACGACGGGCAGGTTCTGTATGCACACGTCGTGAATCACCTGGTCATAGGCACGCTGTAGGAAGGTCGAATAGATCGCGACGACCGGCTTGATGCCTTCGGTGGCGAGGCCGGCGGCGAACGTGACGGCGTGCTGCTCGGCAATGCCCACGTCGAACATCCTATCTGGGAACGACTTGGCGAACTGGTTGAGAGAGGTGCCGTCAGGCATGGCGGCGGTGATTGCCACCACACGCTTGTCCTCGCGGGCGATCTTGATGAGCGTCTGGGCGAACACGTCCTGGAACTTGGGAGCGGTCGGCTTGGGAGCGCCGGGCTTCCCGGGGGCGGCCACCGCGTGCCACTTGACCGCGTCTTCTTCGGCCTGGTCATGCCCCTTGCCTTTGACCGTGAGCACGTGGATGAAGACGGGGCACTCGGCTTTCTTGGCGGCTTCCAGCACGTCCAGCAGGGCACCCACGTCGTGTCCATCCACCGGGCCCAGGTAGACGAAGCCAAGCTCCTCCCAGATCATGGTGGGCATGGCGAACTCTTTGATGGAGTCCTTGAAATGCTTGCCCAGGTCCAGGATCTTTTCACCGAACGGCAGGCTCTGGAGGGCTTTCTCGGCGCGGACCTTGGCCCCGTAGTAGCGGGGGTCGGTGCGCACGTTGTACAGGTACTTCGACACGGCACCCACATTGGGTGCGATGGACATCTTGTTGTCGTTCAGGATGACGATGAAGCGGCGGTTAGAGTCCCCTGCGTTGTTCAGGGCTTCATAGGCCATACCGCCGGTGAGCGCACCATCGCCAATTACCGCGATCACGTGGTTGTCCTCGCCCTTCAGGTCGCGGGCGACGGCCATACCGTAAGCGGCAGAGATAGAAGTCGAGGCGTGCCCCGCGCCAAAGCAGTCGTGCACGCTTTCCTCCCGCGACAGGAAGCCGCTGATGCCGCCGTACTGCCGGATGCTGTTGAAGCGGTCGCGGCGTCCCGTGAGTATCTTGTGGGGGTAAGCCTGGTGCCCTACGTCCCACACGATCTTGTCCCAGGGCGAGCGAAAGACCTTGTGCAGAGCGACGGCTAGCTCAACCGTGCCCAAGTTAGAGGCATAGTGACCACCAATGCTGTTGATGGTGGTGATGATCTCCTGGCGCACCTCCTGGGAGAGTTGCTCCAACTGCTCCAGCGAGAGCGGCTTGAGATCGGAGGGGCCGCTTATCGAGTCTAGGATACGGGTCATAGGATTCCTGTGAGACTATGTGAAGAATTGCACTAATGAGTAAGTTTACCAACCTGGGCAAACACTGTCAATCAATATACGCGCCCGGCGGGATAAAGGTGCAGATTATGTGCCAGGGCAATCAAGTGCGCTTGATGGGCGCGAAGGCACACCTATACAACGTCGAACGGGCCTGGAAGTTACACCGCCGCGTGACATGGGCAGGATTATAGCACATCAGGTTGAGGCCCGGATATGGTCAGCGGCAAAAGCAAAGACGTTACGTCTAACACCCCTTACCTCTCACAACCTGTAGACCAAGCAGAATACTCTTCCTATATGATACGACAGCGTGTACATCGGGGAGAGTAAGTTGAGGGTGAAGGTCAACGATTTGCTCGCCGGATAGCCCACCTGCCAGCAGGTCCAGTATAGTTGAGACCTGCACACGGGTGCCTTCGATGCACGGTTCGCCGGAACAGACATCCGGGTGAATAGATATACGGTTGATAGGTGAATACATCACGCGGCTCCAAGTTGCGCATGTGGAATGGGGGTCGTTTCAGGGCTTTGATAGGATCATAGGGCGTGCCAGAGGTGAATACAAGCACCTGGGTGGTTGACAAGGGTTCAGGTGCTCCGGTGTGCAGAGACCAAGAAGCAGGTCCTACCACGCCCACTATTAAACGTCATATGCAGTATTGATATACCTATAGAAGATTGACATACAACTATCTACGTAGTAGGATAGTATCCAAACCCATCGGAACGTAAGGTCGGCGAAGAAGCACCACAGGCTATGGATGGTAGCCATACCGTGCTGCCGGCTATATCCTTGGTGTCGGTTGCGGGGCGTCGTGGGTCGTGCCTGGGCACCAGGGTAGCTGTACGAACAAGGCTTGTTGCCGGACGGGAAGCCAGGAGGTAAGCAAGTGGCTATATACTCGAGGTTGCTCTTGTGCCTGATCGCAGTCGTAATGGGTGCCATGGCGGTTAGCGGAGTAGCGAACGCGCAGACGCCCTGTGCCGCCGCCGATGCCCTGTTCGCCGGACGGTTATACGAACAAGCCGGTGCTCAATACGGCGAGGTGCTCAAGCAAGACGCCACGCAAAGTTGCGCCCAGGAAGGCCTGTCCAAAGTAGCCGAGATTCAAGGGCGCGCCACCGCCGAATACAGGTTGGGCCAGGGCTACGAAGCAGCCAAGCAAACAGAAGCCGCGCGCTCGCATTACATTGCCTCTTTGAATATCGACCCCACCTATGGCCCCTCGCTCACGGCTCTCAACAACATACTCACTCCTGCGGCCGACACTCCGCCTACCGGCGACGATGAGAAGTTCGGGGCAGTAAGGCTGCTACTGCGCCTGGGATTTAAGGATGCCGCCGAAGAGCAAGTAAAGAAGATCGTGGGAGACAACCCCGTCATTAAAGTGCCCGCCGATGTACAGGACCAGTTCACGGGCGACCTACAGCCCTGGCACAACCTCAAGGACGCGACATGGCCGTGGTTACGTTCTGCCGGTGAAGTCCTTTTGTTGGGAGTAATAGCGTATGTGTTATTCCTTGCTTTGCGGCGCAAATTTTCACCCGCTACGCGTATAGCGGTGGCAGACTTTGAGGCCAGCTCGGAGAGCCTCAAGGGCAGTAAAGGCATGTCGGCTATCGTCCAAGA
>JAXDKH010000324.1:0-5849 GCA_034667185.1 Chloroflexia bacterium | reverse complement strand
CGATCATCCAGCCGTTGCCAGCATTATCTGCCACCACAGACGAAGCCGCAATCGGCGCACCCGAGAAGTCGCCCTGCACTGCCTGCCACTGCCCGTTACTCAGTCTGTAAGCCGTGATCGGTGCGAGTGGGTCGGTGGTGCTACTGCCAGGCCCGGCCGCCCAACCCTGCTTGCCGTCCGGGCTAAGCGCCACGGCTTCCAGTGCACCCCCGCCCGCAGGCAGCGCAACATAGTCCCAGCTTCCATTCCGAAATCTCAGCAGCCTGAAACCACCCAGCCCATCGTCGTAGGCAGTCATCCAGCCGTCGCTCTCGTCTGGCGCAATCGTGATGTCGAGCAAGTGCAAAGTCTTTGGAAAGCTATTCCGCGCAGGTGCCCAGGTGCCATTGCGCAACCGCATAAGCAGCGGGCCGGCATCTTCCTCATCTTCGGGGTTGCGAGTCTCCCCGATAGCCCACCCGAAGTCACCTTTGGCGTTCAACACGATCTTGGTAGCGATAGCCCCCGCAGGTATCACCGTCCGGTCCCCCTCCGAAGAGGCTCCCACGCGCCAGGTGCCGTTCTCGATGCGCAGCAGAAACCCATTGAAGAAAGTCTGCGGCGGCGACATGCCCCACGCCCAGCCGTTCCCACTCGCGTCAAGCGCCATGGTAGTCACCGGCCCAAACTCGTTCGTAGCTTCCTGGGCAACCACAAGCTGGCTGCCCACCATAGGCACCAACCCCAATACCATCAAGCCCAACAAAACAACTCGCACCCACCTGCGGCCCAAACCTGGCATGCATACTCTCCTTCTAAATTGCCGCCACACATCTACCGATTGCTTCCGGGCCACCTATGCTCCTCTCCTGTCATTCTGGTTGGATCATCTCGCAGGTAACTGACATGAACAGGACCAAGATAGGACTTTGTCATTCCGAGCGTAGCGAGGAATCAGGTGGCTATGGAAGAAGATCAATTGGAGCACCAATGTGGGCGTACCTTACCCCTGGCTCCTCAATTGCAACAGAGTCCGATGTCCACCTGATTCCTCGCTGCGCTCGGAATGACAAAGGTGTGGTTATGTCCGTTGCGGTCAGCTAACTACAAATACTACCTAGTTGCTGAATACTATCAGGCATTCCAATACACAACCTTAAGTATACACGTCCGGCTCTTCCGCTTCATCTACCCGCACCACCTTCAAATCCCCCTGCTGCACCTGCGCGTCCACCTGCACCGCCCCGTCCTGCCCCACCCTCTCGAATCGCAAATCAACCCTCGACGCCCCCACCAGCACGCCCTTCATCTCCAACCAGTCGAGGCATAGCGGCAGCACCGGCCGCACCACCCGCAACGTGTTGCTGAGAGCGTTGGCCCTCAGCCCAAGCAGGTTCCACAGCGCGTGGGGTATCGCCCCTGCCGCCCACGCCTGCGGACTGCAAGCCACCGGGTAGCGCACCGGCTGCCGCTCGTGCTGCCGCTGGTAACCGCAGAAAAGCTCCGGCATCCGGTACTCGGGGAAGTTGCACGCGGCGGCAAACAGCGCGTCCAATATTTTCGAGGCTAACTCGTCGTGCCCGTAGCGGCAAAAGCCCGCGATAATTAGTCCGTTGTCGTGCGGCCACACGCTGCCCAGATGATAGCTGATAGGGTTGTAAGCCCGCGCCTCGCTCGACAGCGTGCGCACACCCCACCCTGAGAACATGTCCGGCTGCATCAATCGCTCCACCACCCGCGCCGCCCGCTCCGGCTTCGCAATGCCACCCCACAGCACCTGCCCGCTATTCGAGGATGCCACCGCCGCCGGACGTCCACCCTTCTGCAGCGCCAGTACATAGCAGCCAAGCTCCTCCGACCAGTAGTCCCTATCGAAACGCTCGCGCAGTTCCGAAGCCCGCCGCTGCAATTCGTCCGCACGCCCAGGCTCCCCAAGCTCCCGCAGCAAAATGGCAATCTGCCGCCACGCCCGGTACAAATAAGCCTGCACCTCGCACACCGCCACCGGGGGCACCACGTTCGAGCCATCCATGTTCACGATCGAGTTCCCCGCGTCCTTCCACCCCTGGTTGATCAGCCCCGTCTTGTACATGCCCACGTAGTCGAGGTAGCCGTCGCCGTCGTGGTCCGCGTAGTTGTCTATCCAGCCGAGCGCCGCGTCGATATTCGACTTGAGCCTGCGCGCCAACTCCAGGTCGCCCGACCAGTTGACGTACTCGGCCATCATCACCAGGAACAGCAGCGTAGCGTCAATCGTCCCGTAATACGCCGGGCTTTGCGGGATGGCGCCCCTCTGCGCCAGCTCTCCCGACCTGAACTCGTGCAGTATCTTGCCCGGCTCGGCGTCCCTGTACTCGTCCACCTCGGTCGCCTGGTAGCGGGCCAGCAGTTGCAGCGTCTCCCGCGCCATGTTTGGCCCGTAAGGCATCGTCTGGATAGCCACCACCGAAGAGTCTCGCCCAAACAGCGTAGCAAACCAGGGGATGCCCGCCGCGAAATAGTGCAGCCCATCCAGCCGCGTGCGCAACATCCGCAGATCGAGTAACGCCCTCCGCATCACCTCGTCAAATAGCGGGTTGGAGCTACTTACCTGCGTGGACCCGTTCAACCAAATGCGCTGCGAGCGTTCCAGCCACTGCCGCGCGTTCTCATGGCTTACTCTAGGCGGCCTTGCGGGGTACAGCAGGTGGTCGATATGCCCATCCTTCCACTCTAACGGCGTAATGGCGATGGTTAGGGTCTGTTGCTCGCCGGGTGCAAGCTCGCACCGGTAAGTGGCGGTGCCCGGCTCCAACTTGTGCGGTGGAGGCGCAAAAGCCACCGCGGTAGCCCTCGACAGACCATCAATACCCCTGTAGCCCATCACCATGACGTTGCCGCCCCGCACCTCCACCGGCAGCAATTCGCCCTGCGGCTCCTTGATGAACCCTTTGAGCACGAAAAGGTCCTCAAACCCCGCCCTGAAGCGCAGCACGATCTCCAGCCGAGCCTGACCCATGCCGTAGTTATGCAGCGTCAAATGCTCGAACAGCCTGCCCCGCTGCAAATATCGCTCCCGCCGCACGCCAATCGTGTTCTTCGGGATGTGGTGGGCGTTGCCGTTAGAGGCGGGTAGCTCCGGGTTCGCCAGGTCGTGGTACGTCTCCAGCCCCTGGTCGTCGATGCAGGATAGCACCGTGAGGGGCTGCCCGTTCACCTCCAGCGAGTAGCCGTCCAGGAAGCGGCAGTCCTGGAAGAACAACCCCAGCGCGTGCGGCAGTTGCCATGGAATATCGCCGCTCGGCGAAGTCAGCAGAAAAATGCTGCCCTGCTTCAGCACAATGGCCGACGCGCTCTCCTGGACCTTCGTAGGCTCCGGCTGCGTGAGTATCAGTTCCTTACGACGGTGCTGCTCCGGCGTAAGCCGCCGCACGCGAACGCTGCCAGCTTCCTTATTGCGCCCCTGATTTATGCCAGACAATGCTTCGGCTCCACGCAGGTAGGTTTTCGGACGCGACTATGCATCATACCGAGCACGAAAAGCAAGCCATGGACCAAGCGATACTTGCCCCGGCCCACCTGTGCCCTTATTAACTCCCGCCGTGCTCCCTCACCAACTCAACAACCTCCTCCGCACAGCCCCACGACAGCGTCACTCCCGACCCGCCGTGCCCGTAGTTGTGTACCACCACTCTCCCCTTGCCGAGCCGTTCAGCCTCCAGCCTGATCTCGTGCCGCCCCGGCCTCAGTCCCACCGCGTGCGCCAGCACCGTCTTCTCCCGCACCTCCGGCACAAACCTGGCGCAACGCTCAATTATGTCCGCCGCCGTCTCCATATCGGGCTCCAGCGACCAATCGCCCACCTGCGCCGTGCCGCCCAGCACACAATCGTTCGACCGCGGCACAATATAGGTCACTCCGTGTGCGTCGTCCCCATTACCCGTTGCCCCACCTGCCTCAACCTCTACGGCATCCTTATCATCGCCGTGCTCCTCGTCTTCGTCAAGCAGGAAATCGCGGGTAGACAAAGGCTCCACCCGCACTACCTGCCCGCGTATCGGAAAGAGGGCCTCGTCCCCCACCAACTCCCGCGCTCCCAATCCGGCGCAGTTCACCACCAGGCCGCTTTCCTCAAACGCCTCCTCAAAAGAGCGCACGTCTCGAACCACGATCCGCCCGCCCGTGTCCCGGAATCGCCGCATCAGGTACTCAAGGTAGATCGACATCTCAATCACCGGCGTCTCAAACACATAGCCGTCGCGCCGCCCACTAGGCAACTCTTCCTCGGTAGCCCTCCGGAACGACCGCACGCACGATAGCCACCACGGGTCGCCCACGTGCCGCCGAAACACCTCGTACCCCTTCGCCACCGACACGCCCGTGCCCTCCACCCCGGCAAGTTCCATAAACACATCGAACGCCCGCTGCCCCCACGCCGTGACTCTCTCCACCGGGTAAGCCTTGTACGGGTACCAGATAGCCGCCGCAACATTCGAGGTCGTGTTCGGAGGCAGGTCCCGCGCCCAAATCTCCACGTCGTACCCGGCCTCCAACAGCCGCACCCCACACGACAACCCCGAAACCCCACATCCAACCACGACAACTCGCATAACGTGAACCCTCGCTTTTGACGATGGACGATGGACGATAGACGATAGACGATAGCTCCTACCAATTATGCCATCGTCTATCGTCTATCGTCTATCGTCTATCGTCTATCGTCTATCGTCCCACCATAGAAACCAGCACCCGGAGTCTCTTCCGGGTGCTGGCTGGGGTGGGGGGTATTAGCGAATTTGTAACGGTCATCACCTCTCAAGGTAACGACCACGAGCTTCTACGGTTAGAGCAACTACTAGCTGTTGCCGTCTGCGGCGCGTGCGGACCCGCCACGCCTGCCGCCGCCGTGCGAAGCAATGCCGCCCTTGCGGCCTATCTCCGCCATGTAATCGCGGTTGCTGCTCACCGTCTGGCCGCCCTTGCGAGCGATCTCGCGCTGCTGCTCAGGCTTCATCGCCGCGAAGCCACGCCTGCGGCTACCACCGCCACCGTTCTCATCCATAGCATTCATCTTCTTCATCCTGTGCTCCTCCAATCGCAGACTAAACAGGAAAAGGGGCCCGGAGGTGTTGTATGTAGTTAGATTTCCGGCCTCTTCCTCGAACTTCTGAACGCCTGGACCACGGCATGGAAGCTACCCTGCCCTATGCTCATGTCACCTCACCGCTACATTGCGCAAGGTTCCCATGGGCAGAGGGCAAGACCTAATGCCTTCCACCCTCGTGCGGTCCCAGCGGCCAAAACCGGCTGTGCTCGCGGAGGCGTGCTCCACACACAACCGATCTACGCCGGTAAACAGCCCATGACAAGCCCCATTGCCTGTCACAATCTGCCGTGGCCCCGGCTATGCCCCGGCAAAATAACTGCTACCCGGCGCGATCACCACATGTACTTGAACGGGGGGGTGTTCGTACACGCAACTGAGCGTGCCGGGCAGAGTTACCAAAGTTGGGAGAAACGCGTGCGCTCCTCATCAGGCCGCGTGCGGTCCGTCGAATGTCGCATTGTCAAGGTATGAGCAATGAGCCCTCTACAAAGGTCCTCGCTGCATGGATAGTGTACCGGACCCACCCTGACATTCCCATAAGCATTAGTGAATAGTGCTACTGCCGCTGGTGAATAATTGTCAATTGCCGCTTGTAAAGGTAAACAGTGAAGATCTAAACGCCAAGACGCCAAGAACGCGCCAAGAGAATTGATGGTGTTCAAAGTAAAAGGACCAAAGTACGACATCACGTACCCTGGTCCTTAATGTACTCTCTAAACCTTTATCTACTTGGCGCGTTCTTGGCGCACTCTTAGCGTCCTTGGCGTGATGCGGTTCCGTCTCC
>JAXDKH010000323.1:0-6742 GCA_034667185.1 Chloroflexia bacterium | reverse complement strand
TGCCGAACGCGCGGGGATTCATCTGCCGGATCGGTTTAATGTGCAATAGGACAGGGTTAACGACAGTTAGCGGTCAATAACGCGACAATTCCCCCTCATTTTGTTGGGCGGCAGGGAGACAATAACTGTATGATTGCGCCATATCGTAAGCTAGCGGACAAATTGGTGATCACATTCAGCAGTTAGCGAAAATAAAAACGAGGGCACGATGTATCGTGCCCCTACAGGAAAACGTTACGGCTCCGGTCTATCCTGGCTAGGCTAGCACCTCGTCCTCATCTGGGTCTATGTCCTCACCCTCACCTTCTTCATCAGATTCCACAGAATCACGTACTGCACTGCGTTCCGCGCCTGCAATAACTACCACGTACTCGCCTCTCGCCTTGCCTGACGCTACGCTCTGTATGAGAGACGAGATGGTGCCCCGGTCCACCGTTTCGTGAAGCTTGGTCAGCTCGCGGGCGAGGGCGGCGGGACGGTCGCCGTACACCTCAAGGGCATCGCGCAGGAAGGCTTCTATGCGGAAGGGGCTTTCGTAGAAGACGAGAGTGTGGGGCGAGTCGCGGTCGATGCCGAAGAAGCGGCGGCGCGGGCCGGGCTTGCGCGGCGGAAAGCCTCGAAAGGTGAAGCTGTGCACCGGCAGCCCCGACAGCACCACCCCCATGACAAAGGCGGCTGCCCCGGGCAGCAGGGTCACCTCAACCCCGGCCTCCACGGCTCGCCTCACCAGGGTAAAACCGGGGTCCGATATGCCCGGCGTGCCCGCGTTGGTGACCACAGCCACCGACTTGCCCTCCTGCAACATGCCGACTATCTGCGCCCCTGCCCGCGCCTCGTTGTGCTCGTGGAAGGCGATCTGCGGCTTCTGGATGCCGAAGTGCTTGAGCAGCAGCCCCGTCTTGCGGGTGTCCTCACTGGCGACGACGTCTACGGCACGCAGCGTGTCCAGGGCGCGCAGGGTAATGTCTTGCAGGTTGCCGATAGGTGTCGCCACCAGATAGAGCATGTTTGGTCCCTCGCTTGTGAGATGGCTACAGTATAACTTGTACAGACTATGAGAAAGATAGAGGTGGGAACTGGGGACACCCCAGGCCCCGGCAGGGAGCACCCTGCACCCCTCAGCCCGCGCCACACCAATAGCACACCCATGCCGGGGATGTGGAAAACCCTCCACCTCATCCACCGCGCGGTGTACCTTGCCGGATGTATGATTGGACCAAATGTTCGCTAGCTGATGATGTGGTGAAAAGAGATGCCGTTTGACGCAGCAGAAGTAGCCCGGCAGATAGAGCAGAGCCGGGGAAACGCGCAGGCCGAGGCTGCCGTGCGCGAGACCGCTATGGAGTACGCCCTGCGCCTCTACCGGGCCGCCGGAGAGACTGAGTGGGAGCAGCGCGTGCAAGATGCCACCGCCCGCCGCTGGGTAGGTTCCCCAATGACTCCCCTGCACACGCCCGCCGTGCATGCCGCCGCTTACCCCGACTATTGCGTGGTAGCCACCGACTCCTCGTTCATCGCGCCCGATAAGCACCGCGGAGCGTACTGCCACCTAGTGAACGTCGGCAGGGTCATGGTGCGCTACGGTCAGCGCCGGGCCGCCGAGATAGACAACGTGCCCAACCACTACCCCGAAGCCCCCTTGCAAGACGAGGAGATGCTGTCGAGCAAGGCGCTGGCGGCCAAGTGCGCCCTCCGGGAGCTTGAGGAGCTGTTCGAGTGGGCCAGGCAGTACCGGGCCGATGTGGCGCTGGTGGATGGCTCGCTCATGCAGCTTGTGAACGTGCTCTCCAAGGACGACGAAGTGGCTGCTATGATGCGCGACTATTTCCGGGTGCTGCAGGCGTTCCGGCAGATAAGGGTGCCGGTGGTGGGCTACATCAGCAGGCCGGAGAGCCAGATGGTGATGCGCGGCATCCGCATGCTGGCTTGCGAGCTACCCACTCCCCACGAAACCCGGCCCGACGAGGACTGCTCCTGCCAGCCCCTCTGGAGCATCAACGACGCCGACCTGTTCGTGCGCCTGCTCAACGAAGGCGAGCGCTCTCCTATCTGGGAGCCGATGTTTTCGCACCTCGTAGGGGAAAACGCCCCGATAGCCAAGGACATGCTCTTCGCATACCTGGGCACGCAGTACGAGGTGGTGCGCCTGGAGTTCCCGGCCTGGGTCTGGGAGGAACGGCGGCTCGACAGGACGATTGAGTACATCCTGCACCAGGCCCGCCTCGGCCAGGGCTACCCCAACGCCCTCACGCTGGCCCACCAGTACGCTGTCCTGCACAACACCGACCGCGAAAGCTACTACTTCCTCCTGGAGCGAGCCGGGATGCTGCGCAGCACTACCGAGAAGGCATTCGGCAAGCAGAAGATAGGGCAGGCGATCTGAGAGGCTAACTATGCAGAAGTGGGAGTATAACACTCTTTTCCGGAATCGCGTGTGGAGTAGCAAGGCGCAAGGGGAAGAATGGAATTACGCTGGAGATTGGACCATAACCTTTGATGGCAGGCAATATCAGTCAAAGGACCTCGATGGATTGTTAGCATATCTGGGTGATAACGGGTGGGAACTCGTTGCAGTTAGCCCTCGCTCCGGCGTCCTGGGAGCTATCGGCGCTCATGGACTTGATCAGGGGAGTCGCAACTTTGCCGGGCTGACAACGGAGGAACTCTGGGTATTTAAAAGGCAGAAATCTTAGCGGTAGCAGCCAGCGCAAGCCAGTGAAGGGAACCAGGCATGGAAAACAGGAAGCAATTGGGCGAGGTCATAGCTACCTCGTATAGCAGTTTCACCGTCGAAAGCTACGAGTTGAACAGCACGCCGCCGTTGGGTGCGCTGGTCGTGGCGCAGAACGTTATCGGGGTGGTGTGCTCGGCTCGGACGGAGGGGCTGGGGCCCATCTCGGCCAGGGGCAGCCTCGAGGGTGACGACGACAGCGTGTACGAGATGTACCCCGATTTGCAGCGTACCCTCCGCTCGCAGTTCGGGGCGCTGGTGGTGGGCTGCTATGACGAATCGCGGTCCGGCACGGCAGGCGAGCACGAGCCGGTCTACACGTTCCCGGAGTGCCCGCCCAGGGTGCACTACAAGTGCTGGCTCGCCACCGACACCGAGATGGTGCGCTTCACCGAGCAGCCTGACTACCTGCGCCTGCTTCTCTTCTCCACCGAGGTCTCTAACATCGACCAGGTGCTTATCCACCTGGTCATGCGCGGCTACAAGGCCAGGGGCAGCGACAGGGTGTGGCTCTCCCGCACCGCCGAGTACCTGGGCCGCCAGTTGAAGGGCCAGTACGACCGCCTGCTCGCCATTCTCAAGACGCTCGACGCGCTCACGATGGAGCGACAAGAAGTCGCCGGGCAGGTATCCAGCGCCGTGGGCAAGGTAAGACTGTAGGGAGGCGTATGGGCACGATGCATCGTGCCCGTACAACCCAAGGTTGCAAGGAGATGCGAGATGCCCACTGCCGAACATGGCGTAACTGATTGGCTGCTCACAGTCGACGAGCCGTGGGTCAGCTTTAACGCGTTGCTGGACCTGGCAGGGGCCTCTCCGGACAGCCCGGACGTGCTGGATGCTTACGCCGCTATGCAGTCCCACCCCGAGGTATCGGCGCTCATCTCGGCTCTCGATACGTGGCCGGAAAAGCCCCTCGGCAAGGCCTACGACCCGAAGGACGCCATCTGGAAGCTGGGCATGCTGGCGGATTTCGGTCTGCGGCGTGACGACGAGCGCATAGCCGATATAGCAGAGCGAGTGTTCGCGGCACAGGGCGAGGATGGCGGCTTTCTGCACGGGGGCTTCGACCACACCAAAAGCTGGCACACCCGCCCATACATCTGCATCTCGCACGTCATGACCTACGCCCTGGCCCGCTTCGGCTACCTGGACGACCCGCGCCTCCAACGCGCTTACGAGCAGCTAGAGCAATGGCGGCGACTTGACGGCGGTTGGCACCCCAACAAGCTCAACCTGCCCGGCAACGAACGCGAGGCCGACCCAAGCTGCCCTTTCGGCACCGTGAACGTGCTCAAGGCAGTGGTCACCAATCCTGCGTTGCGCGGCAGCGAGACGGCCAAAAGCGCAGCAGAGTTCCTCTTGACGGCCTGGGCACGCAGGGGAGAACCTTATCGGCCCGTGGGCTTCGGCATCGGCGCGAGTTGGGACAAGACCCAGTACCCGTTGGTCCAATATAGCCTGCTGAAGACATTAGACACGCTATCGCTGGTCGAAGGCATAGAGACAGACGCTCGCTACCTGGATATGCTCGACAGGCTGCGAAGCAAGCAGACGCCCGACGGCAAATGGCTAGCCGAGAGCGTGAACAAGCCCTACAGCGGCTTCGATTTCGGCCAGAAGAAACAGCCCTCGCCCTGGATTACCTTCCTGGCCCTGCGAGTGTTGAAGCGCGCCGGGCAGTCTGTACAAGTTCAGGCAGCATGTGGGGCGCTGGGGTACTCCCCTGACGGAGCGTGGTAGCGTCCCCAGTTCTCCCTCACAAAGGGGGTGCAGGGGTACTCCCCTGACGGGGGGCTGGGGGTGTCCCCCAGTTACCCCTTTCTTCTTCTTTTATAGTTATTTCAAAGAGCCTTGAGAGGACGCACAGCATGAACGGCAACGGCAAAGACAACAGCCTGGTATCTCAACTCATGTCCCGCCTGGAGACCGAGCGCAACGGGCACGGCACGGCGGAACGCGCCCTTCTCGGACAGGTGACGGCAGCTGACACCGAGCGCGGCGTGACCATCCACCTGCGCCGCGAGCAGCCGGTGGAGTTACTGCGGCAGGGGCAATTTGTGGTGGTCGAGGGGCAGCACTTGCGCTTCTTCGGCACGATAGGCGCGTTCCGGCTGGCGACCACCGACCCCGCCGTGGGCATGGACCCGCCCGACTCCTCCTCGCCCCTCATACGCGATACCCTCTCACGCTCCACCACGTATGCCGAGTGCAACGTGCGCCTGGCCCTGGAGATGGTGGAGGGAAGCGTGCGCCCAGCGCGCACAATCCCCGGCCCATTCAGCCAGTCGTACACCGCCGGGCAGCAGGACTACCAGACCGTCTTCGGCACCGAGGACAAGCACCACTTCATCGTAGGCTCCCCACGCGAGCTTGACGAGAGCCTGGCGGCGGATGCGCCAATCTGCATCGACCTGCGCAAGTTCGTGGAGCGCTCCAACGGCATCTTCGGGCGTTCGGGCACTGGCAAGAGCATGCTGGCCCGCCTCCTCCTGTGCGGGCTCATCAAATCTGAGTCGGCGGTGAACCTCATTTTCGACATGCACTCCGAGTACGCCACCGAGAAGGAGCTAGAGCCGAGGGGCCAGGGCAGGTACGCCAAAGGCCTGCGCGACCTGTTCGGCAAGAGCCGCGTGGCCCTCTACACGATGGACGAGGAGGACAGCCGCAAGCGCGGAGGTGCCGACGGTGTAATCCGCATCGCCCTCAGCGACATCACGATTGAGGACATAGAGGCGCTCGGTAGCGAGCTCAAGATGAGCGAAGGTTCGGCCATGCTCATCACGGCGCGGCAAGCCTACCGCAAAATGGGCCGCAACTGGATCGAGCGGCTGGTGAGCATGGGGCCGGGCGAAGTGGAGGCGTACTGCACCGAGACCGGGGCCAACAGCGGCTCGGTGGAGGCCCTGAAACGCCGCCTGGAGAACATTGCCGACTTCTCCTTCGTGGTCAACTCCAAGCAGGCGGTGGGCACCGGCATCGACGGGCTGATCAACGACTTGCGGGCGGGCAGGCATGTAATCCTCATGTTCGGCAAGTTCCGCAGCACCCTGGCCTACATGCTGGTAGCCAACATCCTCACCAAGCGCATCCACGACGAATGGGTCAAATGGTCCGAACGGCACGAGCAGGACCGTGAGGGCACTGAGGCCCCCCGCCCCCTGATGATCACGATTGAGGAAGCCCACAAGTTCCTGGGCCGCGACAGCACGACCATCTTCGGCACGATAGCCCGCGAGATGCGCAAGTACCTGGTCACGCTCATGGTGATCGACCAGCGTCCCTCCGGCATAGACGACGAGGTGATGTCGCAGATAGGCACCCGCGTCACCGCCCTGCTCAATGACGACAAGGACATAGAGTCGGTGTTCATGGGCATCCGCGGCGGCGGGCAGCTAAAGGCGCTCCTGGCAACCCTCGACAGCAAGCAAGAGGTGATGGTCATGGGCCACGCCGTCCCGATGGAGGTAGTGCTGCGCGTGCGCTCCTTCGACGCCGACTTTTACAAGAGCCTCACTACCGCAGGACCGTCCACCACGGCGGGTCAGGCGCGGATGGTAAGTGAGAACATCGTCAAGAGCGAGCAGAGGAAGGCGAGTTTGGAGGACTTATTTGGGGAGTGAGCCAACAAGTGCCATTGGTGAGAAGCTACGAAAACATGAATTGCGGAGATTAGTACGTGGGCTCCTACCTTGTCATTTCGAACGCAGTGAGAAATCTCGTCCAACAGCACTCAAGTAGCATCTTTCTTGCTGCACTTGAGTATAAAATGAAAAAGGCAACATCTCCGTAGAGGACGAGATTTCTCACTGCGTTCGAAATGACAGGGACTATCTTGGTGACTGCAATCTATGGCTTCCATTTATGCCATATCTCTTAGGAACCTGAGTATGACCTATGACTCACACGTTACGGTTGGAAATCCCCGAAGATCTCTACAAACTGCTAAAGCAAACGGCAGAGCAGACAAGTCGATCTCTTCAAGAGACTGCTATTCAGTGGCTAACCAAG
>JAXDKH010000322.1:0-8503 GCA_034667185.1 Chloroflexia bacterium | reverse complement strand
CGATGCTGCTCCTCACGAAAATGATGGTCTCACTCTCCACTCGTCTGTGTTATAGTGTAACCCTATGTAGCTTAGCAATCCCGGTGCCCAAGCGTCGGAATTTGGAAATTAGAATTGCGAATTTGCTTGGATATCTACTAGATTCGCAATTCGAAATTCTAATTTCCAGATCGAGGAAAAATATGGTGAACGCGCAGGTATCGACAAGCATAGACAGCCAGTGGGTGCGGTCGCAGTTCCCCTCGCTGGACATCGATCTGGACGGCAAGGCAGTCGTCTACCTGGACAATCCCGCAGGTACCCAAGTGCCCTCGCGCACGATGGAGGGCATCACGGCGTACCTGAGTTCGGCCAACGCCAACGTGCACGGGGCGTTCCTCACCAGCCAGCGCACCGACGCCATGCTAGCTGAGGCGCGACAGGGCATGGCCGCATTCTTGGGTGCCGCATCTCCGCGCCAAATCGCTTTCGGTCCCAACATGACTACCCTGACCTTCGCGATTAGCCGCGCCATTGGCAGAGACCTCAACCCCGGCGACGAAATCCTCATTACCGAACTGGACCACGACGCCAACGTCACCCCCTGGCGCGACCTGGCCGAACGTGGTGTTATAGTCAAGCGGGTGCCGGTGCATTTAGAGGACTGCACGCTTGACATGGAAGCCCTGGGCGCTCTGCTGTCGTCACGCACCAGGCTGGTGGCCGTAACCTACGCTTCAAACGCCGTAGGCACTGTACCCGACCTGCCGAAGATCGTAGAGATGGCGCACGCGGTGGGCGCGCTGGTGTGGGTAGACGCGGTCCACTACGGCCCTCACGGCCCCATCGACGTGCAGGCGCTGGACGTGGACTACCTGGTGTGCTCGTCGTACAAGTTCTTCGGCCCGCACCTCGGCATCCTGTACGGCAAGGAGCATCTGCTGGAGCGATTGCGGCCCTACCAGCTCAGGCCCGCGCCTCACACCGTGCCCGAGAAGTTCGAGACGGGCACCAAGAACCACGAGTGCATAGCCGGACTGGTCGCAACCCTGGACTATCTGACGGAGCTAGGCAGGCGCCATGTGGGTCTCGCAGCCAGTAGCAGCCAGCGAGAGGCCCTATCAGCCGCCATGACCGCCATACGCGAGTACGAGAAGACATTAAGCGTTGCCCTGCTCGACGGCCTCCAAACGGTGCCCGGCCTGCGCATTTACGGCATCACCGACCCCTCACGCCTGGACGAGCGCGTGCCGACCTTCTGCTTCACGGTGGAGGGGCAGGACACGGTCGAAGTAGGTCGTAAGCTTGGAGAGAGGGGTATATTCGCCTGGACCGGCAACTACTATGCTCTTGACATAATGGAACGACTGGGCCTTGAGGGTAAGGGTGGTGCGCTGCGGGTGGGCGCGGTGCACTACAACACGGCGGGGGATATTGAGCAGTTGGTTGCCGCGCTGCTGGAGATTGCGGGTTAGCTGGTCTCCCACGTCTCGAAACTAAGTACATTAACTATTGCCTTCACGCCAAAATGGATGTATAATGGTCTTGCATCTCGCTTGCGTGTTCCATCTTTAGAGTGGGACGGCTTGTCCGTTCGCTCCAAGGAGGATTGCACCCAACATATGCACATAGAGGCATGTGAAAATCGGGACGTTCAGGAATCATCGCAGGCATCGGAAGGTAACAAACCGCACGTACTTAGGAAAGTACCGCGGTTCACCGCCCACTCTAACTGGCGGCTTGCGCAGTGCAACATGCAGCGCAGGGATATAGGACTGGTATTGAAGTACGGCGTTCTTGAGCGCCGTACTGGTGTACGGTTCTATTTCATACGCAAGAAAGACGTCGAGCGATACCGCAAGGTAGAACCGAGGCTAGTCAAACTGCACGACGCCGTCGTCATCGTCTCAAGCGATGACTCGTGGGTTGTGACGATGTACCGCAACAAGAAGGCCCTGCGCACCATAAGACGCAAGTTGAAGGGGTACAGGAAGTTCGGGCGGGACGCCGCATAATCCAAAGCCAAGCCTGACGGCTGTATGGTCGCGTGGAGGGCCAGGGCTTCGTGAAAAACAAAATCCTGGTATCTTCTCCGGGACCGTATGACCGAGGACGCTAAAGCGCTCGCGCAGCACGATGAAGGGGTAGCACCCAATAGATGCTGGTGGTGGAAAACGCAACGAGATGTGTGATAAGGGTTGTAGGCTACGGCTTGCAGCCCTTTTCTCTTTTATACTCTGCAGACATGCGCTGGCTTCTGCTGGCTCCTGCTGGTTCTTTGCCTGGTCTATCTCCTGGGGAGCCTCCATTGAAATATCCCGCCAAAGCTGCTAGAATCCCCGAACCACTCCCGCTATAAGTGGCGCGTTACAGCGATTCCGTAAGGGACTCATATGAAGATCGCTAATCTCATCAAGAGAAACAGGTACCAGGACTCGGTCACCCTGATGGAGGTGGCGGTCAGGCTGCGCGAGTTGGAGGGCATGGACGACGTCGCCCTGATGATGGGCACCGAACCCAACCTGGAGATCATGCGCGAGGCGGGCCTGCTGGAAGACGGCGCAGGTGGTGCGGGGCCCAACGACCTCATAGTGGCCCTGCGAGGCACCGAACCGACGCTTGAGGCTGCGCTCTCCATGCTGGACGACCTGCTCCGCAACGACGTGGCAACCGGCACGGGTGCGCAGCGCGCCGAAATAGTGCCGCACAACCTCTCGGCGGGGCTAGCAGAACTGCCGGAAGCCAACCTGGTGCTCATATCCACGCCCGGCATCTACGCGGCTGCGGAGGCACGCAAGGCGCTTCTGCTGGGTAGGCATGTCATGCTCTTCAGCGACAACGTTTCCATAGAGGACGAAGTCGCGCTGAAGAGGCTTGCCGCCGAGAGGGGTCTGCTGCTCATGGGTCCCGATTGCGGTACGGCGATTATTGGCGGCGTGCCCCTCGGGTTTGCCAACGTGGTGCAGCGGGGCAAGATTGGGGTGGTCGGGGCATCCGGCACCGGTATGCAGGAGGTCACCTCGCTAATCGACCGGTACGGCGGTGGCATCTCTCACGCTATCGGCACGGGGAGCCGCGACCTGTCTAGCCAGGTACAGGCCGAGATGACAGTGGCGGGGCTGCGGGCGCTGCTCGCTGACCCGGCTACGGAGGTCGTCGTGGTAGTGTCAAAGCCCCCAAACCCTGGTGTGCTGGAGCGCGTGCTGCAAGCTGCGACGGGTGCCGAGAAGCCAGTTATTTTCATGTTCGTTGGCACACGGCCAGACTCTTTTCAACGCCAGGGCACGCAGGAGTTTGCTTCTACGCTTGAGGAAGCTGCAAGGGCTGCCGTCCGGCTCGCCTATGGACGCGAGGTGGAGGGCGAACCCCTATTGAGTGCTGAGGAAGGCGCTGTAGACACAGCCATTGCAGGTCTGGAGCCTACGCAACGCTACGTTCGCGGCCTCTTTTCGGGCGGCACCTTCTGCTACGAAGCGATGTGGCAGATGCAGGGCGCGCTGGATGGGCCGATCTACTCCAATACGCCGCTGTCGAAGGAACTGGCGCTCGCCAACCCCCACATCAGTCGCGGCCATACTTGCCTCGATCTTGGGTCCGACGAGTTCACCGTGGGCCGCCCCCATCCCATGATCGACTTTTCTACACGCGCCCAACGCCTGTTGCAAGAGGCTGCCGACCCTGAAGTAGCGGTGCTGCTGCTGGACGTGGTATTGGGCTTCGGCGCTCACGCAGACCCAGCCGGTGCGCTTGCTCCCACAATCCGGCAGGCGAGGGAGCTTGCTTCGAGGGAAGGGCGCGCACTGCCGGTGGTGGTGCATATTTGCGGCACCGAGGGCGACCCGCAAGGTCTTGGGAAGCAACGTCAGACGCTGCTTCAGGCCGGGGCGATAATCGCGCCAAGCAATGCCGCTGCTGCCCAGTTGGCCGTGAAGATAGCCAGCCGGCACAGTGGTTGAAACTGCCGGGAGCCTGGTGGAGTACGATTCAATGTCAGACAACAAGATAGCCGATCTGCTAAGCAATCCCCCTACAGTTCTAAATGTGGGCGTCAAGACCTTCGCTGAGACGCTGGAACAAGTCGGTGCAACGTACCTGCACGTTGATTGGCAGCCTCCGGCGCAGGGCGACCCACGGCTTGGTGCGCTGCTCGCTATCATGTCAGATGATGATGCTCCCGGCAGCGTTGGGGCGCGCATCAAGGCGGCCAACGAGGAGGCTCTGCAACGCATATTGGCCGCTGATCCGATATGGGAGGACGTGCGCCCCGCCCGTGACATATGGCCTGAGATGGACGACCGCGTGCTGTATCACTCCGGCCCGCCCATCGACTGGGGCCGGATGTGCGGTCCTATGCAGGGCGCGGTAATCGGAGCCATTATGCTGGAGGGCTGGGCTCCGGACGAGCATAGCGCCCGGAGCATGGCAGCTGCAGGCGAGGTGCGGTTCGAGCCTTGCCACCACCACGGTGCAGTGGGGCCGATGGCCGGTCTTGTGTCCCCTTCGATGCCGATGTTCGTGGTGCGCAACGCCGATAGGGGCAACTACGCCTATTCCTCCCTGAACGAGGGCATGGGCAAGGTGCTGCGCTATGGTGCTTATGCCCCGGAGGTACTGGCCCGGCTGCGGTGGATGTGCGACGTGCTTGGGCCAACATTGCAGGTCGGCATCAGGGCGTTGGGCAGCGTGCCCCTCAAGCCCCTCATGGCCCAGGCCCTCCAAATGGGAGACGAACTGCACAACCGGCACATTGCTGCCACTTCGCTACTCTTCAAGACGCTGGCTCCGGCCCTAATCCGCGCGCTGGACGACCGCGAAAGGGCCGCTTCCGCGCTCGACCCTATTGCCGCCAACAACTACTTCTTCCTCAACCTGGCCATGGCAGCCTGCAAAGCCATGCTTGATAGCGCCCAGGACATTCCTTACTCGACCGTCGTGGTCACAATGGCGCGCAACGGCGTGGACTTCGGCATTCGTGTCGCGGGCACCGGGGCCATGTGGTTCACAGGCCCCGCGGCGGTACCTGATGGCGTCTACCTGCCCGGCTTCACCGAGGCGGACGCGGCAGGCGACATAGGCGACAGCGCGATCACCGAGACGGCGGGGCTGGGTGGCTTCGCGATGGGCGGCGCACCCGCGGTGGTGAAGGTGGTGGGCGGCACACCCGAGGATGCACTGAACTTCACCCGTTCGATGCACACCATCACACTGGCACGCAACCCCAACTGGACCATGCCCGCGCTCGGCTTCGCGGGCACACCCACGGGCATAGACGTGCGCAAGGTGCTGGATACCAACACACTACCGATCATCAACACAGGTATCGCCCACAAAGAGGCGGGAGTAGGGCAGGTCGGTGCCGGCCTGGTGCGCCCGCCAATCGAGTGCTTCACCGAGGCCGTGAAGGCACTGGCCGAGACAATCCTGTAGGGGCACGATGCATCGTGCCCGCCCCCGATATCATGCATTATTTCACAGCAATATCAGCCGGACCGGAATTAGCCCAACTGGCAGGCACCCACGGGCGGGTGCTGGCGGTACTGAGCAATGCCGTCTATCTGCGCTGCCACGAAGGCCAAGTCCTAGGCATCGTGGGGCAGGCTGCTGAGGAAGGCCCATTTACGTTGCGAGTGCACGACATCAATTCGCTCGTCCGTTTGTTAAAGGGGAGCGAGGACCTAACCTTCGTTTGCACCGAAGCATCCCTCGAACTGAAGGGCATCGCAAGGATTGAGTTAACGAGCGCCCACAGCTGGCAGGCTGACTTGCCCAGCACGATTGGGAGCGTAGCCGAGCGCATCAACGCGGTCAGAGCACTCCTCAGCTTGATGGGAGGAAGCTGGTGCAGCACCGGTGCGTGCGGTCTAGCGGCCTACCTGTACGGCTGGCGCCGTAGCTTACCTCTTCTGAGCGAAGTGCCACTGCTCAGGAGGAACGCCACTGCGAGCGACACACTGCTAGGCCGACTGGCAGCGAGGGTAACCAACTTTCAAGCCGCCGCGACCGGCCTGGACTCGCACTCTGCGTCACAAGCCCTGGTCAGCTTGCTGGGCCTCGGTATCGGCCTTACCCCTTCCGGGGATGACATCGCGGCGGGTGTACTCGCAACCCTGGTGTGGCAGGCGCAGCTAGGATCGATCCCGGCAGATTTTGCCCGTTACCAGGTTGAAGCGGTACGCATGTCGGCCCCCGCACGGACCAACGACATCAGCGTACGGCTCCTGTGGCACGCGGGTGGCGGCTTGCTGTACGCACCCGCGATGGAGCTTGGGGCTGCCTTGCTCGCCGGCGATACAACCGCGATTGCCGTCCCTGCACGCCGCCTGCTTTCTATCGGCCACAGTTCCGGGGCGGACATGGCGACCGGGCTGCTGGCAGGCGTAGTGGCCGGCATCGAGATAGAGTCGAGAAGCAAGGTGCCAAGCTACTGATGGCTTACAGTTCCTTCGCCCAAGACAGCGGCTCACCGGAGATCGCCTGGCGGCCCACGCCCGAGTATATAGAACGGAGCCGTTTGCGCCGTTTCATGCTGCGGCACGGCCTGGATACGTTCGGCCAACTGGTGGAGCGATACAGCGGCGACCCTGCCTGGTTCTGGCAGGCTGTAGTTGAGGACCTGGGGTTGGAGTGGTACGAACCATACACGCAGGTGTTGGACCTCTCCCGCGGGGTAGAATGGGCGCGCTGGTTCGTGGGCGGTAGCTACAATTACGTACACGACGCGGTGGATAAGCACGCTGAGGGTGCTCTCGCCGACTCAACTGCGATCGGGTGGGAGGGGGAAGATGGGGAGGTTCGCAAGCTCAGCTACCGAGAGCTACAGGGGCAGGTGAACCAGGCCGCTAACGACTTGCGCGCGCTCGGCATAGGTCGTGGCGACCGCGTGGGCGTGTACATGCCGATGCTGCCCGAAACGGCGGTGGCAATCCTCGGGATCTCCAAGATTGGCGCAATATACACGCCCATCTTCTCCGGCTATGGCGGGGCTGCCGTCGCCTCTCGCCTCCAGGACTGCGAGGCAAAGCTGTTGGTGACGGCTGACGGTTTCTACAGGGGTGGCAAGTGGATATCCATGAAAGATGCCGCCGACGAAGCCGTCGCCGCGTCACCAACCGTGGAGCACATGCTGGTCGTCAGCAGGCACGGCGATACACATGCTAGCAAAGTAGCGTGGACGCCTCGCAGAGACAGATGGTGGCATGAACTGATCGGTCGGCAGGCAGAAGAATGCGAGACCGTCAGAACCGCCGCTGACGAGCCGTACATGATCATCTATACGTCCGGCACCACCGGCAGGCCGAAGGGCGTAGTACACCTACACGCCGGGTTCCCGGTCAAAGCGGCGCAGGAACTGGCCCACTGCTTCGATTTGCACCAAGGCGATGTGCTCTACTGGATAAGCGACATCGGTTGGATGATGGGGCCGTGGGCTATCACAGGCTCGCTGATGCTGGGGGCCACCTGCTTGCTGTACGAAGGCTCCATCAGCCACCCTCAACCCGACCGACTCTGGTCCCTGGTGGAGCGACACGGCATCACCCATCTAGGCATCTCGCCTACCGCCGTGCGTTCCCTCATGGGTCATGGCGAGCACTGGGTGCATGCTCACGACCTGGGTAGCCTCATGTTCCTTGCCGGGGCGGGCGAACCGTGGAATCCAGGTCCGTGGCAGTGGCTGTTCGAGGTAGTGGGCGGGAGTAAGCTCCCCATCATCAACTACTCCGGCGGTACGGAGGTGTCGGGCGGCATCCTTAGCTGCAACCCCCTGCTGCCCATCAAGCCATGCGCGTTCAGCGGCCCAGTCCCCGGCATGCTGCCGGATGTAGTCAATGCAGGCGGTAATCCGGTGCGGCACGCGGTAGGTGAACTGGCTCTCAGGTTGCCCTGGGTAGGAAAGACCGAGGGCTTCTGGGGCGACAAGGAAAGGTACCTGGATACCTACTGGTCTCGCGTCCCCGGCCTGTGGGTGCACGGCGACTGGGCGCGGGTTGACGAGGATGGTTTCTGGTACATACTAGGGCGCTCCGACGACACAATCAAGGTAGCAGGCAAGCGCGTAGGTCCGGCGGAGGTGGAGTCGGCGGCTGTGTCCCATTCTGCGGTAGCTGAGGCAGCCGCGATAGGCGTGCCGGACGACATGAAGGGTGAGTCGCTGGTAGTGCTGGTGGCCCTGCGTGCCGGGCATGCGCCGGGCGAAGAGTTGAGGCAGGAGATAGGGTCGTGTATAGTGGCTCACCTGGGCAAGTCGCTCAAGCCTGGGGCCGTCAAGTTCGTCACCGAGCTACCGCACACCCGCAACGGCAAGATGCTGCGCCGCCTCGTCCGGCAGAGCTACCTGGGCGAGCCTCCCGGCGACCTGTCGGCCCTGGAAAACCCCTCGGCTCTGGAGGCGGTGGCGGCGGCGTTTTAGGCGTCACCCCAATAGCATAAGAACGGAGAAGAGCACCCAAAAGTGGACTTTGTCATTCTGAACGCAGTGAAGAATCTCGTCCTCTACCAGGATGTTTCCTCTTTCTTGCGGTACTTT
>JAXDKH010000321.1:0-3620 GCA_034667185.1 Chloroflexia bacterium | reverse complement strand
TGCCGGGAGCCTGGGTTCCACTATACAGTTAATACAACAAATGGGCGGCAAAGGGTCGTTTTCACGGTATACTGGTAGCTGCATGGCGAAACTACACATGGAGCAGCAGATGACCAGCCTGAACGAGCTTGACACACCCGCTTTGCTCGTGGACTTCAAGCGCATGCAGCGCAATATCGCGGAGATGCAGGCGGCCTGCGACAGGAACGGTGTAGCCCTGAGGCCGCACACTAAGACGCACAAATCGCCTGACGTGGCGCGCTTGCAGGTAGCGGCGGGAGCGCGGGGCATCACGGTTGCCAAGGTCGGCGAGGCGGAGGTCATGGTAGAGGCCGGGTTCGACGACCTGTTCATTGCCTACCCGCTGATTGGGGAGAGCAAGTATCGGCGACTCCTGCCGCTGCTGGAACGCGCGCGAGTTGCAGTTGCCGCCGACTCGTTGGAAGGTGTTGAGATGATGTCGGCCTTTTTCGGGCCGCTGGGTGTAACCGTGCCCGTGCTGGTCGAGATCGACACGGGTTTTAGGCGGACCGGTCTGCCCAATGCGGATGCGGCGGTGTTACTGGCACAGGCGTTAGACCGCGCCCCCGGCCTCACATTCGAGGGGCTGATGGAGTTTTCTGGCCATTCCTACGCTGCTTGCTCGGAAGAGGAGCGCCGCATGGTGGGGCACTCTGAGGCGTCGATGTTGCTTGAAGCGGCAGAGCGGCTGTCGGTGCTCGGGCTGCCTGTCAGGGTGATTTCCACCGGCTCTACGCCCTCGATGCCGTTCGTCGCTGAAACGCAGGGCGTGACCGAGGTGCGGCCCGGCGTCTACGTCTTTGGCGATCTGAAGCAGGTCGAGTTGGGCACCGTACGGCGGGACGAGTGCGCACTCACGGTGTTAGCTACTGTGGTGAGCACGCCTGCCCCAGGCCGATACATCCTCGACAGCGGCACCAAAGCCCTGTCGAGCGACCACTACGCCACCTGGACCTACGGCGAGCTAAAGGACTACCCCGGCGCAATCATCACGCGCGCCAGCGAGGAGCACGGCATCATCGAGGGTGTGAGCCTCCCCCTGCGCGTGGGCGACCGGGTGGAAGTTATACCCAACCACGCCTGCGCTACCTGCAGCATGCACGACGAGTTCTACCTCGTTGAGGGCGATACGGTGCTGGATGTGTGGCCGGTGGTTGGCCGGGGCAAGTTCCGCTAGCCAGCCGGAGTGGTTGTACAGTCAGAAGGGAGTAACGCGTACCTTCCTTGTCATTCTGAACGCAGTGAAGAATCTCGTCCTCCAGCAACCAAGTACCACCTTTCTGTAAGTCAGTATCTCCCATGAGAAATGCGCGACACCTGCATAGAGGACGAGATTCTTCACTGCGTTCAGAATGACAAAGGGGAGCTTTGAGTGCTCGCGATTTTATCCCATCAAGTCATGCATCATCTTTGTTGCGGAACATTGGGCATGCGCACTCGGCGCGACTTGCTCTATAATGGCTCTTCGGACTCATCTCTTCACATTGGAAGCGAGCGTGATTTAGATGCAAGCAGACCACTCAGCGACGGATGCCACTAGCGAGCGCCTGGTGGTTGTCAAGCAGGAACCGTTCAACGCCGAGACCCCGCTGTCCGCCCTCAGTGAGTATTTCACTCCCAACGAGAACTTCTACGTTCGCAGCAACTTCTCAGTGCCTGCGGTCGCGAGTGACACCTGGCGGTTGAGGTTGGGTGGGGCGGTTGCGGAGCAGGTAGAGCTTTCCCTGGACGAACTGCTGTCGATGCCAGCGCGGGAACTGTCTGTCACACTGGAATGCGCGGGCAACGGGCGTACGGGCTTCTCACCGCTGCCGCCGGGCGAGCCGTGGGGTCATGGGGCTGTAGCTACCGCGCTGTGGAAGGGTGTGCGACTGGCCTCGCTCCTCGAAGGGGCAGGACCACTTACAGGTGCGGTGGAGGTGCTGTTCGAGGGGGCAGACAGGGGAGTACCCGGCTCCGGCTCGCCCGAGGCACCCTTTGCGCGCTCCCTGCCTATGGAAAAGGCGCTGCACCCCGACACGCTGCTGGCATACGAGATGAACGGCGCTCCCCTTCCGGCCGAGCATGGTGGGCCTGTGCGCCTGCTGGTGCCCGGCTGGTATGGTATGGCCTCAGTCAAGTGGCTGGCCGCGATCACGGTGCTGGAACGACCTTTTACCGGCTACTACCAGCACGAGCGCTACGTCCTCGACTACCCAGATTCTGACGAGATCCTTCCGGTGCGTGACATTCAGGTCAGGGCGCTCATCACCAGCCCCAGGCAGGGCGAGGTCGTCCAGCCGGGCGATTTTACAATCACGGGGGTCGCCTGGTCGGGGCGTGGGGCTGTTGCGTCGGTCGATGTGAGCCTCGAAGGTGGCGGGGCATGGCGTCCTGCACGCTTGCTTGACCCGCCTGCACCCTACACCTGGCGGCGCTGGGAGTTCGACGGGACGCCCACCAAGCTGGGCCGCCACGTCCTGAGGGCCAGGGCAATTGACGAACTAGGTAACGTGCAGCCGGACGTCGCAGGCTGGAACAGGTTGGGCTATTGCAACAACGCCGTGCAAGCAGTGGTCATTGATGTAAGAGGCTGAAGTGGCACTTTCCAGCGCGAGGTAAGCAATGAGCGATGAGGTCTACATCTACCCCACAGCCGACGTTTCCCCGAAGGCGACACTTGGGCCGGGCACAAGGGTCTGGCACGAAGCCCAGGTAAGGGAAGGGGCGGTGATAGGGCGTAACTGCATCCTGGGCAAGGGGGCATACGTGGACTTCGGCGTGCGCATCGGCGACAACGTCAAGGTGCAGAACCGGGCGAGCATTTACCACGGCGTCACGCTGGAAAATGGCGTTTTTGTAGGCCCGCACGTGGTCTTCACGAACGACAGGCTGCCCAGGGCCATCAACCCCGATGGCTCGATCAAGCGCGATGCGGATTGGGAGGTCGGGGAGGTCCTGGTGAAAGAAGGGGCCTCGTTGGGAGCCGGGTCGGTGATCGTGGCGGGCGTGACGATTGGACGGTTCGCGCTGGTAGGTGCCGGGTCGGTGGTCACGCGGGACGTGCCGGACTTCGGGCTTGTCTACGGCAACCCGGCCCGCCTTGCAGGCTATGTCTGCGAGAACGCCCATCGGGCGGAAGACACCGGAGAGCAGCGAAACGGCGGCAGGCTCTTCAGGTGCCCGACTTGCGGCAGGGAAGTTATAGTTCGTGAATAAGAGGTGGAACCGCATCACGCCAAGCTAGTGCTAGGAAGCTCTTGGTTCGACGGTGGATGTGCCTACAAGGAAGGGAAAACCAAGTGGAGGAAATGCATTGGTTTGACGAAACAGTGCCTATTCTTGAGTACACAAGATTACCCCAGGAAAGTGGAGTATATGCCATAACCCATGAGAGCCTTCCAATTGTGTACGTGGGCATCACCCAGTCCATTAGGAAGCGGATAAAGGACCATGTCTTCTATAACGAACGCGGGGAAGGCTTACCTGGTCTTGCCGAAGCTTGGCACACTTATGGGCCGGAGGTACTTCGTGTTGCTGTTCTAGAACGTGGGGTGCCAACGGTACTTCTCAGAGAACGAGAGAATTACTGGTTGCGAACTTTAGCGAAAGATTATCAG